>NZ_JBSRHE010000005.1:0-200019 GCF_055126295.1 Desulfonauticus sp. | reverse complement strand
GACAACCGCCAAAAACGGCAACCAGCCGCAAACCCATATCAATCAAGGATGTAGCTTTCCGGACGAGCTTCGGACTTGGTCCGGAGAAAACAGAGAATCTGGGGGGCAAACAGAGAATGAAAGGCGGGAAAAGAGGGAGATTCAGGCGGGTGGAGAACGGGTCGTAAAAGATGTGAAACTGGCGCAAACCCTTTGAAAACAAGGGGAAATAGAAAACCCGTCGTCCCGGAGAATAACCCCGGAGAGACGGGTTGTCTTTTTTCAAATGGTGGAGGCGGTGGGAGTCGAACCCACGTCCGAGAAGCTTCGGACAAGGCTTCTACAGGCTTAGACCAGGTTTTAACATCTCGTCTTTAGGTTAGCCCCTGGTCAGGCACCTAAAGACCGGTCTGGATTTATTTTCACCTTTGGCCCTCCAGACAAAAACCAAAGGCTAGCCTGATGCCTATTCCGCCTTTATCCTCCCCTCAGGCAAGAGAAGATAAAGACGCTCGCTTTAATTAAGCAGCGAGAGCGTATTCGTAATTATCGTTGGCATTTATTATTTCGCTGCGTGTTTTACGAGGACCTCGCAGCACCTCGGCCTGCAACCTTGACCTACAAATCTCCCCGTCGAAACCATTTCGCCCCCAGGCGAAATTTATATCTAAAAGAACTAATCTCTAAATAAACATTCTTTGTTCTGTAGGCAAGCCCAAAAACAAAAAGAGCCCCTTTTTAGGGCTCTTTTTATCCTCTGGTAGCGAGGGAGGGACTTGAACCCCCGACTCTGCGGATATGAGCCGCATGCTCTAACCAGCTGAGCTACCTCGCCGTAGGAGAAGACTCTTTACCTTTTTTTAAAAAAAAATCAAGAAAAAATTTTTCACTTAAAATTTTATCCTTTTATTTAAAACTAATTGGACTCAATGAATTTTTCTTAAAGAAATCTTTGCTTAACTACTAAAAAAATTTATAAAGGAATATAAATCTTTACTATTAAAAAATACTTATGTAATATTTATTCAAATTTTTAAGGAGGTGAATAGTGAAGATTAAAAATTTCTTAATCCTAGGAGTAAGTGCTATCTTTCTCTTCCAAACCATGTCCTGTGGATATTTTATCTATCCTGAACGCAGGGGACAAACTGGAGGAAAAATTGATACTTCCATTGCTATTCTGGATGCTATAGGTCTATTATTTTTCCTGATTCCAGGCCTTATCGCCTTTGCTGTAGACTTTTCTTCAGGTACCATTTATCTACCAAATACCAATAAAAATACCAAGAAAAGTGCCTTGGATAACTCCTATCCCCTTTTAAGCTATGAAACCCATGATCAAAACCTTTCTAAAGAAGAAATAGAAGAAGTGGTTTTTAAGTTAACGGGTAAAAAAATAGACCTGGATGCCCCTGAAGTAAAAATTAGCAAACTAAAAAATCTCAATCAGGCCATTATAGAAATAAGTAAAGCCAATGCACAATTAAACTTAGTCCACAAATAAAAAAAGGGAGCTTAAGCTCCCTTTTTTATACTATATTTATCTCAATTTTACTTGGTATTGCCTATTACTCCCTCTACAAACCAATCCATGCCCAAAAGCTCTTGGTCACTAGCTACCTTTCCAGCAGGAATTCTAATCTTGCCCTGTTGATCTTTAATAGGACCTGTAAAAACCTTAAATTTACCTTTCTTAATTTCCTCTTTTATCTTCAATACCTTTTCCTTTATCTTTTCAGGCACCATAGGCCCAAAAGGAGATAACCCTACAACTCCTTTTTCCAGTCCATACCAGATATCCCTGCTCTTAAACTTACCTGCTTTTACTTCTTCAACGATTTCCTTATAAATGGGAGTCCAATTCCACACTGCTGCTACTAAATGAGCCTTGGGAGCGAATTGGGCCATATCAGAATTATAACCTATAGAATACACTCCAGCTTCCTGAGCTGCTTCCTGGGTTGCTGGAGAATCCTGATGCTGAGTCAAAACATCAGCCCCTACATCCAGTAAACTTTTGGCAGCTTCTTTTTCTGTAGCAGGGTCATACCAGGTTTTAGTCCAGACCACTCTAACCTGGACCTTGGGATTAACGCTCCTGGCTCCCAGAGTAAAAGCGTTAATACCTCTTATAACTTCAGGAATAGGAAAGGCTGCTACATAACCCAGGATATTGGATTTAGTCATCATTCCAGCCACAATACCGCTTAAATATCTGGCCTGATACATTCTGCCAAAATAAGTACCCATATTTTTAGCCCGTTTAAACCCAGAACAGTGCATAAAAACTGTTTGAGGAAACTTTTGAGCTATCTTATACATGGAGTCCATATAACCATAACTAGTACCAAAGATTATATCATAGCCTTTTCTGGCCATATTTAAAATAACCCTCTCGGCATCACTGCCTTCTGGTACTGCTTCAACATAAGAAGTAGTAACCCCTTCCATCTTCTCCAGTGCCTGTCTTCCCAGGTCATGGGCATAAGACCATCCAGCATCTCCAATGGGAGAAACATAAATAAAACCTACTTTAAGCTCTTTGGCCCAAGCTGAGGATAACCCCAAGACCAAAAAAGCCATCCCAACAACCAGAAAAAACAAACTTCTCTTCATAAAACCACCTCTCCTCTTTTTTTTATGGGCTAGCCATATAGTTTGTTTTTCATTTTAGCAAGAAAAGAAAAAGGGAGTAATCTCTTAACTTAAGATTACTCCCTTAAACCAAGTCTTCACCCTTCCCCCTTCCTAAACGGGGAATTTTATTCTTCTAAAGTAGAAGTATCTCCTACCTCTTGTCCCAATTCTTGAGCTTTTAAGACCCTGCGCATAATCTTACCACTTCTGGTCTTGGGCAATTTGTCTCTAATTTCAATACTTTTAATGACAGCTACTGGGCCTAATTCCTTACGTACATGCCCCTTTAATTCTTTAATTAACTCGTCTGTATCTTCTACTTCTGCATCAGCACTCAAAATTACAAAAGCCTTGGCCACTTCACCTTTAATAGGATCAGGAATACCTATAACTGCCGCCTCAGCTACTGCCCTATGAGATACCAAAGCACTTTCTAACTCAGCTGTTCCCACTCTATGTCCAGCAATATTCAAAACATCATCAGCTCTACCTTGAATCCAAAAATAGCCATCCTCATCTTTTCTGGCTACATCCCCGGCTAAATACCACCCAGGGAACTTTTCCCAGTAAGTTTTTTTGTACCTCTCCGGATCGTTATAAAGGGTTCTCAACATAGAAGGCCAGGGCTTTTTAATAACCAGAAGTCCACCTTTTCCTGGAGGCAAGGAATTACCTTCTTCATCTACCACATCAGCAAAAATCCCTGGTAAAGGTTTGGTCGCCGAACCTGGCTTTAGCAGGGTAATAGGTAAAGGACTAATCATAAAAGAACCTGTTTCTGTCTGCCACCAGGTGTCCATAATAGGACACACCTCCCTACCCACATTTTTATAAAACCAAACCCAGGCCTCTGGATTGATGGGCTCACCCACAGAACCTAAAAGCCTTAAGGTAGATAAGTCGTGTTTCTTGGGATATTGAGAGCCAAAACGCATCAGCATCCTCACCAAAGTAGGCGCAGTATAAAAAATGGTCACTCCATACCTAGACACCATATCCCAAAGCCTATCTGCCTGAGGATAAAGAGGATGTCCTTCGTAAATTACTGTGGTAGTCCCAGCCATAAGAGGTCCGTATACCACATAGCTATGGCCAGTAATCCAGCCCACATCAGCAGTACACCAGAAAATATCTGTAGGTTTAATATCAAAAACCCACATCAAAGAACGATATACCCCCACCATATATCCACCATGGGTATGTACAATACCTTTAGGTTTACCCGTGGTACCAGAACTATAGAGTAAAAAGAGCATATCCTCTGAATCCATTACTTCAGTGGGGCACTCTGGACTTTCCTGCCTTACCAAGTCTTCATACCAAATATCCCTGGCATCTACCATTTCCACATCCACATTGGCTCTGTGTACTACCACTACTGTTTCCACACAATCACAACCCTGGGTAAGGGCTTCATCCACTACTGTTTTTAAATTTATTACCCGCCCATTGCGATAAAATCCATCTGCAGTAATGACCAATTTCGCCCTAGCATCTTGAATTCTATCTCGCAGGGCCTTAGCAGAAAACCCCGCAAAAACCATACTGTGAATAGCACCAATCTTGGCCACTGCCAAAAGTGCAATTACGGTCTCTGGTAAAGGTGGCATGTAGAGTACCACCCTATCACCTTTTTTAATACCCAGAGCCTTTAATCCATTGGCAAAACGATTTACAGCCCTATAAAGCTCATAATAAGTAAGCTTTTTTGTATCTCCAGGCTCTCCTTCCCAGATAAGAGCCAATTTATTTTTATTTACTGTCTCAATATGTCTATCCAGGGCATTATAAACGATATTACACTTGGCTCCCACAAACCACTTATAAAAAGGAGCCTCTGAGTCATCTAACACTTTATCCCATTTTTTAAACCAATTTAATTCTTTGGCAGCTTCTTCCCAGTATTCTAGATAATTATCTTCAGCCTTTTTAATGGCTTCTTCATATTCTTGGGGATTCACATTGGCTTCAATTACCAATTGAGGCAAAGGTCTAAATACTCGCTCTTCTTTTAATAAAGCGTCTAGAGCACCTTTACTTTCCATATTATTTCCTCCTTTTTCCAAGACCCCATCAAAGGTCTCTCGTTAACCTTGTTCTTAAATTTTTAGGAACAAGGCAAATATAAATAAAGTAAAATAAAAAAAAAGACTTTTATCGATTAAAGGTTTAAACACATAGTTAAATGGTAAAAGGCTTAAAGACCCAAAATCTCTTTTAACTCCCCTATTCTGCGCCTGCTAATGGGCAACTCTATTTTTTTCTTACCTGTGGTGCGCAACATAAAATTGCTTCCAGGTAAAGAAGCTATCTCTGTAACCATTTCCAGATTTACCAAATACTTACGATGAATTCTAAAAAAGCCATAAGGAGTGAGTTTCTTTTCTAAATTTTTCAATCTATAGGAGGTAAGATACCTTTCTCCTGGAGTATGGACATAACTATAATCTTCATAAGCTTCCACAAATACAATTTGATGATAAGGTACCAAGATAAGCTTGCCATCCTGATTGATGGGCAACTTTTCCAGGTCCTTAATCTTCCTTTCTTTAAAGCTCCAGGCCTTTCTCAAAGCCTGCAGAATATCCTCCTGTTCTTCTTCTTTTAAGTCCAAATGTACAGTATCCTGCTCTTCTGCTTTTTGAGCCTGGACAATATGTTCTGGGGGCTCCAGTAAATACTCTACCCTTTCAATAGTCTTGATTAGTCTCTCTCGAATAAAGGGCCACACCAAATAATCTATTGCTCCCACTTCAAAGGCCTTAAAGGCCAAAGTCTCATCTTGGGCAATAAAAGCAATCTTGGGTCTTTTCTTGCGTTGATTTAAAATTTGCGCCAGTTCAAATCCATCTACTCCACCACTTAAATCAGTAGTAGCCAAAAAGAGATCATAGGGTATGTTTTCCAGAAGCTCCAAGGCCTCAAAAGCAGTCTTTGCTTCTCCTAAAATTTTAACTCTTTTCTCTTTGGCCAAAAAATCTCTAATAGTTTCTGAAATTTCTTGATCTGGAACAACCAACAAAAGTTTTATTTCCATATTTCTTCTCCGCCTCTTTTGTTTATTTAATAAAAAAAAACTCCCCTTGGCAACCACTAAAACCGAAAAGTTTCTACCTTCCAACGATGATAAATTTTGCCAGATTTGAAGGCCTTTTATCTTAAAAGCAATTGACTTTAATGCATTTTTGCTTTAAATAAGTGCTTAAAAAATAAACCTAAAGCCAACCAAGGAGGCAAACCATGGCTAAACTATTGCGTATTAATACCAAAACTAAGGAAGTCTCTTTTGAAGAACTGGGAGGAGAGCTAAACCTTCTGGGTGGTAGAGCCTTAACCTCTAAGTTAATTCGCAAAGAGGTTCCTCCTACCTGTCATCCTCTGGGAAAAGATAATAAACTCATTGTAGCCACAGGTCTTTTAAGTGGAACTCCTCTAGCCAATTCAGGAAGAATTTCTGTGGGCGGTAAATCTCCTCTAACTGGTGGCATAAAAGAAGCCAATGCTGGTGGAACCTTTTCTCAAAAAATGGCCAAACTGGGCATAAGAGGCATTGTTTTAGAAGACAAACCAGAAGAAAAGTCCACTCGCATTATCTACCTAGACAAAGATGGAGTAAAAATAGAAGACATGCCTGAGTTAGCAGGCCTTGGCACCTATGCCACTGCAGAGAAACTCTTTGCCAAGTACGGCAAAAAAGTGGGGATTTTAGTTATTGGCCCTGCAGGAGAGGACTTACGCTTGGGAGCATCCATTCAATTTACTGACCCCAAGGGAAGACCTGCCAGAGCAGCTGGTAGAGGTGGTTTAGGCGCAGTAATGGGCTCTAAAGGCATCAAGGCCATTGTGGTAAATGACGAAGGCGCTCCTGGAACAGAAATAGTAGACAAAGAGACCTTTAAGGCAGCAGCCAAACGCTGGGCTGAAATTTTAACCAATCATGCAGTTACAGGCCAGGGGCTTCCTTCCTTTGGCACCTCCATTTTAATCAATATTATCAACGAAGCAGGGGCCCTGCCCACCAAAAACTTCCGCTTTGGCCGTTTTGACAAAGCTCAAGAGGTAAGTGGCGAAAAAATGGTGGAAATCATTAACAAAAGAGGAGGCGTAGCCAAAGAAGGTTGCCATCCAGGCTGTATTATCCAGTGCTCTCAATCTTATGTGGATGAAAAGGGAGAATACATAACTTCTGGTTTTGAATATGAAACAGTCTGGGCTTTAGGCCCCAACACTTTGATAGATAACCTAGACCATCTAGCCCAGTTGGACAGGCTCTGTGATGATTTGGGCCTGGATACCATTGAAATGGGCAACACCATTGCTGTAGCCATGGAAGCAGGCCTAATCCCCTGGGGTGATGGCCAGGCTGCCATAGACCTTTTGAAAAAAGTCTATGACTCCAAAGACTACCTGGGCAAGATTATTGCCAATGGAGCAACTTTCACAGGTGAGGCCTTAGGAGTAGAAAGAGTACCGGTGGTAAAAAGACAATCCCTGCCAGCCTATGACCCAAGGGCAGTAAAAGGTGTGGGCGTAACCTATGCTACCAGTCCCATGGGCGCAGACCATACTGCAGGTTATGCAGTATGCCAAAACATCTTAAAAGTAGGTGGAGATATTAATCCTCTGGGTAAAGAAGGAAATGTAGAAGTCTCCAAAAACCTACAAATCGCCACTGCAGCCATAGATTCTACGGGCTTCTGCCTGTTTGTGGCCTTTGCTGTTTTGGATACAGAAGATGCCCTGGAGACTATAGCCAAGCTAATTTCTGCCAAAGTAGGTCAAAACATCACTGTAGATGATATTGTCAACCTCGGTATAAGCGTACTTAAGGATGAGTACTCTTTTAACCAGGATGCAGGCTTTACCAAAGCTCAAGACCAGTTACCTGACTTCTTTATCAATGAACCTTTGCCTCCTCATAATACTGTCTGGGATTTTAGCATTGAAGAATTACAACAAGCTAAGGTATTATAATCTCACAAAATAAAAAAGGGGTTGGGAATCTTTTCCCAGCCCTTTTAAAAAGCTAAACCATGTTAGAAGTAAAATGCTTTGCCACCTTACATGAATACACCCCGGACCAGGGCAAGCTGGAATTTACCCCTGGGATGACCGTACAAGAGGTGATAAAAAGGTTAAATATTCCCTTAGAAGAAGTAAAAGTGGTGTTTGTAAACGGAGGGCATGCTTCTCTAGACACACCTTTACAAGATGGGGATAGAATTGGCATTTTCCCAGCTGTAGGAGGAGGATAATTTTTGAGTAAAGTTAATTTTTTAGCCTGGGAAAATCTTGCTTCTTTATTAGAAAAATCATCCCTCTCTTCTCTTCTTCACCAAAACCTTTTACCCTTGGGCTTAAAAAAGAATTTTAAGGCCCTAAGTATAGAAGAACAAAAAAAACTCCTGCAAAGCAAGGTATTGGTCGTAGGTTGTGGTGGGCTTGGAGGCTATGTCTTAGAACTCTTGGCTAGAAGTGGAGTGGGAAAACTTGTCTTTGCAGATGGTGATACTTTTGAAGAGACCAATTTAAACCGCCAATTGTTTTCCACCCTTAAAAACCTGGGCCAAAACAAGGCCTTAGAAGCTAAAAAAAGGCTGCAAACTATTTTTCCCTTTCTTCAGTTAACCCCCCTAGACTACTTTTTAACTGAGCAGGATTTAGAAACTCAAATATCCCAGGTAGACCTGGTAATAGATTGTCTGGGAGGTATAGGCTTTAAACCAGTTTTAATCCAAAAATGCCAGCAAAAAAACATTCCCATTGTTACAGGAGCCATTGCTGGCTTTGAAGGTTTTTTAAGTACTGTTCTACCACAAAGCAAAGCTCCTCTAGCCTTTTACCAGGGTAGTCAAGAAGAAGGTGCAGAAAACACCCTGGGGTCCCCAGCACCTATGGTAAGCCTGATAGCTACCTTACAAAGCGCAGAAGCCATTTCCTTTTTAAGAAAACAAAAATTTCACCTGGTAAATAAAGTTTTTTATGTCTCTTTGACTGACTTTATCTTTGAAACTTATTCTCTTTAACCTCTAATTATCTTTTATTTTTTCTAATACAAAAACATCTTAAAAATATATCCTATTTTTCCATTACAAACTTGTTTTCATCATAAAAATTTGCTACCATATAAAAAATAAAAATTTTTAAAAATATCTGCTCAATAGGAGAATAAAATATGAAACTCCCAATTTCTTTATATTGGTTGTTATTTTTCCTTTTAGGGACAAGTCAGCTTGCCTGGTCCAACTTTTTACCTTTGATTGAGCTCTGGCAGGCTCAAGGATTTTGTTTAGAAAATCCAGAATATGAACAGGACTATATTCAATTTAAGGGCAAAAATGTGTATGGAGCTTATTGGCAATGCAACAATTAATTAACTTTAGGGGGTAGTGAGAATTAGGTTTTAACCCCAAACCTCTAACTACCCCCAAGTCAAAAACAACTCCAATATTTCCCTTTCCTTCCTGCACCCCCTTGTTTTAAGCCTAGACTATTAAAAAAAATTAGCCTAAAAGATTATTCTCAAAAAATCTGAAAGGAAATCTCAATGAAAATACTCTTAGCCACATCCAACAAAGGAAAAATAAGGGAAATCCAGAGTCTTCTCTCTACCACTGGAGATTTTGAAGTAGTTGGTTTAGACCAGTTCAATTTAGGAGATATCCCAGAGACAGGCACAACTTTTCTGGAAAATGCCTTGCTTAAAGCTAAAACTGCCAGTGAAAAAACCGGGCTTATTACCTTAGCTGATGACTCTGGTCTAGTAGTGCCCTACCTGGGAGGAGAGCCTGGAGTTTATTCGGCCAGGTATAGCGGAGAAGATGCCACTGATGCAAAAAACAATGCAAAACTTTTAGAGAAGTTAAAGGGAGTACCCTTAGAAAAACGCCAGGCTTTTTTTGTCTGCGTATTGGTAGCGTACGCACCTCAAGGTAAGTATTTTTGGGTAGAAGGCAAATGGGAAGGACGCATTGCCTTTGAGCCCAGGGGAACTAAAGGCTTTGGTTATGACCCCATTTTTATTGACCTGGAAACAGGCAAACACGCCGCAGAAATGGACTTGGAAGAAAAAAATCAAAAAAGCCATCGGGGTAAGGCCTTGCAGGAGTTTCTAAAAAAATGGCCTAAGTTTTTGACAGAAATTAAAGGAGAACTTTAATGTGTGGAATTATTGGCTATGTAGGACATAGACCAAGTGTACCTTTACTCATAGAAAGTCTACGCCGTTTGGAATACAGAGGCTATGATTCAGCTGGCCTGGCCTTTTGCTTAAACAATAAATTACAGGTCATAAAAAGTGAGGGCAAGTTAAGCAACTTAGAAAACAAATTAAATCAAAGCGAATTCTTCCTGGCTACCTCGGGTATTGGGCATACCAGATGGGCTACCCATGGTTTACCCATAGAAAAAAATGCCCATCCCCACTTGAGTATAGATGGCCGTTTTGCCCTGGTTCACAATGGAATTATTGAAAACTATGGGGAACTTAAAGAAAAATTAGAGAAAAAAGGCATTACCTTTTCCTCTGAAACAGATACAGAGGTATTGGTGCAACTAATTGCCCATTATGTAAGAAAGGGAGATTCTATTCTCCAGGCAATCTCTAAAAGCCTAAAAGAGGTAGAAGGCTCTTATGCCTTTGCCCTTATTGAATGCTCTCAACCCGATAAAATGTGGGTAGGAAGACATTCCAGTCCTCTTATCCTGGGGCTGGGACAGGGAGAAAATTTTGTAGCTTCTGATATCCCTGCCTTCTTGCCCTACACCAGGGAAGTAATTTTTCTGGAAAACGAAGAAATAGCTGAAATCACCACTTCTTCTTATCAAGTCTATGATTTAGACCTAACCCCTTTAAATAAAAAAGTTACTACTATTAAGTGGGATATTCAGGCTGCGCAAAAAGGTGGTTTCAAACACTTTATGCTCAAGGAAATATTTGATCAGCCCCAGGTAATCAGGGATTGTTTAACCGGGAGAATCAACAAAAGCAAAAAAAGTGTTATTCTGCCAGAATTAGAAAACTTTCCCCTGCCTCATAAAATCCATATTATTGCCTGTGGCACCTCTTTTCATGCGGGCTTATGGGGAAAATATCTCCTGGAAGAACTGGCCCAAATTCCTGTGGAAGTGGATATTGCTTCAGAGTTTCGCTACCGTAAAGTTCCCTTAAGCCCCCAAGACCTGGTAATGGTCATCAGTCAAAGCGGAGAAACAGCAGACACTCTAGCTGCTCTAAGACTGGCTAAAGAAAAAAAACTCAAGGTCCTGGGACTGTGCAATGTGGTGGGCTCCAGTATTGCCAGAGAAGCAGATATTACCCTTTATACTCAAGCCGGACCAGAAATAAGCGTAGCCTCTACCAAAGCCATGTTAAGCCAGATGTTGACCCTTTTATTACTCACTCTTTTCTGGGGAAACAAGAAACAATTACTAACTTCTACTTTTCTGGAAAAGGCCATAACAGTTCTTAGCAATTTGCCAGAAATTTTAGAAGAACAACTTCCAGTACTTAAAAACACTGCTGAAGAACTGGCTCAAAAATACGCCTGGGCCAGAAGTTTCTTTTACTTAGGCCGGGGACTGGGATACCCCCTGGCTCTGGAAGGTGCTTTAAAACTAAAAGAAATCTCCTACATTCACGCTGAAGGCTATGCTGCAGGTGAAATGAAGCACGGCCCCATTGCCCTTATTGACCCAGATTTTCCCACTTTTGCTTTGGCTTTAGAAGATGAACTCTTAAGCAAAGTGGTGTCCAACTTAAAAGAGGTCCAGGCCAGGGGTGGAAAAATAATTGCTCTAACCACTCCAGAGGTTAAAGTAGAAGCAACAGACCTTTGGACTGTGCCTTTTTTAGAAGCGCCCTTTAATTCCTTTTTGGCCTTGCCAGCTCTACAACTATTTGCTTATGAAATGGCTGTGTACCTTGGTAAGGATGTAGATCAACCTCGCAATCTGGCCAAAAGCGTTACTGTAGAATGAAAAAACTACTCACCTTTTATTTTTTTTGTTCTTTTTTACTACTTTCTTCTCCTGCAGGAGGGCTATCCCTTTCTGCCCAATACCAAAAGCAAGTAAATTATTTCCACTATCTCTTAAAAAATCCTAAAAAAGCCAAATATAGAAGCACCTGGCTGACTTTAAGCAATAATTTTCTAAAAATATACAAAGCCACTCCCAAAAGTTCTCTAGGCACCAAAGCACTCTACTACGTAGGCAGAAGCTATGAAGAGCTGGGGAAACGCTCTCACTTAAAAAAAGATTTTCTAGAAGCCATTGATTACTTCCGCAGGGTTACCCTTCATTTTCCCCATCACAGCTGGAGTGATGATGCCCAATTAAAAATTGCCAAAATATACCTATATCATCTAAAAGATGAGCCACATGCCTATGTAGAGCTCTTAAAAGTTGTTTATTCCTATCCTCAAGGAGACAAACAAAAGGAAGCCCAACAAATACTGGAGAAACTAGACCACAAAAAAATCGCCCAGAATAAAAAAAACAATTCTACTCAAAAACTGGCCATATCTAAAGTAAGTACAAAAAAAACAAAACCCAAGACAATCCAGTTAACCAGCATAAGACATTGGTCCAGTGATGATTATACTAGAATCGTCTTAGACTTAGAAGATGAAACTAAATATTTCTACAAATTATTAAATCCAGACCCCAAACTACACACTCCCTATCGCCTTTTTATTGACCTGGAAAATACCAACTTATCTTCCTCAGTACCTACTGAACAGGTTATTGCTGATGGTATCTTGAAAAAAGTAAGAGCAGCCAAGCATTCCACTCAAAAAACCAGAGTGGTTTTAGATATAGAAAATATCAAAGATTATCGTTTATTTTCCTTAAACAATCCTTACAGAATAGTTATTGATGTCTTTTCTGAAGAAAAAAAAGAACCTGCTTCTGCCAAAACTAAAATAAACCTAGACCCTAAAAAAAGAAAAGAAATTGCCAGTCAAAATCTCATTGAACAACTGGGCTTAAAAGTAAAAACTATTATGCTGGACGCAGGACATGGAGGAAAGGACCCTGGAGCCATAAGCCATGGAATTAAGGAAAAAGATATAAATTTAAGAATGGTCAAAATCCTGGGAAAACTTTTAAAGGAAAAAGGATTTAGAGTTATTTATACCCGAACTACAGATACTTTTATTCCCCTAGAAGAAAGAACAGCTATGGCCAATTCTAAAAAAGCTGACTTATTCATTTCCATTCATTGTAATGCGCATAGAAGCTCCAAAGTAAAGGGACTGGAAATTTATTATTTAAACCTGACCAAATCCAAAGATGCCTTACGGGTAGCTGCCAGGGAAAATGCCGTGTCTGAAAAAAGTATTAGTGATTTACAACTTATCTTAACTGAACTCATGTTAAATTCTAAAATTAGTGAATCCAGGGACCTGGCCAACCTGGTACGCAAGAGGTGTATTCAAAAGGCCAAAAAAGTATACCCTTCCCTTTTGGACCATGGAGTTAGAGAGGCGCCCTTTTACGTGTTGATGGGGGCAAAAATGCCAGCTATCTTAGTGGAAATTGGTTATCTAACCAATCCTTATGACCGTAAAAAAATGACCAGCTACTCCTACTTATCGGCTCTGGCCCAGGGATTGGTTCAGGGCATTTTGGCTTACAAACAGGAAGTAGAAAAAATCGCCAATCTGCCAGGAAGTACTACAGGCAGTTAAAAAGTTACCTCTCCACACCAATTGGAATTTAAAGCCCTGGGAACAAAGCTTAACCCCTTTTCACTATAGGCACAAATAAGCTTGCTGACCAGAGCTTCTCTGGTCATATCCCAGGCAGGTAAAACTCCCAAATGAGTCAAAACTTGCCCTGTGGCATAGGCTTGAGGACGCACCTTACCTTTTAAGCACTGGGTACGGTTAACAAAAAGAATCCCTTTTTCCCTGCCTTTTTCCAGGGCCCTTAAAAAGGCTTTATTATCCTCAGGTGCATTGCCACTACCAAAGGTTTCTAAAACAACCATCTGCACATCTTGAGTTGCAATCAACTGTTCCAGGGTTTCTCCAGAAAATCCTGGGAAAAGAGGAAAAATGAGTAAATTGGGGATAGTTATCTGCTTTACCCGCAATTTACACTCTTCTCTTAAAGGTGGTAAAAGAAGCTCTCTGTTGATTTTAAGCTCAATCCCCACCTCACCCAGAGGAGGAAAATTGGGAGAAGCAAAGGCAGCAAAACTATCTGCATCTACCTTACTGGCCCTTACTCCTCTTAGAAGCTTATTGCCAAAACAGATAACTACCTCTTTTAAATCCTTTTCTCTGGCCAATAAAAAAGAGGCAATGAGGTTCTCCCTGGCATCATTTCTGGTTTCAATGAGAGGAATTTGAGAGCCCGTAAAAATCACAGGTTTTCCTAAGCCTTGTAGCAAAAAAGCCACGGCTGAGGCTGTATAGGCCATGGTATCAGTGCCATGCAAAACCACAAATCCCTGGTAAGAAGAATAATGTTCATAGATGTCCTTAGCTATTTTAAACCAATCCCAGGGAGTCATATTAGAAGAATCCAGCAAAGGAGAGTATTCCAAGACATCAAAGGAAGGTAGTTCTCTGGCTTTTAATTCAGGAATCCTTTCTGCCAAAAGGGTTTTTAAATATCCCTTTTTAGGCTCATAGCCTTTTTCCCCTGGAACCATGCCGATGGTTCCTCCAGTATAGATTACTAAAATTTTCTCACTCAAAACACACCCTCCCCTCAACTTTAGCTAGTTTCACTTGACGAAGCCAGAGCCTAAAAGCTACTTTGTTTTTATACCCTGGTCAAAGGAGAAGTTTAGATGTTAATCAACAAATTTTCTTTAAAACAGGAATTTGAATTTCCTCAACTAAAAAAGTGGTTGAGTAAACGCAATGAATCCAACTTAGAAATAGAAGATAAAGTAAGAAAAATCATTGCTCAAGTAAAAGAAAACAAAGACCAAGCACTTCTGGAATATACCAGACAGTTTGATTGCCCTGACTTTTCTCTAACCAACTTAAAGGTAAGAGAAGAAGACCTAAACAAAGCTCTAAAGGAAATCCCTGCTGAAGATTTAGACATTATCCAGGAAGCTAAAGAAAATATCTGGGACTTTCATCTCAAACAAAAACAAAACTCCTGGTTTACTCCTCAGGAAGACGGAACTATCCTGGGACAAATAGTAAATCCTGTAAACAAGGCAGGACTTTACATTCCTGGAGGAAAAGGAGGAGAAACACCTCTTATTTCTTCTCTGTTAATGAATGCCATTCCAGCCCTGGTGGCAGGAGTAAAAGAAATACATCTGGTCTCCCCGCCCAGAAAAAATGGCAGTTTAAACCCCTATCTCTTGGCCACAGCCAAGATTTTAGGGTTAAAAGACATCTATGCTGTGGGTTCAGCCTGGGCCATTGCAGCTTTAGCCCTGGGTACTGAAACCATCCCAGCAGTAGATATTATCGTGGGGCCAGGAAATATTTTTGTGACTACAGCCAAAAAAATCCTCCAGGGACAAGTGGGAATTGACATGATTGCAGGTCCCAGTGAAATAACCATCCTGGCAGATAAAAAGGCCTCTCCTGCTTACCTGGCAGCAGACCTTCTCTCTCAAGCAGAGCACGACCCTCTGGCTGCCAGCATCCTGATTTCTCCTTCTCCCATCTTACTGGAAGCTGTGGAGATAGAGTTGCAAAGGCAACTGGACAATCTGTCCAGAAAAGACATTGCAGCTAAGTCCTTGCAAAACTGGGGAGCCCTTATTGAAGTGCCTTCTATTGAACAGGGCCTTAAGCTGGTAAATCTCATTGCCCCTGAACACTTTGAGTTTATTGTGGACAATCCCTGGGACTATTTGGGACAAATCAAAAATGCTGGAGCTGTTTTTCTGGGGGAATATACTCCAGAACCTGTAGGAGACTATTTTGCCGGTCCCAACCATGTCCTGCCTACCATGTCCACAGCCAGATTTGCCCAGGCCCTGAGCGTGGAAACATTTTACAAAAAAACAAGCTTAATTTATACTCCTAAGCATTATATCCAGAGGCAGGGTAAAAAAATAGCCCGTCTGGCCAGACTGGAAGGTCTGGAAGCCCATGCCAGAAGCGTTGAAATTAGATTACAAAATTAAGGAGTAGTTAAAATGAAAGTAATTTCCAGTACCAATATCCAGGAATATCCCCTTTATTCCAAAGGTAAGGTCAGGGATATCTACGAGTTGGATGAAGAACACTTGCTCATCATTACTACAGACCGCATGAGTGCCTTTGATGTGGTTATGCCCAATCCCATACCTTACAAAGGCGTTGTCCTGAACCAGATTACCATCTTCTGGATGGAAAAGTTTTCTTCTCTGGTAGACAATCACCTGGTGGAAACAGAAGTATCCAGATTTCCAGCCAAGCTACAAAAATATGGAGAAGAGCTGGAAGGAAGAAGCGTAATTGTAAAAAAAGCCAAACCCTTGCCCATTGAGTGTATTGTTCGGGGCTATATTACTGGCTCAGGCTGGAAAGACTATCAAAACACAGGTAAAGTCTGTGGTCATGTATTGCCAGACAATTTAAAAAAGTCAGATAAATTACCTAATCCTCTTTTTACTCCTTCTACCAAGGCAGAATTGGGAGAGCATGATGAAAATATAACCATTGCTCAGGCCAAGGCCAAAATAGGCGAAGGACTCTTTAAATTGGTAGAAGATATTTCCTTAAAAATTTACACTCAGGCCCAGGAGTACGCCCGCAGCAGAGGAATTATTATTGCTGATACCAAATTTGAGTTTGGTCTAAAGGATAAAAAGCTCCTGCTCATTGATGAAGTGCTGACCCCAGATTCCTCCAGATTCTGGCCTGCTGAAAGTTATACCCCTGGAAAAGACCAGCCCAGTTTTGATAAGCAGTATTTAAGAGACTGGCTTACTCAAAGTGGTTGGGACAAGACTCCACCTGCGCCCAACTTGCCTGAAGAAGTAATTGAAAAGACCAAAGAAAAATATCTCAAGGCCTATGAATTATTAACCGGTAAAAGTTTATTCTAAGTTAAAAAGGAGTTTTCACTATGTTGTTAAAAGATAAAAAAGCCCTAATTTTTGGTGTGGCCAATGAACGCTCCATTGCTTACGGGATAAGCAAAATTTTTAAAGAACAGGGAGCAAAACTAGCCTTTAGTTATCTGGGAGAAGCCCTGAAAAAAAGAGTAGAGCCTATTAGTGAACAACTGGGAGGAGATTTTATTTTTCCCTGCGATGTTAGCAAAGACGAAGACATCCTGGCAGCCAAAGAAATAGTGGTTGAAAAATGGGGCAATTTTGACATCCTGGTTCACTCAGTAGCCTTTGCTCAAAGGGAAGACTTACAGGGTCGCTTTATTGAAACTTCCAGAAAAGGCTTTCAAATTGCCCTGGATATCTCAGCCTACTCTCTGGTAAAACTCTGCCAGGATTTTGAAGAGTTGCTTAATCCTGGTGGCTCTGTTCTTACCATGACCTATTATGGTTCAGAAAAGGCAGTACCCAATTACAATGTAATGGGAGTGGCCAAGGCTGCTTTAGAGGCCAGTGTGCGCTACCTGGCAGTTGATTTGGGTGCCAAAAATATTCGTATTAATGCCATTAGCGCTGGCCCCATAAAAACCCTGGCTGCTTCTGGCATTAGTGGTTTTAAAACCATTCTTAAAACCATTGAAGAAAAAGCTCCCCTGGGACGCAACATAACTCAAGAAGATGTGGCCAAAACCGCTCTGTACCTGGCTTCAGACCTATCTTCTGGAGTTACAGGTGAGGTAATTTTTGTGGATGCTGGGTATAACATTTTAGGGCTATAAGATGAGTGGAGATTTAATCCTTTTAATAATTTTTCTCATTATCTGGATTTTGTTAATCAAGTTTGGCTCTAAGCTGGGAATTCCCACTTGAGGCCCAGCCAAATCTTGTCAGTTGGGCAAACAAAAGGAGCAACAGGATGAAGATAGTAGTCCTTGATGGCTATACCTTAAACCCAGGTGATTTAAGCTGGGAAGAGTTAAAAACTCTGGGAGAAGTAGCTATCTATGACCGAACCCCCAAAGACCAGGTGGTAGAAAGGGCCAAAGATGCCCCCATTTTAATCACCAACAAAACCATTCTGGACCGAGAAAACCTTCAACACCTGCCTCAGGTAAAATACATTGGCGTACTGGCCACAGGTTATAATGTGGTAGATGTGGATTACTGCCAGGAAAAAGGGATTGTGGTCACCAATGTACCTGGCTATGGGCCCAAAACTGTTGCCCAGATGGTCTTTGCCCACATCCTGGAATTAACCAACCGGGTTTATGCCCATCACTTAAGTGTAATTGAGGGAGAGTGGTCCAGGGCTCTAGATTTTTGTTATTGGAAGTACCCTCTGGTCGAACTAAGTGGCAAGACCCTGGGAATAATTGGTTTTGGGCAAATTGGAAGAGAAGTGGCTAGAATTGGCCAGGCCTTTGGGATGAATATTCTGGTAAAAACCAGAAGCATACCCAAAGAAGTGCCTGAATATGTAAAACTGGTTTCTTTAGAAGAATTAATTACCCAAAGTGATGTCATTTCCCTAAACTGCCCCTTGACCAAAGAAACAGAAAACCTGGTCAACGAAGACTTTTTAAAGGCTATGAAACCAAGTGCTTACCTGATCAACTGTAGTCGGGGACAACTGGTAGATGAGCAGGCTCTGGTTAAGGCCTTAAAAGAAGGGCAAATCGCTGGAGCAGGCGTAGATGTCTTGAGCCAGGAGCCACCTCCTGCCAATCATCCCTTTTTTAACTGCCCCAACTTACACCTAACCCCTCATATTGCCTGGGCTACTAAAGAAGCCAGACAAAGGCTATTAGACATTGCTGTAGATAATTTGCGTTCCTTTTTACAGGGAAAAGTGAAAAATAGGGTGGTTTAACTCTTGCCTAATTAAACATTTTTAGCTAAAGAGGTTTTCTTCTGGCCCGGAGAGGTGTCCGAGATGGCCGAAGGAGCACGATTGGAAATCGTGTGTACCGGCAAAACCGGTACCGAGGGTTCGAATCCCTCCCTCTCCGCCAGCAAAAAAAAGAGAATAAAGGGGAGCCAGGCGGCAAGGACGCTACAAACCCCGTCAGGCCCGAGAGGGAGCAGCGGTAGTAGTTGTCCTTGGGTGCCTGGTTTCCCTAAAAAAGGCGCTAATTAGCGCCTTTTTTTATTTTGAACAAACTTTCTTTAACTCCCTAAAATATCAACCAAAAACCTGATTATAAGGTGGTCAACCTGGATTTTACCAGGGCAAGTTCAGGTTCTTTTAACCATCTGGGCCAGGATAGGACCTCCCAGCCAGGAAAGCGCAAATAAAAGTGGTGTAAAAATAAACAATCAGCCTTTTCCTGGCCATAAAGAGGGTCTCCCAGGATAGGAAAACCCAAACCAGCCAGGTGGGCTCTAATCTGATGCCTTTTACCCTTTAAAATTTTCACCACCAACAAAGAAGAGTTTAAATCCCAACTAAGAGGATAAACCCAGGAATATCTTAAAGGGTCTTTTTCTTCCTCTTCCAATACCTTTACTTTTTTTCTCTTACTTACTTCTAAACCCCTTTTGGCCACTAAGGGCTTTTCTATCTTTCCCTTAACCCTTACTAAGTAAAACTTTTCCACCTGACCCTGATTTTGCCACTTCTTGTATTCAATTTCCCTTTCAACCTTATCTGTAGCTAAAACAATGCCTGAAGTTAAATAATCCAATCTATTTAAAAGAATTAAGGGTAAGCCTTTGTATTTTAACCAATCTTCTAAACTACTTTTTTCTTTTCCCCTGATAGAATGTAAAAAGGAGGGTTTATCTAAGGCCCAAAAAGAATCTTTTTGTTTTAAAATTCTAATTGAAAATTTTAGAGAAATATCCTCTTCTCTTACCTCTACCCTATCTCCTGGTTGTAACAGCCAAGAAGTCTTTTTTATCTTTTGAGATTGGACCAGTACTTTACCTGAACGAATTAAATCCTTGGCCTGACGCCTACTAAAAAATCTGGCCAAAAACTTACTTAAAGTAATTGCTTCTTGCTCTGTAAAAGGATAAATAAAAACTTTTTTAGACATAAAAAAAGCCCCTTTAGGGGCTTAGAGTTAAAACTGCTTATTAACTTCTATAAAGCGTTGTATCACCGTAAACAAAGTTAAAAATACATATACAACCAGACCTATAAAGAAAAGGCCTTCCCTAAAACCAAATAGGGCCAAAAGCAGTCCCCATACCAATAGAAAAACTGTTCTGGAGACTCTATCCATAAGCCCGGACTCACAAATCTTTCCCAGAGACTGGGCTCTAGCCTTAAGATAACTAATCAAAAAGGAAAAGCCCACAGCCAGAAAAAGCATTACTCCAGCTTCCTTATACCAAACACTCTGCGTACTTAAGACATAAAAACCCAGTAAATAAAAAAGGTCGCTTATTCTATCCAGAGAAGAATCCCAAAAAGCCCCCTTGGGACTTACCTTATTTTGCTCTCTGGCTACAAGGCCATCTAAAGTATCAGCCAGTCCAGAAAGGCCAATTAAAACCACTCCCCAGAAAGCATGTACATAAAACCCCAAAGGGACAAGCAGGGCCAGGACAAAGCCACTAAAAGTAAGCTGGCCGGGAGTAATTTTTTGAGAGTTTAGCCAACTACCAAATACCTTTTTAACTATTTCATAGTACCTATCGGTCAAAGGACATTTTTTCCAATCCATGTTAACCTCCTTAATTTATTCTATCTTTTAATTCAACAAAAACAAAGAAGCAAGACCTAAAAAGGTAAAAAAGCCTGCACTGTCCGTCAGGGTAGTCAAAAAGATAGAAGACGCCTGGGCCGGGTCTCGTCCCAGGGCCCTTAAGATCAAAGGAATGGAAGCTCCAGCTACTGCCCCTAAAACCATATCCAGCAACAAGGCTAAAGCCATAACCAAACCCAACTCCCTATTTTGGGTCCACAGATAAATACCTGTATAGACCATAAGGGCAATCAAAATCCCATTAACCAGGGCAATTTTGGCTTCCCTGGCCACTGCCTTCCAAAATCTTTTGGGGTCAAAGGTTTCCAGAGCTAACTGTCTAATCATTACTGCCAGGGATTGTTGGCCTGTATTTCCGGCTTGATTGGCCACTATGGGCATCAACACTGCCAAAATCGCCATTTGAGTAATGGAACCTTCAAAAAGATGCACCACATAGGCAGAAATGGCAGAGTTAAACACATTGATAATCAACCAGGGCAGTCTTTTTTTTACTGAGTAAAACCAGGGGGTATAAAGGGTTTCATCTGAACCAGCACCCACCATGGTCTGCATGTCTTCACTGGCTTCTTCTTGAATAATATCAATAACATCGTCTGCAGTTACAATACCCAAAAGCCGCATCTCATGGTCTACTACTGGAATGGCCAAAAGGTCATAACGACTAAGAAGTTTGGCCACCTCTTCCTTGTCCTGGTCATAGGTAACAAAAATAAGGTGCTGGTCCTTTAACAAAGATTTTAAAGTCTTATTGCCTGGAGCCAAAAACAAGTCTCTTAAAGACAATACTCCTTTTAAGTGTCTAAATTCATCCACGATATAAGCATAATAGGGAATTTCTATCTCTTCTGCATTTTCTCTAATCAATTTAATGGCCTGTTCAACACTGAGATTTTGATCCAGGACCAAAATCTCAGTATTCATCACGCCACCAGCACTATCAGGGTCAAATTTTAAAAGATGTTTAATGCGAACTGCATCTTCTTTTTCTATATACTTTAAAATTTTATCCCGAATATCCTTAGGTAATTCACTTAAAATATCCGTAGCATCGTCAGGAGCCATTTCCTCCAACAGGTCAGCAGCAAAGGCAGGAGGCAAGGTGGACATTAGAGCCACCCTTTCATGCTTTTCCATTTCAGTAATAGATTCAGCACTCACTTCCAGAGGTTGAGAACGAATAAAGGCCTGCTGCTCTTCCAGAGAAAGTTCTTCTAACTTATCTGCAGCATCTGCAGGATGCAGATTGTCAATACTGGCCTTGGGCCATTTTACTTTTTTGTAATTCATCTTTTTATTTTTCATCAGGGCCTCCTTTTATTAGGCCAAAAATAAAAAACTCCAGATAAAGGGATTCTTTCCCTATTGACGAGTCTTCAAAGTTTCTTTACCCAGACTTCCAACCATGGATAACTTCTCTACTTACTTCCCCCCTCAAACAAAGCCTCTGCTACTTAATCTTATTGACCTGGCTTGGCAAGAAGATGGTGAAGACCCAAGTAGCCTAATTTTTCCTTCAGACCACACCTCTTCAGCCAAGTTGATAGCCAAGGCCCATGGCCTTATTGCTGGACTACCCCTTTTAAACTTAATTCAAGAAAAGTTCAAACTTTCCTTAAAAATTACTCTTTTGGTCCACGAAGGAGCCAGAGTTAAGCCCAGACAAGTCATTGCCAAAATCCAGGGAAAAACCAGAGACCTATTAAGAGCAGAAAGGATTTTTTTAAATTTTTTAAGCCACCTTTCAGGCATAGCCACCTTAACCAGCAAATATGTGGAAAAGACCAAACCTTATGGTGTAACCCTTTTGGACACCAGAAAAACTCTACCCGGGATGCGTTATTTAGAAAAATATGCTGTACAAGTAGGGGGAGGGAAAAATCACCGCCTGAACTTATCCGAGATGATTATGCTTAAAGACAATCATCTGGCAGCCTTTCCTCACCTGCAAGAAGCAGTAAAAACTTTGAGAACCCAACTTAATCCCTGCCCACCCATTGAGGTAGAATGTGGGACCTTAGAAGAAGTAAAAGCAGCCATTAAAGCCCAGGTGGACAGAATTATGCTGGACAACATGTCCCTGAAGCAAGCTAAAGAGTGTCTGGCCCTTATTCCTTCTCATATTGAGACAGAAATAAGTGGCAATATAGACCTTAACAACATAGAGGCGTATGCCCGGTTAAAACCCACCTATATTTCTGTAGGCAAATTAACCCATTCTGCCCCAGCTTTGGATCTCAGTTTAAAGATAGAGGGAAAAAATGAAAAATAAAATTTTACAACTCAAGGAAAAGCTTGGCACGCAAGTAGCCATACTGGCCCATCACTATCAGGCCCAGGAAATAGTAGAGATTGCAGACCTCACAGGAGATTCTCTAGAACTGGCTCAAAAAATTCCCTACTTAACTGCCAGGTATTTAATCTTTTGCGGAGTCCACTTTATGGGAGAAACAGCAGCTATTCTGGCTGCAAAAGGACAAAAGGTCTTTATGCCTGAGCCTCAGGCTGGCTGCGTCATGGCCAATACTGCTCCCATCTTTTTAGTTCAAAAGGTAGTGGAAGAACTCACTTCCCTGGGGAAAAAGGTAATTCCTCTTACTTATGTAAATTCCACAGCAGAAATAAAAGCCCTCTGCGGGAGGCTGGGAGGTAGCACCTGTACTTCTGCCAATGCCAGGCAAATGCTTAGCTGGGCTTTGGAACAAGGTGATTTGGTATTGTTTTTACCTGATAAAAACCTGGGGCAAAACACAGGAAAATCCTTGGGACTAAGCGCTAAAGATATGGCTACCATCTCTCTAACCAACTTGGAAAATTTAAAAAACATAGCTTCTAAAAAACTTTTACTCTGGCCTGGAGTGTGCGCAGTACACTTTAAGTACAAACCCAAACATCTTATCCAGATTCGCCAAAAGGATTCCCAGGCCAGGATTGTTGTTCACCCTGAATGCTCTCCTGAAGTCGTAAGTTTAAGCGATGCCAATGGCTCCACTTCTTTTATCATTAAGTATGTAAAAAACGCTCCTGCTGGCTCAAAAATCTATGTGGGCACAGAAGAAAACCTGGTAAAAAGGCTGCAAAAAACTTATCAAGGGCAAAAAGAAGTTTTGTCCCTCTACCCAGTATGTTGTTCTAACATGGCCAGAACCAGGCTGGAACAGGTCCTAGAGACCTTAGAACATTTTCCTGCTGCTAAAGAAATTACTGTCTCAGAAAAATTGAGCACCTGGGCTAAAAAGGCCCTGACAACCATGTTTGAGGTTTGCTCTTAATGAGCCCTAAAAGCGAGGTCTTAATTATAGGCAGTGGCCTGGCAGGTCTTACTGCTGCCCTTATCCTGGGTAAGGCTGGTTTTACAGTAAATCTTCTTACTGAAGAAGACCTAGGCGAAGGCAACTCTTACCTAGCTCAGGGTGGAATCGTTTATAAAAATCCTCAAGGCGACCCCCAAAGCTTAGAACAGGATATTTTTCAAGCAGGATGTAAATTAAACTATAAAAAAGCTGTTAAATTAACAGCACTTCAAGGACCTCAACTGGTTGAAGATATCCTTTTAAAACAACTAGATATACCCTTTGCCAGGGAAGGTAAAAAACTCCTACTGACCAAAGAAGGAGCTCATTCTTTACCTCGCATTCTTTTCTGCAAGGACTTTACTGGTAAAGCCATAATGGACAAACTAATCCAGGAAGTAAGCAAGCTAGAAAGCGTAAAAATATATCCTCAACACCTGGCCATTGACCTGCTTACCAGTCATCACCACTCTACTCGCCTGGAATTTAAGTATCACCTGGAAAACCAGTGCTTAGGTGCTTATGTCCTGGATAAAAAAAATAAAGTGGTTCTTCCCTTTTTGGCTGAATATACCCTTCTGGCTACAGGGGGATTAGGACAGATTTTCTTACACTCCACCAATTCCCTAAGCAGTATAGGTTCTGGCCTGTCCATGGCCTATCGGGCTGGTTGCCGCTTGTTAAACCTGGAATACATTCAATTTCATCCCACTTCTCTTTTTCACCTGGCTCCTAGAAAATTCTTAATTTCTGAGGCAGTAAGGGGAGAAGGTGCCTTTCTGGTCAATCACCAGGGCAATCCCTTTATGCAGGAATATCACCCCCAAAAGGATTTAGCGCCCCGAGACATCGTAACCAGGGCAATCTGGGAAGAAATGTTAAAACACAATCAGGAACATGTGTTCTTAAATATTTCCAGGGTAAAAAATTTTCCTGAACGCTTTCCCACCATTTATCAACAATGTGTACAAGAAGGCATCCAGATCCAGAAGGAACTTATCCCTGTAGTGCCAGCAGCTCATTATTTTTGCGGTGGAATTCTGGTCAACCATCAAGGCCAAACCACTTTAAAACGCCTCTATGCTGCTGGAGAGTGTAGTTGTACTGGCTTACACGGAGCCAATAGACTGGCCAGCACCTCCTTACTGGAAGCCCTTATCTGGGGTTATAGAAGTGCCAGGTCCATTCAAAAGGCCTTACAGGGTAAAACCAAACTGCGCAAAGCGCTTTTAGCTTCTATTCCAGATTGGGAATATCCCCAAAACCCAGAACCAACTGACCCTGCCCTCTTAAAACAGGACTGGAGCACTATCAAACATACCATGTGGAACTATGTGGGGATTATTCGAAGTAAAGCCAGATTAAAGCGAGCCTTTGAAGAACTACAACTCTTAAACAAAAGATTACACGACTTTTATAGAGAAACAGAATTAAGTGCGGACCTGGTAAAGCTTTATCACGCCTGCCAGAGTGCCTATATTATTACCCGGGCAGCCTTAAAAAACAAAACCAGCCAAGGATGCCATTTTCGTAAAGACTAATCCTTGGTCCCAGAATAGGTAAACCCTTTAGCCACCATTTTGTAAAATGTTCCCTTATCCAGACCTATTACCTGCCCACAAGAGCAGTAAATCTTACCCTCTCTTTGCACAAATCCATATACTTTCTTTATTCTAGCTTTATGACACCTAAGGACTTCACCAGGACCTATTTTGTAATATTTAAAAAGCTTTTTCTTACAACCTGAACATCTAACAACAAGCATAAAGCTATTCTTTTACCTTACTTTTTAACCACTTAATCTGCCTGCAAATCCCCATAAACAGGTTATATTCATTTTTCCTTAATTTCACCCGGTTAAAAAACCTTTTTACCGGCAGCATAAAGTAGTCTGGATTATTATCTGCATGCAAAAAATCAATGGCCAATAAAGTTTCCTTTAGATTGTCAAAAAGTACCTGCAAATCCTTTTGCGAGGCCAGTTTGAGATTTTTGTCGTGAATGGGTCTTATTTTGCGGGAAGATAATTGCTTAAAACACTCATAAAGCAAAATCATAACTGCCTGGGCCAGGTTTAAGGACCAGGCTTCTGGCATAGTAGGTATGGAAACCAGCCTGGAACAAAGGGATATTTCTTCATTGGTAAGGCCCTTGTCCTCTGAACCAAAGACCAAAGCTACCCTACCCTTTAAATATACCATCTCCTTAATCTCTTGAGCAGCTTCTTCTGGAAGCAAGATATTTTTGCGCCATCCCCCAATTCTAGCAGTGGTGGCCACACTTAAATTAAAGTTTTTAAGCGCTTCTTCCAGAGAAGAATAAAGGGCAATGCCCTCTAAGATTCTTTTCCCTTTGGGAGTAGCTAAAGGCAAGGCCTTTTCCAGGTCAAAATTAAGGGGATTTACCAGATATAAATTGGGGCAGCCCATATTGGCACAGGCCCTTGCTACAGAGCCTATGTTTTCCGAAAATTTGGGCCGCACCAGAATTACACTGAGATTTTCTAACACCAAATTACTCATTTAGACATTAAAGCGAAAGGTTATGATATCTCCATCCTCAACTATATAATCCTTGCCTTCCAGACGTAAGGCTCCCTTTTCTTTGGCCAATTTAAAATCCCCATACTTTTCAAAATCTGCCCAGGACAAAACTTCAGCACGAATAAATCCCTTTTGTAAGTCTGAATGAATAACTCCAGCAGCTTCAGGTGCTTTACTCCCCTTACGCAAGGGCCAAGCCCTTACTTCCTTTTCACCAGCCGTTAAAAAGGTAATTAAATTTAAAAGCTCATAGGTTTTTCTAATCACCCTAGCCAAAGCAGATTCCTTAATTCCCAAATCTTCCATAAACATCTGCAGTTCTTCTGGGTCACTTAATTCAGCCATTTCTTTTTCTAATTTGGCAGAAACCAGGATGTGCTCCTGTCTGGGTTTGCCTTCTGGTAAAGAATAAGAACTTAACTTGTTTTCAGATACATTCCAGGCATACAAAATGGGCTTGGCACTTAAAAAACAATAACCTCGAAGTTCAGGAGCTAAAGCCAGTTCTTCCACTTCTCGCAAAGGTGTTTCAGCTTCCAAAGTTGCTTTTACCTGTTCCAGCAAGGCTTCTTCCTTGGGGTCTACTAAACCCTTGGCTTTTTTCTTGTCTATGGCCATCTTTTCCAGCTTTTTTTCCACCACAGCCAGGTCTGCAATCAAAAAATCCGTCTCAATAGCCTGCCACTGATTTTTGGGCTCATTTACTCCAGAAAAGCCATCCAGTACAGCCAGTAAACAGTCAAAGGCCCTGATTTCATTTAGCAATCTATTGCCCAGGCCCTCTCCCTTGCCTCCACCACCGGGAATATCCACATATTCTATTTCTGTATAAGTAATCTTTTTGGGATTAAAAAGAGCAGCCAAAGGGTCCAAACGAGGCTCAGGCACCTTTACCATGGCTCGGTTTAAATTTTCACTGCCTGGGCCAGCCAAAGCCCCAAAAAGATCTGTTTTTCCACTGCCAGCAAAGCCTAAAATAGCGGTTTTCATATTACCTCCCTAGAATAAAACCCATTATACAAATGGGTATTAACATCTATAAAGTAAAAATAGAAATAATAGCTCCTGCCATTACTACCCAAAGAATATCCACCTTGCGATACAGGGCAATAAAGGACAATATCGTTATAAGTAGTTTATACAAGCTCCAATCTACAGCAAAAGAAAATTTAACAGTAACTGCAAGTAGTAAACCAACAAAAGATACCAAAACTCCATTAAGAGCCCTTTTAAAATAAACATTATGTTGAATTTTATCAAAATAGGGAACAGTAAAAGTTAAAACTATCAGGGAAGGACTAAACATACTAATAGTAGCAACAAGAGCACCAATAATACCAAAACACAAATATCCAACAAAAGTGGAAGTTATAACTATAGGTCCTGGAGTAACCTGTCCTAAAGCAATTCCATCCATAAAAACCTTGCTGCTTAGCCAATGCATATGTTTAACAACTTCATGAAACATTAAGGGTAAAGAAGCATATCCTCCTCCAAAGGCAAACAAATCAATTCTGGCCATAAGATAAGCCAACTTAAATAATTTTCTATCAAACAAGAAAAGTAAAAGTAGTCCCAGCAAAAAAATAAACAAAAGAGCAAAAGAGCCAGCTGAATTTTTTTTAGACTTTAACGAAACCTCCTGAGCATTAATTTTTTCATAACTATTCTTTGAGTATATAAAAACTCCCAGGACAGCACATCCTAAAATAGCTAAAATAGGATTGCCATTAAATAGTAAAAATGTAGCAGCCAATATAGTAAACACTATATCAGCCCAAGTCTTTAAAATATTTTTGGCAAAACTTAAGGTTGCATTAGCTACAATGGCAATGACAATAAGTTGAAGGCCATTAAAAAGGGACATCACAAAATTTACATTTGCAAAGCGTTGATATAAAGTGCTAAAAACAAGCATCAATAAAAAGGCAGGTAACCCAAAGCCTATATAGGTACAGAGTGCGCCTAAAACTCCTCTAGTTCTCAATCCAACATAAGCAGCCATTTGCATGGCAGTAGCTCCAGGTATAGACTGACAAATAGCAACACCATTTTGAAAACATTGGCCTGTTAGCCACTTATTTTTATTTACTGCAAGCTCTTTGATATAAGCTACCATAGCTGGACCACCAAAGGCAGTAAGTCCTAATTTTAAAAAAGAAAAAAACAGTTTCCTGTAAGGTATATTTTGGGGGTTCATTATTTTTTCATTTAATACAAAGAAGTTAGCATGCTTAGAGCCAAAAGGTCTATCAATGAACCTCTTGTCTTTAGTCAACCTGTGCCTAGATAATGAAAATTCACTGGGCTGTCTATGTTGGAAATGGGGAGAAATAAGACACTATCTTTAGACTCGCTGAAATTTAGGCAAGCTATTTCAGCAAATAAATTCAAATATAACAAAAAAGCTTGCCTAAATTTAAAGAAATTATAACAAATCCAGGAAAAATTCTTCCTATTTATATTTAAATATTCTTAGTTAAATATTATATATTTAACCATAATTCTTTCTAATATATTATCTTTTTAATATATCTAAAAATTTTTTTAAAGATTTATCTAAATTTGTATTATATATAAATGTAATATTATTAGTATCAGGCATAATATTATACCTGGACAATCTCTTTTTAATCATATCATCAGGTTCTCTCTTTCTCATATTAAGTCTTTCTTCTATCTTTTCTACACTCTCAGTTATATATAATGTATGTACATAATTAAATTTCCTTTCAAAGCAACTTACTTTTTTTCTAGATATAGAAATAATAACTTTTTTATTTTTTAAACAAATTTCGTTAAAACTTATCCCATACAAATTATTATAAGCTTTCCAGGTGGTAAAAAAGAATCCACTTTTCTCTAAAATAAAAAAAGCTTCTCTAGATAAATAATAATTTTCCTCATTTTTATCAGGCTTCCTAGTAATATATCTTTTCAAAAAAATAATTTCTTTATTATCTTTTAAATATTCCTTTGCTAATTTAATCAACGTATCTTTACCCGCACCACTAGGGCCAGTAACTAAAAATATCTTTGTATTCATTATATATCCTTAGAATAAACAATTTTTCCATTACAAATAGTCATAACAACTTCTGGTGGATAATCATTATCTTTAATAGCTACTAAATCCGCTTTCTTACCTTGAGCAATTAGCCCTCTATCATTTAGTCCAAGAATTCTGGCAGGATTATAAGTAATGAAAGAAAAGGCTTGTTCTAAATCCATATTCATATCTTTATGCAATAAATAAACTGCTTTAAGCAAGGAAGAAGGATGATAATCTGAACAAAGATAATCACAAAGTCCCATATCAATAAGTTCTCTAGCCGCAATATTGCCAGATTGACTTTTATTTCTTACTACATTTGGCGCACCCATACCTATAGCAATATTTCTTTTCTTAGCTTCTCTAGCTACTTCTAAAGATACAGGAAATTCCGAAATAGTTATTCCTGCTTTATAAATAAAATCCAACTTCTCTAAAGTATCATCATCGTGAGAAGCAACCTTCAAGTTATGCCCTTTTGCCAGTTTAATAACCTTTAAAATATGTTCTACACTCTTATTCATTTTTTTATTTTTTAATAGTTCAAGTTCTTCTAATTCCAATTTATAGCTAGACGAAAAATAATGATTCCAAGCTTCTATAGATTTAAATTGTCCTTGTCCTGGAGAATGATCCATAATGGAGATAAGATCTACATCTCCATTCTCTATTAAACTTTTAACTATTTCTATAGATTCATAAGTAGAGACATCATATCTTAGATGAATTAAATTATTTACATCCAAACCATAATGTAACTCTTTTATTTTTTTTATAATATTTTTAGAAAACTCATGACTTCTTATTTTCCCAGGTATCTCAGTCTCAAAGGCAATTGCATGAAATACAGTAGTTATCCCTAAAATCTTAATTTTTCTATCCAAATCAATAATAGATCCTTCTAAAGGGAAAAACACCCCTGTTCTGGGTTCTATTTCTTTTTCTATAGCATCAGAATGCATATCTATAAACCCAGGAGTGATAAGCATATCCTTAAGATCATAATCTACATCCTGGTTGTATTTTTCACATATACTATCAATAATATTATTTTTAATACAAATAGTGCCTGAAACAATTCTATCTTTTATTAAGATTCTTTTTGATTTTATCTTAAAACATTTTCTATTCATTATAGAAACTCCCTATTTTTAAAAATCTATCACTAACATCTTTTATTAAATCAAACTCATGAAATATACCAATAATAGTTACCTTATCTTTTTCTCTTAATTTTTTTAAAATATCGATAACTATCTTTTTTCTCGTTTCATCCAAAGAGGCTGTTGGCTCATCTAGAAGGAGTAACCTTTTAGGAGCAATGATTGCTCTAGCAATATTTACTCTTTGTTGTTCGCCACCAGAAAAAGTTAAAGGAGATAAGTCATGAAGACTTTCTTTTATCCCTAAAAGCAATAATAACTCTTGTGCTCTTTCTCGAGCTTCTTTTTCAGCTACACCTAGTTCTAATAAAGGTTTTGCTACTAATTTTAAAGTAGATACCCTTGGCAAGACTCTTAAAAACTGACTTACATATCCTAGCTCTTTTTTTCTAATCTCTAAAATTTCATCATCTTCTATAGAATGTAGATTAATGTTTTCTCCATTATCTTTAGTAAGAATAATTTCTCCAGAAGTTGGTTTATAGGTTCTATAGATACACTTAAGGATGGTCGATTTTCCAACTCCACTCGGTCCAATAATTGTCAGGAATTCTCCTTGCTTTAGATTAAAAGATATCGAATTCAATACTTTTATTGTCTTACCTCTCTGAGTATGTAATTTAAACTTTTTTTCTAAGTTATAAACTCTTAATTTCAACATATTCTCTCCTATAACATACTACTTATAAGCAATTGGGTATAAGGATGCTGAGGGTCTTCTAAAATTTGATCTGTCAATCCCTTTTCAACTATCTCTCCATTTTTCATTACAGATGTTATCTCTGTTAAATGTTTAATTACATTTAAATCATGAGATACTAAAATCATTGAAAATTTAAATTTATCTCTAAGTTCTTTAATCAAATCAATAATTTTTGCTTGTATAGAGACATCCAGTCCTGTAGTTGGCTCATCTAATAACAAAAGTCTGGGAGAATTAGCCAAGGCTTTGGCTATCTGAATTCTTTGTTGCTGTCCTCCTGAAAATTTCATAGGCAAATCTTTACTCCTAGAGATATCTATTTCAGTTTGGGAAAGTAATTCTAAAACTTGTTTTTTTATATCGTTAAATCTTCTATTACCAAATCCAATAATTCTTTCAGCTACATTAGCTCCTGCTGAAAAATGAAAATTTAACCCTCTTTCTACTTTTTGAAAAATTATAGAAGCAAAAGAATTTCGATATCTACTTTGCTCTAATAAATTAAAACAAAAAGCATTTTTAGGAGAAGACATATTATCTTCATATAAAAACATACTTCCCTCATCTGGATTTTCTAAAAGGTATAAAATATTTAGTAAGGTAGATTTTCCACTACCACTTTCTCCTACAATCCCTAAAGATTGACCATCTCTTAAAGAAAAATTAACTTTATTTACAGCAACAATACTGTTACAATATGGACATTTAGAGGTATTATAATTTGCTCCTGTAAATTTTTTACATCTTCCACAGGAATTACCAAATATCTTACTTACTTCTTTTACTTCTATAAGCATATCTATTCCTCTCACAGAAATCCGTATCATTACAATAATAATGTTTTTCACCACAACTATCCTCAAATATATCAAAAAATACTCCCTTGGCCCCACACTTTTCACATCTTATTTCTTCATATAACTCTATTTTAAATTCTATATCTTCAAATTTAAGGGGTTCAACTTTTGTATAAGGAGGTATTGCATATATCTTTTTTTCTCTACCTGCTCCAAATAATAACAAAGATTTATTATTATTTAACTTAGGAATATCAAATCTAGGAATAGGAGATGGATCCATAACATATCCATCATTAACTCTAACAGGATATCTATGTGTAAATCTACTATCACCTACTGCAAAAATATCATCAAAAAGAAGAATCCATAGCTTAGAATAGTCATGAAAAGCATGTAATTTTTTTTGTATATAGCTATCAGGCTCTACAGTAACCAAAACATCTGGATATGGCACCTGAAAAACTAAGATTTGCTCTTCTGTAGTAGGAGTTTCTGGAATCCTATGTCTAGTCTGAATTATACTGGCTTTAGTTGTATCTTTTGTTGTCTTACAAAAAGAACAGGAACTAATAAATTCTCTAAGAATTACTGCATTAACAGAATCGTCACTTCCTTGATCAATTACTTTTAATATATCCTCTTCTTTAATTATAGTTAAAGTTATTTGTAATCCTCCTGTCCCCCATCCTCTAGAAATTGGCATTTCTCGTGAAGCAAAGGGTACAATATATCCAGGTATTGAAATGGCCTTAATTATAGCTCTTCTTATTTCCTTCTTAGTGTCTTCATCCAAATAAGAATAGTTAATATATTTACTCATCTTTTTTACTCCTTTCCACAACTTTAAGATCAGAATGAAAAGTAACATAATGAGGTAATTTATAATGATTGCAAAATCCAAGGGACTCAATACTATCTATATGCATCAATACTAACTCTTTATTCTGAACAATACTCTTACTATCTAAAGTGTAAGATGGATAACTCATAGCAATATCTAAAACAGCCATAGCAATAGCCTTTGTCTCATTAAAGCCAAAACAAAAACCATATCCAACTGTGAAAAAAAATTCATCATCTTTTTTTGAAGTTCCAACAACTTCACAGGAAGTAGCTCTTATTTCTCCTAATTTTACCTTTTTACCAGTAAGTGGATGTTTAAAATAAATACCAACATAACCAACTCTCAAGTCACCTATAGTAGGATGAACATCTCCATAGCCTCTCATAGAGGTATAAGCTAATAAGAGCATCCCTCCAGTTTCTCCTCTTGACATTATTTGTAAAGCAGCAGAACGAGGATAAGGCGGGGAAGGAGGAGTTCTGGTAATATCAAAAGGCTTTTCTTCTTCTACTTGCAGAGGCAAAATTAATCCTTTATTTTTTATTAAATCTACAGCACTAGCTAATTTTTCATTATCTATTAACCTTTCATACTTTAAAGGTTCTTCTCTATTTTCTTTTAAATTAAAAATATCATTATTTAAAATTTTTAACACATAATCGTTAGTTGGACCTAATATTTGTCCACCAGGTATATCCTTAAAAGTAGAAGAAATTCTTCTAATCACTCTAAAATCTAAAATAGATATAGGAAAAGAATCTCCAATTCTCTTATAAGTAGTTTTTTGTGCTCTTAAATAAAATGAAGAACAAAAAGAATCTCCTCCTGCTAATATAATAGCCTTATCTACTAATTTTTCAGAATAGAGCCCACCTTCACTTAACACCCTATCTATTAGATAAATATTCTTATTTTCTTTAATGAACTTAAAATATTCTATCCTAGAATGTTTTATAGCTTCTTCTCCACCTTTAGCAGCTACGTAAGCCATTATTCTACCTCTATGTTGATTGTTCTTGGTAACCCAAACACCTTACCTTCTAAGGTTAAAATAAACATATCAATACCCAAGGGAAAATCTTTATTTTTATTTAAAAATAGTTTGATAAGTTCATAATCTATAGGTAAATAGACATCTAATTTTCCATTAACTCCAGGACCAGATAAGCAATATCTTATGTTATTACTATAGCCAGTCTCTAAAAAAACAACAGCACTTTTTTCTGGATTTAAAAAATCACCTATTTTAACTTCTTGAATAGCATAAAAGTTTTCAATTTTACTTAGAAAAATATAATCAGCTTCTTGAATAGAGCTTTTTTTACCATTAGTTAAAATATCAACATAACCTAAGATATTTTTATCTTCTAAATCTACATAGTAACTTGCCTCTGAGAACACAAATACAGAAATTGCTGATAAAAGATAAGATTTATTAATGGGCTCTATAACAAAACACCTTCCAGGAAAGGCTAAGGCATTCATAAAACTTCTAAAATTGTTTCTATTTATCTTTTCAATATCCATTTTTACACTCCATATTTAAACCATAATTTCAAAGTCTACCTTTGTACTTGTAGCTATCTGCCTGTCTTTATTTATTACTAGATTATAATTATCTATTCCATTTTTTAATAATTTTTTTATTTCTTCAACATATATACCCTGTGCAAAACAAGAGTCCAGAATAGCAATATACTCAGAGAGCTTATTATCTATATCTTTTACCATTGACCATCCTTCAACTTTATTAACCTTCACATAAGATTGAGTAAATAAAACCTCTCCTGCATAAAAAATAATATCAGAAACCTGATCTTTTACAGGTATGTTTAACAATACCTGGTCTGGTGGGACAACAACTTCTACATTTTCTTTCTCTCTTATATTTTTTATTACTTTTTTTATCTCACCCCTATCACAATACTGTAAAAAAAAGTTTAAATCTTCTCTTTTCATATTTATACCACCTTATATCTAATATAAGCACTTATTTTATCAATAATATATACTGTAATTACTATCATAATCAAAATAGTTGAAACACTTCCATTATCAAAAGAACGCATGGCATCAAACAAATAAAAACCTATTCCACCAGCACCCACGAAACCAAGGACAAAAGCGGATCTAACATCAGACTCAAATCGATATAGAACCATCGAAACAAAATGAGGAAGAGTCTGAGGTAAAACAGCAAATCTTATTACTTTTAAAAAACTAGCTCCTGTAGAAATTAAAGCTTCTATAGGAGCTGGATCTATATTCTCATTTCCTTCAGCTAACAGCTTGGCTAAAACACCTGCGGTATGAATACCTAAAGCTAAAATTCCAGACATAGGTCCCAAACCAACAGCAGTAACAAAAATTAAGGCCCACACAAGTTCATTGATAGACCTAAAAATATTAGCTAAAATAAAAGCAAAATAATATATGCATTTCCTTACAATAATATTTTTTACCTTTTTACCTGGAATCATAATATTTAATAAATTCCTAGAAGATAAAAAAGAAAGAGGAAATGCTATTATTATAGAAATAATTAAAGCCAATAAAGCCATCTGGATAGTTTCTACAATAGCTTTAAAGTATATTTTTAAATAATAAGGACTTAAATTTAAATCAAAAAAACTACTATTTTTTATGTTGGGATTTCCCTTAATATATATCCAAATAGATTCTAATCCCTCTATAAGTTTTAAAAACCCCATTTCTGTAGAATGCCAAGACCAGGCAAGCACCAGGAAAAAAATAACAAATATTACAACATTCTTTAGCTTTAAAGGAGAAATTTCTTTTTTTATTTGTAAAGCATCCATATAGACATCCAATTTTTGTTTTTTAAAGTCCTCTATAACTAAGATAGAGGACTTTAAAGTTAATTATTTCCTTTTTAATTTTTCTTTAAACTCTATTAACTCTCTTACACTATTATATAGACTATCATCCGCAGGACCATAACCCTTTATTTTCAATTTATTTAAACCTTTCTTATCCTTAAAAGAAATGAAAGCTCCTTTTAAAGCCATTTTTAAAGAAGATGGTAAATCTTTTCTTACTGCAATTGGAGATCCTGGAATCATCTTAGATTTCCATATAATATTAAAGTCTGACTCTGACCAGTGCTTACCCAAACCTCTAGCAAAATCTAAATCATTAGTAGAAGCAGCATCTACTTTGCCATTTTTTACAGCTAAAATAGAAGCTTCATGACTTCCTGAATATAATACTCTACTAAAGTATTTATTAGGATCTATCCCTATGCGAGCAAAAAACACTGAAGGAACTAAAGTACCACTTGTAGACTGAGGATCTGTAAACGCCCAACTATGGCCTTTTAAATCTTCTATACTCTTTAATCCAGAACCTTTTTTGGTAATAATCAAACCATAATACCCAGCAACTCCTGTATCTTTATTTAACTCTACAGCTATAGCTTCTGCATTAGCCCTCTTAGCAGCTTCACAATAAGATTTTGGGCCAAAGTAAGCTACGTCTACCTTTTTAAACATCATGCCTGTAATAACAGCAGAATAATCATCAGCCACTTTAAAATCTACATCAATCCCCAACTCATTTGCTAAAAAATCAATCAAAGGCCTAAAACTTTCAGTCATTTCCCTACTAGAAGCTACAGGAATTACAGCAAAAACAATTTTCTTAGGCCATTCTTGTCTTTCATCTTTAGCAAAAGACAAATTACTTACCAACAAAAAAAACAAACTAAATAGAACAAACAAAGCTTTTTTCATAATTTAACCTCCTAAATAAAAATAAAAATTATGCAATTAAATACTTATCATACACTTCAGAAGTATAAATATAGCTATTAGCATCTGAAAAAATATTTTTAATATGTTTCTCCAGTAGAAAATCTGCTCTATTATTAAAAACTATTTGACCATGTTTTATTCCAATAATCTTTTTTGCATATTGCTTAGCTATATCTAGCTGATGAAGGTTAGCTACTACTGTAACCTGCAATTCATTATTAACTTTACATAATATATCCATCACCTGTTTTGAACTATATACATCCAGGGCAGCTACTGGTTCATCTGCCAGAATTATTTCTGGCTCTTGAGACAACGCTCTAGCAATTGCTACTCTCTGTCTCTGGCCACCAGATAACTTATCACATCTCACCAGTGCTTCTTTTTCTAACCCAACTATTTTTAAACAATTATAAGCTTTTTCTAAGTTCTCATCTTTATAAAGCTTTATCACAGATCTGCATAATGATATTTTAGAAAGCATTCCTGTTAATACATTTTCTATAGCACTCATTCTTTCCACAAGATTAAACCCCTGAAAAATAAAACCTATTTTACTTCTTAATCTGGAAAGATCTTTCTTATTAATATTATTTAAATCATAACCTAAAACTCTTACTTCTCCCTCAAAAATATCTGTTTTTCCAGATAACGTTTTAAGAAGAGTAGTTTTTCCAGCCCCAGAACACCCTATTATACCTACAAACTCTCCTTTTTTTATACATAACTTTATAGAATTAAGTACTTTTTTTTCCTTATAACCTATTGTTGCCTTTTCAATTTCAATAACCATAAAACCTCCTTTGTTTTGTTAGGAAGTATATTAGTGTACTATGTTACCAATATGTTACATAACAATAAAAAAAAGATTACATTGTCTCTATCAACCACTAATCCTATGAAAAACACTTCAAAATCTCCCAAAAAACTTCTAGACTTAACCGACATAAAGACAAATTAATCAAAATTTGACTCACAAAAAAATTGACTAACTCCAACAAAAAGTATAAAAAGCTTCCTCTGTTTGGGCGCCCGTAGCTCAGCTGGACAGAGCAGGAGCCTTCTAAGCTCTTGGCCGGGGGTTCGAATCCTCCCGGGCGCACCACCAAAAAAAGAAAAGGAAAGCTTACCCTTCTGGGGTAAGCTTTTTTATTATCCATGCCTGCCTGTAAACGCTGTGCCAAATGCTGTGAGACCAGCCCACCCACTTTACACCAGGAAGATAAGGAACTGGTTATTCAAAAAATCATTGCCAGGGATAAACTTCTTACCCTGCGCCAGGGTGAAGTGGTTTTTGAGCATAGCAGCCAACAATACCTTGTTTTAAAAGAAGAGCTTATTAAAATAAGAACTGAAAACTCAAAATGTATATTTTTGGAACAAAACTCTTGTTCCATTTACCAAAACAGACCCATTGAATGCAAAAATTTCTTTTGCAGTCAGCCTCAAAACTTACTAAACATCCAGTATAAAAATCTTCTGCACAGATTGGATATTATCAAAAGAAAATCTGCCCTGGGAGAAATCATTCAAGAACACGAAAATATATGTAATCTTCATAAATTAAAAAAATATTTAAAAGAAAAAAATATCAAAAAAGTAGAAGATGCTCTATACTTTGATTTTAATATTAGAGAATATCTGAAAAACAAGTTGGAATTAAAAGATAGTATTTTAAATTTTTACTTTGGCAGGCCTTTAGAAAAAGTTTTAGACCTCATTAAGCCTTTTTTAAGATAGTTTTTAACCTTCTTTAAAAGACATAAAAAGCAATAGATATAAAATGACAAACACTGCCTATTAAGACAAACAGATGAAAAATGGCATGGTTAAACTTTACTTTCTTTAGGGCATAAACAATTGCCCCCAAAGTATAGGCAACCCCTCCAGCCAATAACCAGATAAGCCCGGGTAAGGAAAAGTTTTTAACTAAAGGGTCTAGAAAAAAAATTATCATCCAGCCCATCCCCAGATAAGTAAGTAAGGATAAAAAGGTATACCTGCCAGTAAAAAATATCTTGAGGACAATTCCCAGCAGGGTTAAAACCCAGGAAAGGGAAAATACAGTCCAGCCCACCTTATCTGGCAGAACAATCAAAGCAAAAGGGGTATAAGTACCAGCAATAAAAACATAAATGGAAGCGTGATCAATTGCTCTTAGCTTAACTCTTAAACTTTCCTTTTTTATACTGTGATAAATAGTAGATACAGCATAGAGATTGATAAAACTAAGTCCAAAAGCAAGGGCACTAAGTAAATAGACATTATCATCATAGTTATTGGATAGATAAATTAAAATACCCAGGGCAATTAGACCTAGAAAGGTACCTAAACCATGTGATATTATGTTTATCTTTTCTTCTAAGGGAGGATAATATTTTACTCTTTTATTCATTGTTAAACTTTACTTTTAAGATACTTATTTTACATTAACAACTGGTAAAACAAAGGTAAAGTAATAAAGCTTAGAAAAATACCTACAGCAATCAAGGCAGAGACCAGTTCTGGGGCCAAACCTGCAATTATGGCTAAAGCACCTGCTGAAACCATAGGAGGCATGGCAGCCTCAAAAATAGAAACCTGTACAGCCAGTCCCTCTAAGGCCAGCAATTTACACCCTTCCCAGGCAACTAAAGGAATTATGAACATTTTTATTCCCAAACCCAATAATAGTTTACTAAATTCCTCTGACTTCAAACGCAAAGTGAACTGAAAACCCAACCTTTGCCTGTTCAGAAGATAGCAGCCAGTTCTTAGCCAGCAAAGCCAGCAAAAGGGCTAAGAAAGGTGGAAAGGAAATTATTCTCTGCAAAATCGCCCCCAGGGTGGGCTTATTTTCTTTTTCTCCATAAAAAACCAGTATTAAAGAACCATAGAGCACCAGGGCTAAAAAGGAACCCAATTGGTCATAAATCAAGGCATAGGGAATTCCCTGCTCGCCAAAAAAACTTTGCACCATGGGAATACCTAGAAAAGAGGTATTACCCAGAGGCACTACTAAAAGCAAAGCGCCTGTAATATTTTTATTCCACTTAAACCAGTAGGAACATAAACCAATCAAAAGTACAGACACTAAAAGCAAAATCCAGGGTAAAAAGGTGGGGACAAGTAAATCCCAGGAAAATTTAAGAGTTGGAACTTTTAACAAAATTAAAGCTGGCAAAGAAATGTAAATAACAATTAAATTCAATACTGTTCCTGTATTTTCGGGAATGCTTTTTATCCTCTTTAAAAGAAAACCCAAACTTAAAAAAGTAAGAATAGCTAAATAATTATGCATCCTTTTTAGATAAAAAAAAGGACGACTCAAGTAAAGAGCCGTCCTTTTACCAGTTTTAAAATTTATCTTTTATTCTAGCTCACAAAGCTTTTTTAACCTTGTAAAGTTTTCTTCAACTTTCTTCTGGATAATTTCCACATCCTCAGGAGTTAAGTGCCTGAACCTTCTCTGGAGCTTTAAATATTCCTCTACAGGTTTTAGTTTTTTGGCCTTTTGATTCAAAGTAAACTTGCCATATTCGACTTCAAATAAGGGGAATACTCCCGTTTGCACGGCCAACTTGGCCAAGGTAATACTATCACTGGGTTTACTTCTCCACCCGGTAGGACAGGGTGAATAAATCTGAATATAGGCAGGCCCTTCTACAGCCAGGGCCTTTCTCACTTTGTTCATCAAATCCAGATGAAAACCCGGGCTAGCAGTAGCCACATAAGGGATATCATGGGCAGCAGCAATCATGGCCACATTTTTCTTCCAGGTGTGCTGGCCTTTGCTCTTTTTACCAGCAGGAGAGGTGGTAGTTGCTGCTCCAAAAGGAGTGGAGCTAGAACGCTGAATGCCTGTATTCATATAGGCCTCATTATCCAAACAAACATACAGGAAATCATGTCCCCTTTCCAGAGCACCAGATAGTGCTTGCAAGCCAATATCTGCAGTTCCGCCATCCCCAGCAAAGGCAATGACCTTGGGTCTTTTTTTCAGTTTACCCTTTTTTTCCAGAACCTTTAAAGCTGCTTCTATGCCAGAGGCAACTGCAGCTGCATTTTCAAAGGCAACATGTATCCAGGGAGTTTTCCAGGCAGTTTGGGGAAATGGGGAAGTAACGATTTCCATACAACCAGTGGCATTGGCCACAATAGTTTCAGGGCCTGCTGCCTTCATCACCATGCCCATGGCCAAAATTTCGCCACAACCCTGACAGGCTCTATGTCCTGAAGCTATCAAAGATTCCCTGGGTAAATTTTTAGCTGTAATTTTTTCATATTCTATCTGTTTAGTCATTTTCTCTAACTCCCCAAATTAAATATTCATCTTTATATTGACCTTTAGTGGCTAATTTATACATTTCCTGAAAATCTTTGCGAGTTACATCTCTGCCCCCAAGACCACAAATAAAATTATATACCTCTGGCTCAAAGTCTCTGCCATAAAGAGAAGCCTTAATTTCAGTAGCCACCGGGCCGTTGGGACTACCAAAGGACAAAGCCCTATCAATAACAATAACCTTTTTGGCGCCTTGCAAGGCTTCCAAGAGTTCCTCTTCAGGAAAAGGACGCCAGAGCCTAATTCTCACCTGCCTTACCTTTTCTCCTTGAGCATTTAACTCTTCAATAGCTGTGCTTACAGTCTCTCCTAAAGACCCCATGGTCACAAATACCACCTCAGCATCCTCAGCTCCATTTTGCTCCACCACCTTATAACTGCGGCCAAAACTCTTTTCCCAGGCTGTAAACACCTCTTTTATTACCTTTTTAGAATCAAAAAGAGCCTGTTCCTGCTGTTTTTTAGCCTCAGCATATATTTCAGGCACTCCTACAGGACCCATGGTAACCGGCTTTTCCACATCCAGTTTTAACTGAGGAACATATTCAGGCAAAAAGGCGTCTATCTTTTCCTGGTCTTCTATAATCACAGGTTCAATCATGTGACTTAAAATAAAACCATCTATATTTACGCCCACAGGCAAAAGTACTCTTTTATCCTCTCCAATTTTAAAGCCCATAATAGTCAAATCAAAGGCTTCCTGGCCATTTTCTGCAAAAAGTTGAATCCAGCCCACATCTCGTTCAGCCATAATATCACTATGGTCATTCCAGATGGAAATGGGGCCAGATAAGGCCCTGTTGGCAATGGTCATAACAATGGGAAGACGCATGCTGGCAGCAATGAATAAAATCTCATGCATCAGGGCAAGCCCCTGAGCAGAAGTGGCTGTATATACCCTGGCCCCTGTAGCAGAAGAGCCTACAGCTGCACTCATGGCTGTATGTTCTGACTCTACAGGGATAAATGCTGCTTCTAGCTCCCCATTGGCTACTATCTGGGATAATTCTTCCACAATATGAGTCTGAGGCGTTATGGGATAGGCAGAAATAACATCTACCTTGGCCAACTTTACTGCCTCAGCTATAGCCAAAGAAACTTCTGTACCTATTCTTTTAGCCATTATTTTTCCTCCAATACCAAACTTAAAGCCCCTTTAGGACATTCTTGCACGCAAATACCACACCCTTTACAGTAATAAAGATTGGCTCTAAAAAAACCATCTTCTCCCTCTTCCACACAAAACTCAGGGCAATAAACCGCACACAAACCACATTTTATACACTTTTCCTCATCTAATACGGGCTTTTCAGTCCGCCAATCACCTGTCTTAAGTTCAGCAGCATTACCTGGAGTAGTAATGGCTGCTCCTAGTTCTAGATCCTTCCAACCAGGATAGGTCATGACAATCTTCCTCCATTTTTACAATTTTCTCTTTGTTAACCAAGAAAGTAAACAAAACAAACTTTTCTTCGATTAACGGTCTTTTTTAACCTTCCAAAAACCTTTTTAAGCTTTAAGCAAGCTCTTGGCCAAATCTTCTAACATAGAAGCCAGCCTTAATATCTCTACCGAAGTAAAACCATCTTTTTCCATACGCCGATAAGTCCATAAACCGAGGTATAACTTATCTTCTGCACTAAGTCCAACATCTTTAAGCTGGGCTAAAATCTTTTTTTGTAAGTGTTCTCTGGCAAAAATAGTCTTTTTAATTAAGTCACCCAATCTAGCTTTTTCTTCTTTATCTTTTTCTTCCAGTTGCCAGTATTTAGCATAGATTTGATAAAGACTTTTTTGAATCTCCAGATAATCCTTTATTCCTGTTACCAATTCTGTCTTAGAACCCATTAAGTTTAACTCTCTAGCAATAGCTAAAATTTTTTCCTGTAAACGAGTTAAGAACAATTTTCTTTTGGCTTCTGGCCAGTTATTTTCTTTAACATAACTATCCAATTTATCATTCAATCGGTAAAGTACAAAGGATTTAAGTAAAGGGAAAATCTCTTGAGAAAAAGAAGTAGAAAATAACTGTTTAAAAATAAAAAGTCTTTTTTGCTGAACATCTTCTCCTTCTGCTGTAAATCCTTCCAAATCTACTCCAAAATAAAGATTCATCTTTTTTAAACTAAAAGTAAAATTATCCCTTTGAGAATCATAATTTTTCAGGAAAAAATCAATTACTCTATCTACCAGTTCAACCTGAAAAAAAGATACTTGAGGAAATGTTGGGGGTAAATCAGTTACCTGTTCCTCTTTTTTCTCCTCTTCCACAACTTCCTCTGTATTATTCTCACTAACTTCAGGCTTTAGAGAAGAAAATTCATAACCATAAGTAGTATTTTTATCTATTTTAGAAGAAACCTTGGATTTTATACCTTCTACCTGTTTTACAGGCTCTTTTTTAAATTTGAAAGTAAAAAGAAAAATAAATCCAGAAACTAAAACCAAAAGTAAAATAAAAATTGTTTTTCTACTCATACCTTCTCTCCTCTCTTATCAAAAAGGCCAAGGCATTTTCTATATTATCCATAACATTATCTATAACTTTTACTTTCTTCCACTTTAAATAATTATAATACTCATCTTCAATACCGTTAGTAAGAACAATATCCACATTTTCCTTTAGAATTAAAGAGCACATTTCTTCTCCAGAAGATTCAGGCAAAATAACATTCTTACTGGAAATAACTTTCCACTTGGAATCAAACTCTACAATAAACACTTCCAAAGCTAAATCAAAGCGAGGAGCAACCTCTTTTCCTAAAATGGGAATTAGGACTTTGGTCATTTTAATTAAATCCTATAAAATTTCATTTTACGCCAGAGTTTACTTCTAGACCAACCCAGATATTTGGCAGCTTCACTTTTTTTGCCTCTACATTGTTTCAAGGCTTCTAGAATCATATTTTTCTCTAAGTCTTGAAAATTGTCTTCTTTTTCCGGGGAAAATACTTCTTTTTTTTCTATCTGAGGGGTAACTGCAGTATATTCTTTGAGATAGGCAGGCAAATCTTCCAAACCAATTTTTTCTTGCATACACACAGCCACGCTATACTCTACAATATTTCTAAGCTCTCTTACATTTCCAGGATATCGATAAGAAAGCAAAAATCTTAACGCATCCAAAGAAAACTCTTTTATCTTTTTTTGTAGTTTTTTGTTATAAAAATTCAGAAAATAATAAAGTAGTTCTTTTATGTCTTCTCCCCTCTCTCTAAGAGGAGGCAAAGCCAGCCTGACCACATTAAGTCTAAAAAAAAGATCTTCTCTAAATTTTTTTTCTTTAATCATCTGTCTCAAATCTCTATGCGTGGCAGCAATAACTCTTACATCCACCTCTATCCCCCTGGTGCTGCCCAAAGGATATATCACTTGATCATCTAAAAAAGATAAAAGCTTTACCTGTAAAGATAATGGCAAGTCGCCTATCTCAGTTAAAAAAATTGTGCCCTTATGAGCAAGTTTAAACCAGCCAGGTTTATCTGTGGTTGCACCTGTAAAGGCTCCCTTTTTATAACCAAAAAGTTCAGATTCCAAAAGATTTTCAGGTAAAGCTCCGCAATTCACCTTTATAAAAGGACCATCCTTGCGAAAAGAGTGTTGATGAATCGCTTCTGCTAGTAGGTCCTTACCTGTTCCTGTCTCTCCAGTAATCAAAATTGCAGAATCAGTCTTGGCTACTATGGGAACAAGGGCAAAAAGTTCCTTCATCTTGGGACAATTTCCTAAAATATTGCTAAATTCTCCCTGGCTAAGCTTCTCTTCTTCTTTAAGTTCTTCTATGCTTTCTAAATAAGCGACAATGTTACCGTCTTTATCTACCAGAGGAGCTATTTTTTGTCTTATCTTTTTTAACTCCCGATAGTAGTTAATTAAATTTGCTTCTTGATATTCATTCTTATCTATTGTTTTCATTAAACATCTATCCAGGCAACAATTACTTCTCAAAACTTGGTAACATTTTTTGCCCAAAAGTTTATCTCGTTCTGTACCTAGAAACACTTCCAGATAAGTATTTAAAAAAAGAACTCTTTTCTCTAAATCAAAAATGATTATACCGTGAGGTATCTGATCTAAAAGATGCAAAAGATCTAAATCAAAATTTATTTTATTATTCATTTTCTTTTATAATCACTATTTTGTCTTTTAATACTTTTACCTTTTTTTTGCCAGGAAATTCAAAGGTTTTAGCAGAACTACTATCTTGTTCTAAAAAAAGTTCTAACCTGTACAGATTATCAAAAAGAACCTGTCCCTTCCCTATCTTATCCAGGTAAAAGGCCAATAAATTCAATCTATCCAGACTTGCTAACCCTTCCAGATCCTTTCTTTTTACTTCTATACAACAATCATCTTTTTTTATTTCTATTTTATTTAAAATTTGTTTCAAATCCCTTCTTTCCAGTTGACTGATTTTCCAGATTTTAAAGACATTTTTTAAAAACAAGGGATTTTCCTTTAAAAATAGAGGCAAGATATTATGCCGAACCCTATTTCTTAAAAAACTTAAATCCTCATTGCTTTTATCCACACAATATCCCTGTCCTACCAGTTCTAAAAACTTAAGTATTTCCTCTTTAGTAAGAAAAATTAAAGGACGCAATAAGGTAAAAAAATCCTGCTCAATTTTTGCTTCCATACCTCCCAACGCAGGCCAACCAGTACCTCGAATAAAACGCATAAGCACATCTTCAGCCAGATCATTTAAATGGTGTCCTAGAGCAACCAGTTCAAAACCATATTTTTTAGTTAAATAGGTTAAAAGTTTATAGCGAAGATTTCTACCTATTTCTTCCAGGCCTTTTCCTGTTTTTTGGGCAATAAGATCTACCCTGGTGGAAAAAAAATAAAGGGAAAATCCTTGTCTCTGGCTTAAATCTTCTAAAAACCTTTTTTCCTCTTTACTTTCTTTGCGTAAACCATGGTCCAAATAAAAACCAGCAATTTCCTTAAGTTTTAGTCTTTTTTTTAGAAGGGTTAAAATGAGGGCTAAAGCTGTAGAATCAGGACCGCCAGACAAGGACAAGAGGAGAGATTTATTTTGAGTGGAAACTTTAAGTTCCTGACGCAAAAAACGCTCTACTTTTAAAACCAGATGAGCAGCTGGGGCGGGCAGGTCTTGTAAACGCAAAGCCATTTTAAAAACTAAAGTTAACCTTTTGATATTGTTTAGGAATCCACCAGCGGATAAAATTATAACCAATACCTGCTGGAGCAGGCTCTATCCCTTTAATGCGCTTGTGCACAATGGGTAGGGCATAAGGCACATACAAAAAACAATAGGGCTGTTCTTTATGCAAAATCTCCTGGACCCTATCATAAATTTTTTTTCTTTGACTCAAGTCCAGAGTCTCTCGACCAAGTTCTAAGAGTTTATCCACTTCTTTACTTTTATATCCCATAAAATTTAACCCACCTGCTACAGCCTTTGAAGAATGCCAGACATCAAAAAGGTCTGGATCCAGAGGGATAGTCCAGGCTAAAATTACAGTTTCAAAATTACCCTTATCAATAAATTCGTTGATAAAAGTAGCCCACTCCAGGGTCCGGATATGCACTTTAATTCCCACTTGAGCCAGACGATATTGAATAATTATGGCAGTTTTTAGACGCAAGTCATTTCCCTGATTGGTCAGAATGGTAAACTCAAGTTTTTTACCATCCCTTTCTAAAAAACCATCTCCATCCAGGTCCTTATATCCCAGGTCTTCTAAAATCTTTTTAGCCTTTACAGGATTATAGGGATAATCTTTTATCCTGGTATTATACGCCCAGGTGCCTGGTTTATAAGGGCCTATTGTTGGCTCTCCCAGTCCAAATAAAACTCCTTTAACAATCTCCTCTTTATCTAAAGCCAGGGCTATCGCCTGCCTTAATTTTACATTCTTAAATAAAGGATGTCTTAAGTTATAACCCAGGTAGGTATAGGAAGAAGCAAGATACTTATATTTATTAAAATTTTTCTGCCAAAATCTTCCCTTAGTCTGAAAAATATATTGCAAAGGAGACAAGTTCATATTGTCTAAATTACCAGCCTTTAACTCCAAAAACATGGTATTCATATCAGGAATAACCCTATACACAACCTCATCAATATAAGGCCTGCCCTCAAAATAATTAGCATTGGCTTTTAAAATTAAGTTCCTGCCACTTTCCCATTTTACTAATTTATAAGGCCCTGCTCCCAAAGGGTTACGACTATATTTGGTTTGCAAGAGGTCTTCTTTTTCCAAAATATGCCTGGGCAAGATAGACATGGTCCAGGAGGCAAGAGAGCCTGCATAGACTTTGGGATAAGTTACTTCCAGTTCATAAGGAGAAAGGACCCGACATTCTTTAACCAGTTTAAAATCTTCGCCATAAGCAGTGGGGGTCTTAGGATCTATCATTAATTTATAAGTAAAATAGACATCTTCGGCAGTTAAGGGTTTTCCGTCAAACCAAAAAATATTTTTTTTAAGCTTAAACCTAAGCCTTTTACCCCCATCTAAAACTTCATAACCAGAGGCAGCCCAGGGCACCAGTTGCAAATTTTTATCATACTTTAAAAGAGAAACATATAACAAGTCAGCTAGTTCGTGGGAAAAGGCATCTGTAGCCAAAGGCGGAATAAGATTGGTAGGGTCACTTAAGGTGCTTAAAATAATCCTTCCGCCTAAATCCTGAGCTCTAAGCCAAGGATTAAGGCCCCAAAAAACAAGGTATAACAAAATAAAAACCTTTTTCATTTTAGTCAGTTAAACCTATTTTTTCAGTTTAGTAAAAAAACTTTTTTCAAATCTTGCCAAAAGTCCTCAATTTGCTTAAATAGAAATGTTCTTTTTTACCACTTTTGTTAATGTAAGGAGTCAATGAATTAATGGTGATGAATGAAGAGAAAAAAGTCAAAGACATTTTAGCTGCATTTGTGAAAGATAACATTCCAGAATATATTTACGAAAACGCCCAGGAAATGGCCTCTAAAGAAGACCTTAAGCTAAACCTCAAACAACACTCTGATTACTTAGAATTAAGCGGTCAGGTTCAGGCCGAGGATTTCCAAGTCTATCAAACCGAGATCTCTCTAAACCTAGAACTGGAATCTGTAACTTATTATTGTAACTGTCCAGAATCCTTTGCTGGCATATGTAAGCATGTAGGCGCTACTCTTATCAAATACCTTCACTCCCTGGAGCAGGAAAACAGTGAAGAAGAAGCTATTTTGGTCAGTACAGACTGGAAAACTACTTTTAAAAGCTATTTTGCTACTCAACTAGAACCAGAACCAGGCCAACACTACATAGTTTACCGTTTTTTCCCAGAAGTAGGTCGTCTGCAGGTAGAATTTTTTAGAGCCAGACAAAATAAATCCGGACTTTCCTCTGTTTTAAATCCCATCACCTTAGAACAAATCCTGCGCAATCCAGAATGGTGTGAAGTATCGCCAGACCTTCCGCAAGTGGCAGAACAAATTGGCCAATACTTAGACTATTATGGCCATAAGGTAGAAATACCCTATGGACTTATGAGCTGGTTTTTTACTGCTATTAAAAATGAGTATTACTTATTTTTTGAGGAAACAGAAAAGCCTGTACGCATTGTCTCCACTCCCATGCGCTTACAGTTAAAACCAACCCTTACTGAAGATGGACTAACCTTTGAAGTCATGCTGGGCAGAGAAGGCAAGATTCCCTTTCCCATCAAAGGAGAAGAGACCTTTTTCTTTGGAGACATGCCCTTATGGGTATTTTGGAAGTATACTTTTTATCCAGTACATACTGGTATCCCTCCCTTTCTCATTCGTGAACTGGTAGTAAAGCCCCCTATTGTACCTCATAAGGAAATTTCTGAATTTCTGGATCGAGTCTGGACCCAGATTCCAGCCTCAGACCTCTTTGAACAAGAAAAGTTTCTGGAAAGAATGGCTCCCATTTTTGTGGAAGCCAAATACAATCCCAAACTCTTTTTGGAAGAAGAAGGTAGCCTGCTAACCCTTCAAATTCAAAATGTTTATGAAACTGAACATGGTGAGTTTACCTTGCCTGGTCCAGACCCGGACTTACAAACAGGAAGCTATCAATTTGAAGGAAAATCCTTTCTTATTCGAAGAGACCAGGAAAAAGAAGGAGAACTAATAAACAGGCTTATGAATCTCGGCTTTCAGGCCAGAAACAATGCCCTTTGGTTCTTAGAGCCTGAAGAAGCCATCAATTTCCTCCTGGATGAATATCCCAAACTGGTAAAAGAATATAGAGTTTATGGAGAAAAGAACCTATCCAGGTACAAAGTAAGGCTCTCTCCACCCAGGGTGGTTGCCCAGGTGGAAAGCAAAGAGGAAAACACCTGGTTCAATGTGGATATTGTGGTGGAATATGATGATATTTCCGTGCCCATAGAAAAAATCTGGAAGGCCTGGTCTCAAGGCAAGCGTTATGTTCAGTTAAAAGATGGCTCTTACACCAGCTTACCAGAATCCTGGCTGGAAAAGCTGGGACACAAACTGCAAACCATGGGTCTGGATCCAGAAAAGGGTCCCAAGAAAAAATATGCTCATCACGAAGCCTCAATCATTGATAAACTGGTAGAAGATGTGGATGAACTCCAGGCAGATTCTTTCTGGGATGAATTAAGAGAGAAAATTCATACTTTTAAGGAGATTACCGCAGTAGAGCAACCTAAAGAGCTCAATGCCACCTTAAGACCTTACCAGCTACAGGGTTTAAGCTATCTCAACTTCCTCTATGAATACAAATTTGGTGGCATTTTAGCCGATGAAATGGGACTGGGAAAAACCATTCAGACCCTTTCCTTTCTTCAGCACCTAAAGGAAAAGGGTATAACTGGTCCGCATCTTATTGTGGTACCCACCTCTGTTTTGCCCAACTGGGAAAGAGAAGCAGAAAAATTTGTCCCCACCATGAAAAGATTGGTAATTTACGGGGCCAAAAGAGAACATATTTTCCCCCAAATCAAAGAAGCAGAACTGGTCCTAACTACCTATGCCTTACTTAGAAGAGATTTGGAATTTTTATTACCCTATGAATACGCAAGCATTATCTTAGATGAAGCCCAAAACATTAAAAACCCCAATACCATTACTGCCAAAGCTGTACGCAAGTTAAACTCCCGTTTTAGATTGTGTCTTTCTGGAACTCCCATTGAAAACAACTTGCTGGAACTCTGGTCTCTCTTTGAGTTTCTCATGCCAGGCTTTCTGGGCTCCCAACACGCCTTTCACAAGGGATTTATCAAACCCATTAAAGACGGGGATGAAGAGGCTCTTAACTATTTAAAAAACAGAGTAAAACCCTTTATCTTGCGCAGAACCAAAGACCAGGTGGCCAAAGACCTGCCACCCAAGGTGGAAAATGTTTACTACACTGCCCTGCTGGACGAACAAATGGAACTCTACGCTTCTTTGGCCAAAAAACTCAAAGAACAGGTCCTACAAAGAGTGGAAGAAAAAGGCATTGCTGGCTCTCAAATGTCCATTTTGGATGCCCTGCTCAAACTAAGACAAATCTGCTGCCACCCTCGACTGTTAAAGCTGGATATGCCTGGAGTGCAAACCAACCTGCCTTCTGGCAAATTTGAGGCCTTTAAAGAGCTGGTCACCACCATCATTGAAGATGGGCACAAAGTACTGGTCTTTTCTCAATTTGTGCAGATGCTGCACATCATTCGCTCCTGGCTTTCCATGAACAAAATCCCCTTTGCTTATCTGGATGGCTCCAGCAAAGATAGATTTGAACAGGTGGACAGATTTAACAATGATCCCAATATCCCCATCTTTTTAATATCTCTTAAAGCTGGAGGTACAGGGCTAAACCTGACTGCTGCTGATTATGTCATCCACTATGACCCCTGGTGGAATCCGGCTGTGGAAAATCAAGCCACTGACCGCACCCACCGTATTGGCCAGACCAAACAGGTTTTTGCCTATAAAATGATCTGTCAAAACACTGTAGAAGAAAAAATCTTAACCCTACAACAGCAAAAGAAAGGAGTAGCTGAAGCCATTATTCCTGGTCAAAGCGCCATTCAAAGCTTAACTAGAGAAGATCTGGAAATGCTTTTTGAAGTTTAAAAGGTTTCAGGGGAAATCTCCCCTGAAACCTTATTCAAAGACTTTTTTACCTTCTAATAATCTAACTTCCAAAAGAAAATATAACCAGAAGTAGCAGGAACTAGCTGCTTGTGAGTTTACTTACTTTCTTAAAAGCTACTACTCAGATTTTAGTAAGTTATTTACCCAAAGATAAGCTGCATTTAAACATTCACTGGCATAGGTGGGATCTATTTTCAAAAAAGCAAGTTGTTTACCTACTTTTCTCCACTCTCCCTTTTCCAAGTAAGAGGCTAAAACCAGCCATTGATGATAGGGATGTTCTGGGTCCAACAACCCTTTTTAATGTCTTCATCCAGGAACAGTTCTTCCACTATTTCAGATAGACTTTTTTGCAACAATACATCCAGATAAGAAAGGAGTCCTAAAAGAAAAAACTTCTCCCCTGACTCTTCTCCAAAAAACTTTTCAGCCAAAAGCTGCAAAAACCTGCCCCTAAAGGCAGATAAAAAGACTACTTCCTTTCCCCTATCTTCTGTACTTAAGTCAGCCAGCAAAACAACTCTTAGCCACTGTTTTATTTTCTTCTCTCCCAAACAGGTTAAAGCCCTTTGCAAAGAAGAAATCTTTTCTTTAAAACCAAAATAAGGTGAATTAATATATTTAATTAAGCGGTAAGTTAAATTAATATCCTGTTTGATAATTTCACTAAGCCCCTTAAAACTTATTTCAGGCTTACTAATTTCCTTTAAAATTTTTAACTTGCTGACTTCACTAGAGCTTAATTTTTTGCCTTCCAGGATTTCTGGCTTGCTAAAGAAAAATCCTTGAAAATAGTCAAATCCCAATTCCAAACAGGTTAGAAACTTTTCTCTGGTTTCAACCTTTTCTGCCAAAAGTTTTACTTTATACTTTTTAAGGTTGGTAACTATTTCTTCCAGTTCCCACTCATAAAGCTCTAAAATATCTACCTTTACTATATCTGCAATAGCAATTAAATTCTTAAATTCTTCCTGCCCCACATAATCATCCACAGCCAGCACATAGCCCTGCTTTTTTATCTTTTTACAACAATCTACCAGCTTGGGAGTGGGATTTACCCGTTCCAAAATCTCTAAAACCACATGCTGAGAAGGAAGCAAATTATAGTGCTCTTCTAAAAGGGATTTTTCTGAAAAATTAATTAAATATTTTAAATTCAGGCCTTCCTTAAAGGCCAGATTAAAACCATCTACAAGCACCTGGCCTGTAGCAACTTCATCATCTATTGCACCAGCCTGATTTAATTTTTTACCTGAACGAAATAACAGTTCATAACCCCAAAGCTTTTCCTTGCGGTTAAAAATAGGTTGCCTGGCAATAAATATTTCTTCTAAACTCATCTATCTTGCCTCATTTTAAGGGACCAAAGCTGTACTTATTAATCCCATTTCCAGAGGATAACCACACAACAAATTGGCATTGGCCAGAGCCTGACCTGAGGCTCCTCTACATAAGTTATCTATGGCTGAAACCACAATTAGCTTTCCCGTTCTTTTATCTTCCACTAAACCAATAAAACAACTAAAAGTACCCCTTACCCACCTAACCTGGGGCAATGTTCCTAAAGGAAGCACTTTGACCCACTTTTTAGACCCGTAAAAATCTTTATAAACCTCAAAAACCCTTTGTAAGTCTACCTTTAAGTCTGCATAAATGGTGCTTAAAATACCTCTATTTAAGGGCAAAAGATGAGTAGAAAAACAAACTTTAACCTCTTTTGCGCAAGCCTTGCTTAATTCTTGCTCAATTTCTGGAGTATGGCGATGCCTGGCCAGATTGTAAGCATAAAAATTGTCATAAACCTCACAAAACAAAGTAGCTTCTTTGGGCGAGCGCCCTGCTCCAGTGGTGCCTGACTTGGAGTCTATAATAAGGTTTTCAGGCTCAATTAAATCATATTTTAAGGCTGGATACAAGCCCAAGATAACTGAAGTGGGATAACAACCAGGATTGGCTATTAAGGAAGCCTTTTTTATCTCCTCAGCATAAATTTCTGGCAAGCCATAAACAGCTTTATCCAGATATTCCTGAGCTAAGTGTTTTACCTGGTACCACTGTTCATAAACCTTTACATCCTGCAATCTAAAGTCTGCACTAAGGTCCACTACTTTTTTGCCTTGCTCCAACAATTTTTTGGCCACCTGCATGGCTGTACCGTGAGGTAGAGCCAGGAAATAAAGCTCTGCCTCTAAATTGCTCTGCTCTAAATCTGTAATCATCAATTCTGCATACTTACTCACAAAAGGAAAAACCTCTTGCACGGCTTTTCCTGCAAGTTTTCTGGAAGTAACTTCCACCAGTTCAAAACCCGCATGATTTTCCAGTAAGCGCAATAGCTCTATTCCTGTATAACCGCTTACGCCAATGATACCCACCTTGGTTTTTTGCATAGTATAAACCTCAACCAGTTTATGCCTTTTGAATATACTTCATTCTAAGGTCAAATAAAACATCTTTTAAAAGTTTTTCCTCTTGCGCACTTAAATTGCCTCTGGTCTTTTCTTCTAAAAGTCCCAATAAATCTATAGTCTGTTTGGCCAGGGCTAAGTTTACTTCAGTGGTGTTGGTTTCTGGATTAGCTATCTCCCCTAAATGCACCAGGGCTGAAGAGCTAAGGGAAATTACAAAGGTGGCAAAATCCAGCTTGGGCAGATTTACCTCTTCTTTGGCACTTACTTTGGCATAATCATGCGCTATCTTTTTCTGAGCAAGCTTGCGGGCTTCACTTTCAGAAGACTTTTCTTCTTTTAATTCTTCCTCGTCCAGTTTTACACGACGATCGTTAACAATAATCTTTTCTTCTTTTTTTTCGGACATCTTAACACCCTCCTGCAGATAAAGTCTTAAAGTAGACCTTTAAAGACTCTTCCAGATAATTTCTAGCTCCACTAAAGCCACCACAAGCAACATAACTTTCCTTAAGCGCAAATAAAACGCCAAGCAAATCTACATAATCCACATAACCCATATGTCCTATACGAATTATTCTATCTTTTAACTGGTCCTGTCCACCAGCTAAGGTATAACCAAAATTATCCTTCATATATTTTAGAACCTTGCTTGCAGATACGGCTTTAGGCAAAAGCACAGAGGTAAGTCCCCAAGTGTAATGTTCCTTAACCAGAAGTTCAAGTCCTATAAGCTCTACCCCAGCCCTGACCATTTCCGTAAGGGCTCTTTGTTTTAAATAAATTTCCTTTAATCCCTTTTCTGTAAAATATTTTAGGCTCGCTTCCAGACTTAGAATAAGGCTTATAGCTGGAGTATAAGCAGTCTGGTTTTGTACCACCTTCTTTTTTTCCTTTATTAAATCAAAGTAAAAAGGCCTTTTACAATTACTTTTTACCTTTTCCCAGGCTCTGCCACTTAAGGCTACAAAAGCAAGGCCAGGTGGCAACATTAACCCCTTCTGCGAACCAGTTAGCAAGCAATCTATTCCCCACTCATCCATGGGACAGGGGGAAATACCCACGGCAGAAATGCCATCCACCACGCACAAAATGCCTTTTTTCTGGCAAAAAGAGGCAATCTCTTGTACTGGATGCATAACGCCTGTAGAAGTTTCTGAAGCCTGAACTAAAATGCCTTTAATCTCTGGATGTTCTTTAAACTTTTCCTCAATCTGACTTATCTCTACAGCCCTACCCCATTTTACAGGCAGGGAAACCACTTCTAAGCCCCAATTTAAGGCAATTTCCCTGAACCTTTGGCCAAACTTGCCGCCTTCAACCACCAGCACCTTTTCTCCAGGAGAAAAGATATTTTCTACTGCAGCTACCATGGCTCCTGTACCTGAGGAAGTGAGAATAAGCACTTCCTCTTTAGTGCCAAAGAGATACTTTAAGCCTGCTCTGACGCGGGCAAAAATATGCTTGAATTCCTCTTTACGATGATGAATAAGTTCTCTGGCAGCTGTAAGCCTGACTTCTTCAGGTAATGGTGTAGGTCCTGGAGTCAACATTCTTGCTTTGTGCATCTATTTTCTCCCCTTTTCTATTTAACTGTGAGCTTCTCCCCAATTATGACCAAAGCCCACATCTACCACCAAAGGCACAGCAAACGCATACACGCCTTCCATGATTTCCTTTATTCTCTGCACAGCCAGTTCAATCTTGGGCCTGGGCACTTCCAACACCAGTTCGTCATGAACCTGCAAAATCTGCCTGGCTTCAATTTCTTTTAACACCTCATCTTCTTCAACCAAAAGCATGGCCTTTTTAATCACATCTGCAGCAGAACCCTGAACCACTGTATTTATAGCCATTCTTTTGGCCTGAGCTACCATCTGTTCGTTCCTGGAAAAGATATGGGGCAAAAAACGGCGCCTACCCAAAATAGTAGTGACAAACCCCTTTTCCATGGCCTGGGTTTCTACCTGCTCGTAAAATCTTTTTACGCCTGCAAATTTTTTAAAATAAAGTTCAATAAAACTTTTGGCTTCTTTTAAAGAGATATTTAACTCCCTACTCAATTTTAAGGGCCCCATGCCATAAAGTAAGCCAAAGTTAATGGTTTTGGCCTTTCTTCTATCATCAGCACTTATTTCTTGAGGTTTTTTCTCCAAAATCAAGCAGGCCGTGGCTGTGTGAATGTCCTGTCCTTCTTTAAAGGCCTGAACCAGGTAGGGGTCCTGGGAAAAGTGAGCTAAAATTCTAAGTTCTATTTGCGAATAATCAGCAGATAATAAAAACTTATTTTCTGGAGCCACAAAACAGGCTCTCATTCTAGGCCCATACTCACCTTTAATGGGAATATTTTGCAAATTGGGATTACTACTGGAAAGCCTTCCTGTGGCAGTAGCCAGTTGATTAAAGGTGGTGTGCAATCTATTTTTAGAATCCACTTTTTTGGGTAAAGGCTCCAAATAGGTAGAGCGCAACTTTTCTAGGCTTCTATAACGCAAAATAAGCTCCACAATGGGGTGCTGATGGCGTAAACTTTCTAAGGCACTTTCTGCAGTGGAAAACTGCCCAGTAGGAGTTTTTTTGCGACTCTTTAATTTTAATTCTTCAAAAAGGACCTGCGCCAGTTGCTGACTGGAGCGAATATTAAACTCTTTGCCTGCCAATTTATAAATTTCCTGAGTTAAGTCCTTTAACTCCTTTTTTACTTCTTTTAAAAAAAGTTTAAATTTCTCTAAATCCAGTAAAATACCCCTTTTTTCCATATTCACCAGCACCACACTAAGAGGTTGCTCCAGTTTTAATAAAAGTTCTTCCAGATTAGCCGCCTGTAATTTAGCCCTGAGATGTTTTCCCAGGGATAAAATACTTCTGGACAAAGGCTCTCCAGGGCTTACTAGATGCTCAACTTCCCTAGCTATTCCCTGAAGTAAAGTAGATAAAGAATAATCCCTTTGCTCTGGGTCCAAAAGATAGGCTGCCAGACTGAGGTCAAAACAGTTTTCCCGGGTCCAGGGAAAAGAGTACTGAGAATAAAAGTCCTTTAAAGAAGAAAGGTAAATTTCCTTTCTGGTGTCCAAAAATTCTCCAGAAAGTTTTTCATCTATTTCCAGTTCTAATTTACCATCGCCAATAAAAAACTTTTCTCCTTCTTTCCAGATGGCACAAATCTGTTCTAAATTTTTAAGCTGTTTTTCTTGAACTTGAGGCCTTGATACTTTAGTGGAGGCCTTTTTTTCTAGTTCAAAAAAAGGTAAATTAGGAGCTTTACCTTTTTCTACCCTCTTTTTGCTACTATCCAGTTCCTCGATTTCCCTTAACAGGGAAAAAAACTCATACTCCTTACAAAAATTTTTAAATGCAGGCCAATCTGGCTCTCCCAGGGTTAAGGTCTTCAGGTCTATTTCCTGGCAACAATCTTGACGCAGGCGAGTAAGTTCCCGGTACTGATACACCTTGGGAAAGCACTCTTCAATAACCTTCCTGGCCTTACCCTTTAGCTTATCTAAGTTTTGCTCCAGCTCTTCCAGGGTTGCAAATTGCTTTAATATGTTTTGAGCTGTTTTAGGTCCAATGCCAGGCACCCCTGGAATATTATCACTACTATCTCCTACCAGGGCCTGAAAATCAGGCCAGCTCCGGGGGGCAAAGTGCCACTTTTGAACAAAATCTTCCACTGAAAGGAATTTTTCTTCTTTTCCTCCTGGGTCCCAAATAAACACTCCTGGACTTAAAAGTTGATTTAAATCCTTATCACTGCCTACAATAACTATAGGAAATTCATCCTTAAACCTCGCAGCTAAACTGGCAATACAGTCATCAGCCTCTATACCCTCTGTGATTAGGGAGTAAACTCCTAACAGTTTAAGCCCCTGTAAAAGCGAAGGAATCTGTTTGGCCAGATCTTCAGGCATTTTCAGCCTGTTGGCTTTGTATTCTGCCCAGATCTCTTTTCTGAAGGTCGGCTTAGGCCCATCAACAAAAAAGCCTAGATAGCGCGGCTTTTCTTCCTTTAAAATTTTTAGAATTAAACGCAGGACAATGTAAATTACATTGGTAGGAAAACCATCTGAGCGAGTAAGATTACGATAGGCATAAAAAGCCCGGTAAATATAAGAACTTCCATCCACTAAAAAAAGTGGATTTCCTTCCCAGGCAAATTTTTTTTTAAGCATTTTCTATTTTTTTCTCCTGCTTAGGAGCACAGGTAGAGCGTTTGCGCACATGATAAAAACGCTGCCACATAAATTGTTGAGGATGTATTCCCCCCAGTTTCTCTACTGGAATCTCTGCTCTGGCCATGGTTCTATGCCCACCAGCAGGACCAAAATCAGCAAAAAGCTTGCGCGCAAACTTGCCCATATCTCTTCTCAGGCCATCACCTCTAAAAATAACCACTAGTTTATCATCATAAAGTCCACCCACCATATCCCAGGAAATATTATGCACCTGCAAAAAAAAGTCTGCCAGAATAACCAGGACATCAGGAGATTCCACACTACCTAAAAAAACTGCCAGACCATTTCCCAAAATTTTCACTTTTTTTAAGGCCTGGGAAAAATATTTTAGCCAGCTTTTATGAAATTCAGAACGAATAATCTTTTGTAAAAGCAAGGGGTTGTAAAACTTGGTAAGGTACTTAAAGGCCTTGATATCCGTATCCACAAAGGGCCTTTCAAAACTCTGGGTATCTGTTTTTATTCCATAGGCCAGGGCTGTAGCCAGCAACTTGCCAGGCCTTATTTTTAAATTGTACAAATATTCAGTCAAAATAGTAGAATTGGCCCCATATTCAGGACGAATATCCACAAACTCAGCTTCTACTGGATGCTCTTTAAGTAAAGGATGATGGTCAATTACAATGGAAAAGTTGAGTTGGGCAAAGTCTGGATGATGGTGAGGCTGGGAGTCCACCAGGGCAAATTTATCAAATTGAACTATTAAGTTGGAAGTAGCCTTTTGGGTAGGAATACGCAAAAGCTTAACCATAGCCAGATTATCCGGCCTGCTAATTTCATTGACATGTCCAATAGCTACCTCTAATACCCTGTGGGCCAAAATCCTTTTTAAGGCCATGGCTGAAGCCAGGGCATCTGGGTCTGCATTGACCAAAATAAGCCAGCGTTCACTTTTATCCAGAAGCGACAAAAGCGAGGGGATTTTATCCGTCAGATTCTTAAAATAAGCCATCTTCTTGATCCTTAATTTTGAGAGCACAACCAGCTACTACCAGATATACTTTTGCACACAGTCTGGCAAGTTTCTGATTGAATTCTCCCAATCCTCTTACTTCCCAGGTTAATTTTCCTGGCAAAAGCCCAAGTCCTACTTCACTGCTGACCAAAATAACTTCCTGCTTTAAGGAAGCCAAACTTTCCCAAAAAGCTTCTAGATATTCTTCTCTTTCTTCTTTAGACAAAGAAAAAAACCAAAAATCAAGTCCCTCGATTAAAATCTTATCCAAAGAAGCAGGTAAAGATTTTAAAGTCCCGGCCAAATTTTTCTCCACTTCAAAGACCTTTATTTCAGGATTACGCTCTAAACGATGGTCCAAAATCTGTTTTTTAAAAGCAAAATCCAGACCTTTACCTGTAACCACCAAAGCACCTTCACCCTGAAGATTATTAAAAAGCTTTAAAGCAAAATTACTTTTGCCCGACTTTGCTCCGCCCAAAACCAAACTAAACAAAACAAACTCCTAAATCCTCTTTTTTGTCCAGAAGCAACTGATAAGAAGACAAAAAATCTTGCCTGTTAAACAGCTCCAGAACCAGAATTTTATTTTCCAGACGAAAAAATACCTCTTGCAGGATTTGCCAACCAGCTGCAGGTAAGTCTTCTAAGGAAGTGTGTTTTCCTGCCTTTTCTTGGCCATAAAAATGCACCACCTTGACCCTAGGCCAAAATCCAGGCAAAGCCAAAATATTGTGCTGCTTGTAAGCAAGTAAGTGGCCTATATCCAGACAGATGGATAAGTCAAACTCTTCTATAACCTGCCAATAATCTTCAAGATTTCTTCCCTGAATATTTTCTAGGCACAAACTCGAAGCCAGGTATCCTGCTTCTAACCAACTTAAAACAAAAACTTTTAAATCCCTGGCCAAAGGAGGCGGATGCAGGACAAAACAACTGGGTTGCAAAAAATTCACTTTTTGTACCAGCTTTAAAAGTTCCTTACTGGTAGTCTCTGCCTGCTCCCAGTTTAAGTCCAAAGGCAGGTGAACATGATAGGTTAAACCTATCTCAGCTAAATCTGGAGGTAAATCTTCTTCTGTATAATTTAAGCAGGAATGCAACTCAAAAAGAGCCAGATAAACATCAGAGACAAAGTTTTTTAAAAATAGGCAGTTTTCCTTGATAGAAGCAAATAAAACATAGGAAGGAGCACTTAAAATAAATTTTTTCATTTTTTAGGAGAAAAGAAGATGTTGTTTTTCTTTTAAAGAAGTTTTTTTCCTGGGCTCTTTGAGCTCAAACAGGTTAGAGTCTAAGAGGTCTAAAAACCTGGAAGGTGGCAGGTTTAAGCGCTTGCCATAAAGTTTTCTACTTTGAGCAAAGCTTAAAAAAAGATGACTTTTGGCCCTGGTGAGTCCCACATAAAACAGTCTTTTTTCTTCTTCCAAATCAAAGCTACCTTCCTTTTCTGCCCCTACCAACTTATCCACTCCAATAAAAGGTAACAGTCCATCTTCCAGACAAGGCAAAAATACCACCTCAAACTCCAGTCCTTTGCTGGCATGCAAGGTCATCACCCGTACCCTCTGGCTCTTTTCCCTTACCAGGTCAAGCTCACTTTCCAGACGAATAAAATTAATCAAACTTAACCAGCCATTTTCCTGCGCATAGAGTTTTTCTAACTGTTTAAAATAATTACTTTCCCAGAATAAAGGGTCAAAAGGAGGTATGTCCTTTAAAAAGTTTTTAATTCCTCTGGGGCCTGCTGCCAGTACACTTTCCGGGAATAAAGAAGGCTTTTCCACATTAAACCCCAGGACCTTTTCCACTTCTTTTAAAATAAGCTCTATTCTGGGCTCCTTAAAAAAAGCTTCCTCTTCTGGTGAGGCTACTGGAATGCCTTTATTTTTCAAAGCCTGGACAAAGGGTTTTACCAAAGCCCTGAAACGTACTAAAATAGCAATATCTCCAGGAGAATATTGGGTAGGCTTATTATCTGCTTCAAAATGGGCACTTCCTCCCAGAAGGTCTTTAACTTTATTGGCAATCCAAAAGGCCTCATAATTATCAGAAGGTGCTTTTAATAAACAAACCTCTGCCTCAATTCTTTTTCTGGCCTTTAAGTTAGTTCCAGAAAAAAGGCCTCCAGCTAAATCCAGAATCTTTTGGCCAGAACGGTAATTGGAATGTAGGAAAATGACTTCCAGTTCAGGCCAGTATTGCTTTAAATAACTTTCCACCTCTGTAACTGCCCCTCTAAAACCATAAATCGCCTGCCTGGGATCACCTATGGCAAAAAAACCCTCTCCTTTTTCTGGAGCAAGTTTTACAATTAAGTCCAATTGTAAAGGCGAAAGGTCCTGTACTTCATCCACCAAAAGGTGCGTATAGGGCCTTAAAAAATTACCCACTTCCAATTCATGCAGCCAAAACTCCAAAAGATCTGCATAATCTACTAAATTTAAGTCTTTTTTTAAATTAAAGTAATTTTCTCCTTCCAGGCTACACTCTTCTCGCCTTTCTCGTTTTAAACAAAACTCTGCCCACTTTTCCTTAAGCTCCTGGGAGCTAAGCTTGGGATTGGCCCGGGCAAAAACCTTTTTGGCTTCTTCCTCTTCCAAAATAAGAGGCTTTTCCTTGTGTACCTTTTGCCAGTACTCATAAGCCAGGGCGTGCAAGGTGTCTGCCACTGGCAAAACCTTTTCCTGCAAATTCTCCAGTAATCTCTCTCTTATCTCCTGTGCGGCCTTTCTGGTAAAGGTTAAAATCAAAATGTGTCTGGGATTTATTCCTTCTTCCAGAAGTTTTTTTACCCTGCCCAATAAGGTCTGAGTTTTACCAGTGCCAGGCCCAGCTATGACCAACAAAGGCCCTTTAGCTCCAATGGCCCTTTCCTGTTCTTCATTATAGTGAAAACTTTCTTGCTTTTCTTCTGCAATAAGCTCTAGTTCCTTTACTGCGTCTGTCTTCTTGCTTTCCTGCCCCAGGACAAACAGACTTTTCCCCTGCAAGATTTCCTGTAATTCTTTAGGAGTAAAAAGGGATATTTTCCCATATTCGCCATCAAATCCAGGTTGACGCAAAACTTCCCTTCTCCTCATCCTGGCAACAGCTTCTCCCAGTAAACTATGTTTTTGTTTTAAGTCTTCTAAGGGAACATTTAAAAGGATATCCAGTTCTGAACCAAATTTTTCTATTAACTCCACATATAAGGTATTAACTTTCTTACTTTTAGGCCCTACACCCAAAAACTCACTCAAAATTTCTTTTAAGGGAATAAGTGAGGTATAATCTGGATGGTGCTTGGGTTTTTGAGGGGTTTTGCGATCAGCTAAAGCCAGGACCCTATGCAGTACGCCAACAGTAAGTTTCTGACCACAAACCGGACAAATACCTCCCCGACTCAAAGTCTCCTGGGGAGTCAAAACTACCTTGCACTTTCTATGACCATCTAAATGATACTTGCCTTCTTCTGGATAAAACTCCAAGGTGCCTAAAAATTTATGACTAAGCCCTTCACCTCTTAGGGCATAATAAATCCCTGTATAACTTACTTCTCCCTGAAAAATATTGGCTTCTCTGGCTAGGTTCTCTCCAGAATGGGCATCTGAATTGGAAACCAAAAAAAATCTATCCAGCTTACTTAAAAGCCAGTTCATCTCTGGATCAGAAGAAAGCCCTGTCTCCAGGGCAAAAATATATTTACTCAAATCTTCAAAACACTCCTCTATGGAGTCAAAACCTGATTTGGAACCAAAAAGAGAAAACCAGGGCGTCCAGATATGGGCAGGAACCAAAAAGGCCTTGCTATCCAGCTCCAAGACCATATCCAATAAATCTTTGGCATCCAGGCCTAAAATGGGCCTGCCATCAGAGTGCAAATTGCCAATTTCTGCCAGTTTGCGATTCAATTCCTTAGCTTTGTCCAGGGAAGGCACATAAACCAGGTTATGAATCTTCCTAACTTTTCCCCTTTTTTTGTAAATAGAACTAATCTCTGCACTTAAAATAAATCTTACCTTGCCTTTTAATTCTCCAGAAAATCCAGGAATTTCTTTGGCCAGGCCCTGTTTATTTTTCAGCTCAAACAGTCCTTCTTCTACTTCCACCAGTTCTTCTTCTAATATTTCAAGCCACTTAGGATGAGTAAAATCTCCAGTAGCAACTACATCCAAACCCTTTATTTCTGCCCAGGCAGCCAAATTTCTTGGCAAAAGTTTTTTACTTGTAGCTCTAGAAAAAGGTGAATGAATATGTAAATCTGCAATAAATCTATCCATGTTTTACCTTCCCTAAAATTAAACTCACTTTTGTCCCCTTTCCTTCCTCAGATTCAATCTCTAAACTACTTTCATTTAAATGACAAAGCCTAAGGGCAATGGATAGTCCCAGGCCAGTTCCCTGTTTTTTAGTGCTAAAAAAGGGGTCAAAAACTTTTTTTATTTCCTCTTTTTTAATTCCCTTTCCTTTATCTGCAATGACCAAAGACCATGTCTCCTCTTTTTTTTCCAAACCAATAAAAATTTCTTTTTTTCCTTCTAAAGCAGCTTCCTTGGCATTAAGCAAAAGATTAAGTAACACCTGTTTTAAATGCTCCCTATTCCAAAATACTTCCAGGGAACTATCCAGATCTAACTGTAACTTAATTTTACCTGGTTCCAGAGGGGCCAGGATAATAAGTTCTTTGACAAGAGAGGCTATATTCACCCACTCTTTATCTCCTTCCCTGGGTTTGGCAAAAGATAAAAAGTTCTTCACCAGTCTATCCAGCCTATCTACTTCTCTTAACACAATGGTAAATAGTTTGGTTTGTAATTCCTTGTCTTCCTCTTCTTGCAAAAGCTGCAAACTGGCCTTTATTCCAGCCAGAGGATTTTTAATCTCATGAGCTACTCCAGCAGCAAGTTCACCTAAACTGGCCAATTTTTCCATTTGAAAAATCTTTTCTTGTAACTTTTCTAACTCTGTGGTTTCATGTAAGATAACTAGATAGCTATTTTCAACTTCTAGATATGATATTTTACCTAAAAAAGACCTTTCTCCCAATTTAAAATTAAAACTTTTTTTGTCTTTTTTATTTGCCTCTATAATATTACTTAGTTCTTTATTATAGTACGAAATACTTCTGCCTAAAGCCAAAGATAGATGTTTTAAACCTAAAAAATAAAGAGCTTTCTGATTTAAAGATATGATGATATTTTTTTCTGGCTCTAAAACAAAAACCAGAGACTCCATTAAATCAAAAATGCTCTTTTTTAGAGCTTCAGACCTACTTAAAGCTATTTCTTGACTAATTAACTCATTAAAAAGGCTTTTTTCTCTGCTTTCAGAAAAATAAACAAGTAAATTTATCAAAAAAAGACTAAGAAAATTTAAAATAAAATAAAAAAAGAAGTTAGATAGGCTAAAGCTATTTTCTTGCCAGATAAATGGATACTTAAATTGAATAATACCCACAATAAGATAAATCAAAACACAAAGGGCACTAAAATAAATACTTGTCCTTAAGCCTAAAATTTTCCCATATAAAAAAATGGTTACCAGGATTAAGAAAAATAAACTGCTTTTTAAGCCACCTGTTAGAAATATGATATAAAAGGCCAGAAAAATATCAGATATAAATTGCAGGTAAACAAAGTAGTAAGCAGATTTAAATTTATTCCAGGTAAGTAAATAGATTAAATTCAACCCAAATCCGCAGACAAAAAAGATAATGTATAAATATTGATTTTCAATAAAATAATTTATCTGAGGGATTATACCCAACCAGACAGCCTCTAAAAGCACAAAGATAATTAAGATAAGGGCTAGACGAAAAAGGGAAAAACGAACGGTAAAATCTCTCAAAAATTTTTCTGAGAGAACATACTCAAGGTCTTTTTCCACACTCTTCTGGATCACCATGAAATTTTTTAAGAGTATGAGGTAATGCCGGTAAAATGGCTTCCAAATTTTCTTTTACGGCCTTTATGCTTCCAGGCAAATTTATAAGTAAACTTTCCCCAGCCAGTCCACATACAGCTCTAGAAATCATAGCATGGGGTGTTTTTTGAAGAGAACTGATTAACATCGCCTGTTCAAATCCAGAAAGTCTTTTGTCCACAAATTTAAGACAAATCTCCGGAGTAATATCTCTAGGATATACCCCTGTTCCTCCGGAAGTAACAATTACATCTACCTTTAAAAAATAAATAAGATGAGCAAGTAAATAGCTAAGACTTTCCCTAGAATCAGGAAGAACATATCTTCTGGTCCAGGAAAAATCCATTTTATTTTGCAGCAAACTAAGCACTAAAGGCCCACTTTCATCTTCTCTTTTGCCTGAATATCCCTTGTCACTCAAGGTGATTACAGCCAGAGAATAGGCCTCTTTTCTCCAGAAAAAAGACTCCTTTTCTACAAATTCTGTAAACAAAAGATAAAAATTACTGCCCACTAAGAGTTTATCCTGTAAGAAAAATTTATTTTTTTCAGCTTGCAAATACCCCCCAGCTTTCAAAAAATCAGGCTCCAAAACACTTCCATCTGCAAGAAAAAAATTTTTTAAAGGCACTAAAAAAGCTTTTCCCTGAGGAATAACTTGCTCCAAACTTGAGTATTTTATCTCCATAATTCACCTTTTTTAAGCTAAAAGTACGGCAATAATTCCACACAAAAATATGCCATCAAAAGTGCCTGCTCCACCAATGGAAAGTATTGGACTTACCAGTTTATTCTGCTCAGAAGGATTTAAAAGATGCAAAATATCTGCTCCCACCAATGTGCCCAGGGTACCGGAAATATAGGCAACTTGAGGGGCAATATCTGCAGGTGCCAAAATCCAGGTAGCCAGGACAGTAATTAAAGGAGGAGCCAAAAAAGGAATGCCTATGCCAACTCCTGGAATGGGACGGGCCAGTTTATAGCAGGCCAGGGAGACAATCAAAAAGCAAAGCCCCAGTTCTAAAGAAACCCCAATCTGGGAAATAAAATAAAAGGACAAAAAAATGGGAATAAGTCCACCACCAACATTTAAGGCGATTATTTGCTTAGAAAAATCAGCTTGATAATATCTGACGTGTCTAAAAAACTTAGAATAAAAATCTTCTTCCATCTCATAAGGAGCAAAAGAAATCTCCCTGCTGAACAAGGGCAAATTGATACCACTTCCAATTAAGGTGGTTATAAGCAATAAAAAGGTTTGCAGTCCTGTTAGCCCCAGTTTATGAAAGGCAATAACAAATAAACCAATCTTAATCAGGCCAAAAAGCAGTAAAACTAAAAGAAAAAATAAAATAAGAATAAAAATAAAATAGGGAAAATAAAAAATAGGACCCATTGTCTCCTCCTGCTAAGAGGAAAGGCTACCATCTTTAAAAAGAGAGGTCAAAATCTTCTCCAGGAATTTTAAAGTTAAAAAAGAATTTGACCTCTAAAAAAAATTATCCACCCAAATAGGCTTTGCGTACTTCAGGGTTACTTAAAAGATTTTCTGAACTATCTGCCAGAACAATATTGCCCACTTCAATAACATAACCTCTATGGGCCAATTTTAAGGCAGCTCGTGCATTTTGCTCTACCAACAGAACTGTTACCCCGCTTTCATTGATTTCTTTGATGGTAGCAAAAATGGATTTAACCAAAATAGGAGCCAGGCCCAAACTGGGTTCATCTAACAGCAAAATTTTCGGATTAGCCATAAGCCCTCTGGCAATGGCTAACATCTGCTGCTCTCCTCCACTTAAAGTGCCTGCCAACTGTTTTCTTCTTTCTTTTAAACGGGGGAAAAGGGAAAAAATCCACTCCAAATTCTTCTGAATGGTCTTTTCATCCAGTACCGTAAAGGCACCCAAATTTAGATTTTCCTGTACAGTCAGGGTGGAAAATACTCTCCGCCCTTCGGGAACCTGAGCAATACCCAAGCTCACAATTTCATGAGCCTCTAACTTGCTAATCTCAACATCTTTAAAATAAATGGTGCCCTTGGTGGGCTTTAACAGTCCACTAATAGTGTTTAAGGTAGTAGATTTTCCTGCTCCATTGGCTCCCAAAAGAGTTACAATTTCACCTTCTTTTACCTCTAGATTTATGCCATGTAAAGCTTCCACATTACCATAACTAACATGTAAATTTTCTATTCTAAGCATCTTCTAATCCTCATCCACACCTAAATAAGCTTCTATAACCAAAGGATTATTCTTCACTTCTTCTGGAGTGCCTTCTGCAATTTTGGCTCCATGTTCCAGGACCACAATATGCTCACATATGCGCATAACCAAACTCATATCGTGTTCAATGAGCAAAACAGTTATTCCTCTCTTTTTTATTTCTCCTATTAATTCAACCAGTTCTTGGGTCTCCTGCTCATTCATGCCCCCAGCTGGCTCATCTAAAATAATGAGCTTAGGCGAAGTGGCCAGGGCTCTGGCTATTTCCAGAAGTCTTTGATTTCCATAGGAAAGGTTTTTGGCTTTATTTGTTAGCTCCTTGCTTAAACCTACAAATTCAAGCTCAGCCCAGGCCTTTTTTAAAGCTTCCCTTTCTTCCTCTTTTTGCCATTTAGGCCTGAACATGCAAGCCAGCATACCAGCTTTCATTCTACAATGGCAACCAGCCAAGACATTTTCCAATACCGAAAGGTTTTGAAAAAGACGAATGGTCTGAAAGGTCCTGGCTATGCCTAAATTTACAATTTTATGAGTGGGTAAACCTACAATATTTTCACCTTCAAAAATAATTTCGCCACTATCAGGTTTATAATTGCCTGTAATTAAGTTAAATACAGTGGTTTTTCCAGCTCCATTGGGACCGATTAACCCTACCACTGCACCCTTATCTACAGAAAAACTTACCTCATTTACTGCCATTAAGCCACCAAAGGTTTTAGTTAAGTTTCTTAACTCAAGTAAACTCATTTTCCTGCTTCTCCCAGCTTAAGAAAATCCAAATTATAGGTTCTAGGTTTAGGAGGTATAATCCCTTGAGGTCTAAAAATCATCATTACTACCATAGCTGCACCAAAGATAAGCATCCTGGCACTGGCAAACTGCCTAAAAAGCTCTGGCAAGCCAATAATGAGAAAGCTACCCAGGATAATTCCCCGCATACTGCCAGAGCCTCCTAAAATAACAATTACAAACAAAATCACAGATTCCCAAAAGGAAAAGGATTCTGGAGAAATAATAGTCATTTTAGAAGCATAAATATTACCCACAAATCCGGCCCAGATAGCGCCAATAATAAAGGCCTTTAACTTATATCCAGAAGAATCAACTCCACTACCTTCAGCAGCTAAATCATCTTCTTTAATATAATTTAAAGCTCGACCAAAACGGGAATTTTCTAAACGATAAAAAAGATACACACTAATCCCCAAAAAAATCCAGATGTAATAAAAAAAGTCCTGAGGACGCCTGATGACAAATCCCCAAAGCTTGGGTCTGGAAATGCCAAAAATTCCATTGGACCCACCTGTAATTCCAAAGATATTGTTCACCAGAGCAATGCGCACAATTTCCACAATACCAATGGTAACAATAAGCAAATAATCACCGCGCAAGTGAATAATGGGCCTGGCCACCAGATAGCCAAAAATACCTGCCAAAAGCCCGCTTAAAGGCATAAGCCAAATAATGGGAATATGATACATGGTATTTAAAATAGCTGTGGTATAGGCTCCAATGGCATAGAAAGCTGCATGCCCCATATGAAACAGGCCTGTATGCCCTAAAATAAAATTTAAACTCAAAGCTAAAATAGCATAAATACCAATATTATTTAATACATCTACCCAATAGGTATTTAAAAATAAGGGAGCACAAGCTAAAACTAAAATAATAATTATGTTTATAATTCTTTTTCTGTTCATACCTACATCCTTACACCTTTTCAGCAACTCTTTCTCCCAATATTCCAGTTGGACGAACAATTAAAATAATAATTAAAACCAAAAAGGCTATAGCATCTTTCCAGGCAAAAGAAACATACGCAGCCCCTAAAGACTCCACTACTCCTAAAATAATTCCACCAAGCATAGCTCCAGGAATATTACCAATTCCTCCAATAACAGCAGCAATAAAGGCTTTTAATCCATAAAGCCATCCCATAAGAAAGTTTATTTGTCCATAATAAAGTCCAACCATAATCCCTGCAGCCCCGCCTAAAGCCGGACCAATAAAAAATACAATGGAAATAATTTTATTTACATTTATACCCATAAGCTTGGCTGCACCCTGGTCAATGGCTGCAGCTCTAATAGCTGTACCTGTTTTGGTCTTTTGCACAAAGAGGTATAAAGCAGTCATCAGGATAAAGGAAGCCAGTAAAAGCAAAATACGGATTAAAGGTATTTTCATTCCCAAAATATCCACTGCCATTTTGGGCAGGATATTGTGAGGATAGACTCTAAACTTTGCCCCATAAATAAGCATTAAACTGTTGGCAAAAAAGATAGATGCTCCCAGAGCTGAAACTACTGCAGCCAATCGGTCGGCCTTTCTTAAGGGGCGATAGGCTACTCTTTCTAAAATAATGCCAATAATACCTACCAGTCCCATGACCATAAGCATAAGTAATAAAATGCCACCCAATACACCTATTTTGTCCACTAAACCTAAGGAAAGAAGTAAGGTAAGCCCCAGATAGGCCCCAATAGAAAACAAATCTCCATGGGCAAAGTTAATAAGCTTCATCACGCCATAGACCATGGTATAACCAAGAGCAATAAGGGCATATATTCCACCGATAGCAAGTCCATTGGTAAGTTGCTGAATGAATAACTCCATACTTTTTCTCCAGAATAAAATTTACAAGAAAAAGGGCTGTCCTGGTAGAACAGCCCTTTTGATACTTAACTTATCTATTGCAGAACAAAGTTGCCATTGGCATCCACTTTATAAATACGATAGAGGTCACCCACTCTATCTCCCTTGCTATCAAAAGAAATCTTACCAGTAAGTCCTGGCATATCTTTTAGTTTGTTGTGAAGATAATCAGCAAGCACATCAGAATCAGTAGACTTGGTGGCCTTGATAGCAGTGGTCAAAGCCAAGAAACCATCTCCAGAAAGCACTGCCCAGACAGAGCCAGGAAGATCGCCATATTTTTTCTTATAAGCAGCCAAGAAGTCTTTGGCTTCTTTACTATCCAGGTCTTGAGGTACAGGAGGGCTCAAGAACATAAACCCTTCAGCAGCATCCTTGCCAGCAATTTTTACCAAATCAGGATTATTAGTAGCATCACCACCTATAAAGGGAACATTCCAGCCCATTTCCTTTTTCTGCCTGAGCAACAAGCCAGCTTCGGGATAATAACCAGTAAAAAAGACTACATCAGGATTAGCAGCCTTAAGATTGGTCAAAATGGCAGAATAATCCCTTTCTCCTGGAGTTAAGGCATCATAAAAAACAATGTTGGCACCCTTCTTTTCCAGCAAGGACTTGGTCTCATCAGCCAGACCCTTGGCATAGGTAGTGTTATCATGCAAAATAGCTATTCTCTTAAATCCTTTGCCAGTAAGGTAGTTGGCAGCTACTCTTCCCTGTTCATCATCTCTAGGAGATGTTCTAAAAAAGTATTTTAACCCCTTTTCAGTTAAACGAATGGCAGTGGAACCATTGGCAATCTGAATAATCTTGGCTTCATCAAAAATAGCCTGGGTAGCCTCAGTTACAGAGGAGCCATAGGTACCAATAACTCCTACAATATCCTGAGCAGAAAGCCTCTGAGCAGCCAAAGCAGCAGTTCTGGGATCTCCACCATCATCTTCTACCACCACTTCCACTTCACTTCCCAAAAGTCCACCCTGGGCATTGAGTTCTTCAGCCAGGAGTTTAACAATCTTTTCCATATCCTGCCCTTCACTAGCCCAGGAACCAGTTAAAGGACAAAGAAGACCAATTTTAATAGTTTTTCCAAAAGCAGGACCAAAACTAAAAAGCAGGCCCAAGCCAACCAGTAAACTAAGCAAAACTTTTCTCATCTACACCCCTCCTTCTATTTCTATTTTCCAGACAGCCATACTCAAAATTCAAGTCCAAATCAACTTTTTATTTATTTTCTCCTTATTATTTTTTGATTTTTCACCTAAAAACAAAATTATCAGAATTTTATTCAGAAAAAATAAAAAAAGCCCTACCATTTGGTAGGGCTTTTAAAAGCATAGTTTAATTTTTACGAAGCTTATTCGCCAAGGCCTTTGCGACCTATTTGACGGGCATAGGCCAAAGCTACGGTACGATAGACCAAGTGAGCAAGTTTGGTCCAGGGAAGATAAGCAATGAGCATAAATACAGAAATCAGGTGTAAGTAGTACATGGGATAGGCCAGGGCAGCTACATTGGCCACACGTAAAATCTCACTTAAAAGTCCAGTAAGGGCAATGGCCCAGATTACACCCAAAAGATACCAGTCATAATAAGAACTTACACTCTTAGAAGGATCAGCATTTAAACGCATTCTGGTAATCAAGACCAAACCAGCAATAAGCAAGATAGCTCCCACATTGGCCAAAATTTTTACTGGATTCCAGAGGGCCAGGGGAGTGTGCATTTCATGGCCAATTAACCTTCCACCCCAGTGTCCAACTGCTACGATAGAGGTAACAATGAAAAGGGCCACAAAACCATAGAACAGGAACAAGTGACCTTTATACCTTTCAGCATTGGAAGAACACTTCTGAAATTTGGAATGAGTAATAATCTCTTCTTTAACCACATCCAAAAGGGCCTGCCAGAAGCCAGGACCATCTTCCCTGGGAGTATAACCGCTTTCCTTAAAGGATTTAAATAAATTACCAATGGCTGAGGCAAAGGTAAAGAGCACAAAAACAGCTACCAGGCCAAATACAGGGTCAATGGTATAATCACCAGGGAATACCTTGCCAAAAACAATCTCTCCCTCAGGAATGGTAAGCCCGGTGGTAAATCCCCAAATAATGAGGTAAATTAAAGCAGGAATAGCAAATAAAATGGGTAAATACTTAGCAGAGCTAAGCCACTTACCCAGAATGGCAGGCTTAGCCAAAGAACGATAAGCCATATTCCTAAGAGCAGCTAAAACATCTCCAGGACTGGCTCCTCTAGGACAAAGGTCAGAACACTCACCGCAATTATGGCAAAGCCAAATGTCAATATCATTAACCAATTTATCCTTTAATCCCCACTGTCCCCAAATCATTTCTTTACGAGGAAAAGGGTTTTCCTCAGGAGAAAGTGGACAGATTACGCTACAAGTAGCGCACTGATAACATTTTTTAATGGACTCACCACCTGCAGCTTGCAGGTCTCTAATAAATTGTACATCCGGATCTACTACTAATCTAGCCATAAGCCCTCCCTAGAATCCCTTGTATGGGTTAGCACCAAAACCTTCTATTTCTTCCACAAACTTATCTATAATTTCAGGTACCTTATCATATTCATCAATAGATACCTGCACTTGTTTAACTCTTTCAGCTTCTACTTGTAATCTGGAAAGTGTCTCAGCTACGTTTTCCATCCTACGATTACAAAGCTCACTACCTTTAACAAAGTGACATTGATAATCTTCACCATACTTACAACCAAGTAAAAGCACTCCATCAATACCCTTAGACATAGCTTCTGCAATCCACTGAGTATTTACAGAACCAAGACAACGTACAGGAATAAAACGAACATAAGAAGACCATTTTTTGCCTCGCATAGCAGCCATATCTAAAGCTGGATAGGCATCATTTTCACAGCAAAGAACTAAGATTCTATAACCACCATCTTCTGCATATTCAGGCACCTGAATAGAGGTAATCATATCATTAACCATGGTGATGGAGTAATTATCAAAAGAAATAACTCTTTCCGGACAAGCACCCATACAAGTTCCACAGCGACGACATCTAGTAGGATTGGGCTTAGGTGTTCCCTTTTCGTCATCATCTAAAGCACCAAAAGGACACTCTTCTGTACATCTTTTACATTGAGTACAACGTACAAAATTAAATTTGGGATAAGACATATCCCCAGAACGAGGATGTACTGCTACACCTCTGTTGGCAGACTCTATACACTGAATGGCCTTTAAAGCTGCACCAGTAGCATCTTCCTTGGCAGCAACCATACCCATGGGCTGCCTTACGCAACCAGCAGCATAAATACCGGTTCTTCTGGTTTCATAAGGAAAGCAAATATAGTTAGAATCAGCAAAACCATCAAAAAGCATCAAATCAGGGAAGGTTGGCCCCTGTCTATATTGCAGTTTAAGACAGGAAGCTTCTTGTAATTTGGCAAGTAAAGGATTCTCGCAGGTTTCACTTTCTTCTTTCTTTTCCTCTTCTCCTTCACTAGCCTGGCTCTTGCACTCCAATTCCAGCTTGGCTTCTTCAGCAGTAGTAGGCACAATACCTGTAGCCAGGACCAACATATCTACCTTTACTTCCAGGTCTTCGCCCAAGAGGGTATCTTTTACCTTTACCACTACTTGATCGCCATCCTGGGATATTTCTTCAACTTCTGCCTTGGTCAAGAAGATACCAGGATCGTCTTGAGCGGCTTTATAATAATTTTCCATAATACCAGTGGTGCGCATATCTTTATAAAAGATAAAGGCCTTTGCATTTTCATCCAGTTCACGCACATACTGGGCCTGTTTTAGGGAAACCATACAACAAATGGAAGAACAATAAGGCAAGTGCTCAGGGTCTCTTTGCCCAGCACACTGGATAAAGGCAACACTTTTTACAGGAGCACCATCAGAAGGTCTTTTTAAGCCTTCTTTGGCCAAGGTCTCAAACTCCACATTGGTCACAACATTTTTAATTTGACCATAACCCAAATGGGAAAGTTTAGAAGCATCATAAGGCTTCCAACCAGTAGCCAAAACCACAGCACCAATGTTTAAGGTTTGCTCTTCTTCACCCACTTTGACTGTGGCTTCATAAATTCCAGGAGCACCAGCAATCTTTTGAATAGCAGCAGAAGTCAAAACCTTAATCTTATCATTTTGCTCTACTTCGGCAATTAATTTTTCAATGTCGTTTTCTTCTGTGCTGGTAAAAGGATATTTAGAAGGAGTCTTCTTATACATTTTGGCAGCAAAGCCACCCAAACGATCTTCCTTTTCTACAATCACCACATCATAACCAGCCTTGGCAGCATCCAAAGCAGCAGAAAGACCAGTAAAACCACCACCTACAACCAGGATAGTTTTATTGATTTCTGGAATTTCAGGTTCAGGTTTTTCTGCTTTTTCCAGTTTCATTACAGCCATTTTGATGTAGTCCTGAACCATCATGGTGATATGGTCTGCTTCCAAGTCAGTCTCTTCAATAGGTGGCAAATCTTCAGGCTCTTTAAAGCTCCATACTCCAAGCTCACGAATATTAGCCCTTTCTACCAGAACCTCAGGGCCAAAATCAAAGACATCCCAGTTTACTCTAGGAGAGCAACCAGCTATACACACTGCATTTATTTCTTCTTCTGCAATATCTTTTTTGATTGCTTCTACACCTTCCTGCCCACAAAGAAAGGGAAGCTCTTTGATTAGAGCAGGAGCGCATTCATCATCAATAAATTCCTTTACTTTCTCTATATCTACCCTGTTACCTATATCGCAACTTGTGCAGATATATACTCCTATTTTTTTTGCCATGTCTTACCTCCTGACCAAAGTTTGAATAGCTTTTAAAGCCGCACCTGTTGCTGTTTCTGCAGAAGTCATAACATCTAATGGCATTTTGGCGCAACCTGCGGCAAAAATTCCCTTATCTTCTCCACCTACGACAAAACCTTCCTTTACCTCCACATCTGCAGGGAATTCTACTCCATCTAAAGAAGGTTGCATACCAGTGGCCAAGACCACCAGGTCGTAGGTTTCCTCTTTTTTCACTCCAGCGATAATGTCTTCAGCAGTTACAATTACATTACCTTCACTGTCTTCTTCTAACTTGGCAACTTTACCCTTCACCATTTTAATCTTTTCATCAGCCTGGACTTTATTTAAAAACTTTTCATAACGGCCAGGAGCTCTAAGATCTATATAATAAACCACTATCTCCGCATCAGGATATTGCTCTCTAATATAGGTACATTGTTTAAGAGAAGCCATACAACAGATATAAGAGCAGTAATTTAAATGGTTCTGGTCTCTGGAACCAGCACACTGAACAAAGGCAATTCTTTGAGGTTCCTTGCCATCAGAAGGCCTTACAATCTTGCCCCCAGTAGGACCATTGGGAGCAGCCAACCTTTCCATTTGCATATTGGAAATGGCATTTTTAATTTGACCTGCGCCCAAATTAGTAAGGTTCTTAATATCATAAGGCTTCCAACCAGTAGCTACCACAATGGAGCCCACATTTAAAACTACTTCTTTTTCCTTATCTTCCAAGTCAATAGCTTTATATTCACAGGCACTTACACATTTAGCACAAGAAGTACCTGTACATACTTCAGAATCAATTACATACTGCATGGGCATAGCCATGGTATGAGGTTTGTAAATGGCTTTAGTCTTACCCAAGCCAAAATCAAATTCACAATCTCTTTCTACAGGGCAAACTTCCACACACTTATTACAAGCAGTACAATTGTTGTTCACAAAGCGAGGTTTAATCTTAACTGTAACTTCGTAATTACCAGGTCCGCCACTAATTTTGCTTACCTCAGCCAAAGTAAAATACTTTACTTTAGGATTTTTCTTTACTCTCTGGAAGTTAATTTCCAGACCACAAGTGGGAGGACACAGTTTGGGAAAATATTTGTTTAGTTGTGCCACTCTACCACCTAAATAAGGTTGTTTCTCTACAATAAACACCTCATACCCTACTTCGGCTGCTTCTAAAGCTGCGGTAAGACCGCTAAAGCCGCCACCTAATACTAATATACTATTACTCATGCCAATCCTCCCTCAAATTTTCCAAAGGTCTTATCACTCAAATGGCCCAAGTCAAAACTTTTTCTAAGCTCTGACTTAGACCATTTGGCAAAAAATAGCAAAAAATAAAAAAAAGCTGGCCGTGGTCAAACCACAGCCAGCTTAAAGCATCCTTATGGATGCATTGGATCAGGAATGATCTGAATGTAAGGTCTCTTGAAGAACTTAATCTCACCAGTTTCAGGATTAAACTGAGAATTGGTGAAGCACTTCCATTCTTCGTCATTAAGATCCATAAAGTCAGCACGATAGTAGAAACCAGGATAACGAGTTTCCTTACGGAACTTAATGTGGAGTATGTGCAAACGTACAGTCCAGAGACGATGGTAGTTTTCCCAAGCTCTTAGGAGTTCGTGTAAGTCGCGAGCACAAAGCTTTTCAGAATCTTCTTCGAGCATATCCAAGAGTTCTTCACAGCGTTCTAACAACTTTTCAGAAGTTACATAATAAGTAGCAACACCACCACCATATTCGTCAGTAGCCTTAATCAAGCGGAACATGAAGTTACGAGGAGTGATATATTTGGGGTTGATGTCAGGAGCAGTGGTAATATCTTTGTGCTCTAAGAAGTTATAGTAAGGCTTGTAAACGAGTTTAGCCAATTCTTCAGCACTTTCCTTCAAGGTAGGCACGAAATCTTTGTGATCTACAGCCCAGCGTACCAACTGCTTACCAGCGATACGACCTTCAGCGTGAGAACCAGAAGAGAATTTATGACCAGAAGCACCAACACCATCAGCACAGGTAAACAAACCGTTAACAGTGGTCATACGGTTGTAAACCTTGCCGTTGTCAGCCTTAATCTTGTACTCTTCAGGTACCCAATCTTCGTCTGGACCAGATACCCAGATACCACAACAACCAGAGTGAGAACCCAAGAGATAAGGCTCAGTGGGCATAATCTCAGAACCAACCTTTTCAGGCTCGATGTTCAAACAAGCCCACAAGTTGGCCTGACCAACACACATGTCTAAGAAGTCTTCCCAAGCTTCAGCTTCCAAGTGCTTCTGCTCTTTCTTATCCAAGGTCTTAAAGGTTTCCTGCAAGGCAGTAGCAGTGTCCATGAAGATAGGACCGCGACCTTCTTGCATTTCCTTGAGCATCATGTGGTTACGCAAGCAGGTAGGAATGATAGGACCATGAGCATAGCCCTTTTCTTCGTACTGCTTGAGCATTTCACGGTTGGTCTGACAGTAGTCTTCACCAAAAGCGTTAGTAGCTTTGGCCTTGAAGAGCAAGAACCAGGCACCAACAGGACCGTAACCATCTTTAAAACGAGCAGGTACGAACCTGTTTTCCATCATGGTCATTTCAGCGCCAACCTGAGAACAAAGAGTATAGGTAGAACCAGCATTCCATACAGGATACCAGGCACGACCCATACCTTCACCAGTGGAGCGAGGACGGTAAACATTAACAGCACCACCGCAAGCTACCAACATGGCGTTAGTTTTAAAAATGTATACCTTATTTTCACGAACAGAGAAACCAACAGCACCAGCAATGCGGTTGGGCTGATTGGCATCCAAAAGAAGTTTTACCACAAAAATTCTTTCTAAGTAACCAGTACCCTTGCCATCTTCTTCTCTGTACTCGCCAAGAGCGTTCTTAGCAGCTTCAGCCACAATACACTTATAGGATTCACCGTTGATCATAATCTGCCAACGACCAGAACGAACAGGCTTGGCACCATTGCGAATAGCCAATCCTTTCTTTTTGGCAGTAGCACCATCAACGCGCTTACCATCTTCTAAGGTAACCCAAACAGGAAGACCCCATTCTTCAAAAAGATGAACAGAATCATCAACGTGACGACCAAGGTCAAAAATCAAGTCTTCACGAACGATTCCCATAAGGTCAGTACGAACCATGCGTACATAATCATCAGGATCGTTTTCACCAAGATAGGTGTTAATAGCAGAAAGACCCTGAGCAACAGCACCAGATCTTTCCAAAGCAGCCTTGTCAACCAAGAGAACTTTTACGCCATATTTGTCAGCCCATCTCTTGGCTTCAAAAGCAGCACCACAAGCACCCATACCACCACCGACGAGTAAAACATCGGTTTTGATTTCTACAATTTCAGGCTCAGCCAAAGGTAAACCCAATGGTTTGGCCTTAGCAGGAATCTGAGGCATATTTATCCCTCCTTAAATTTTAATTTCTTAATTTAAAAGTTAACCTACAACTACTTTCTATACTTTGGATCAACCCAGGTCTCTACATAGTCAGCATTAGCAACTTCGTATTTTTTACCCAATACAGCTTTGGGTTTCTTCAATTCAGTTTCTGTAAAAAGAAGTTCATTGTCTAAATCACCGGGTTCAGGCTTTCCATCATAAGGCTTGATGGACCCTTCATCAGTGGTTCTGATGGGGAATTTAAAGCGTTTGATGTTACCATTTCTAAACTGAATGGTCCACATAATGTCAGAAGCACTGCGCATAGGAATACTGGTTCCGCCCATAGGAGCGAAGTCAGCATAAGGACGGGCTTCAATAGCACCCTGAGGGCAAATCTTTACGCAGGAATAACATTCCCAGCAAGCATCAGGTTCTTGGTTGTAAGCCTTCATTTCCTCAGGATCCAAGATCATAAGGTCATTGGGGCAGATGTACATGCAAGCAGTTTTCTCTCCACCCTTGCAGCCGTCACACTTGGCTGGATTAACAAAGGTTGGCATAACTCATCCTCCTCTAATATGGTTTTAATAATTAATACCCCTAGCCAAAAAGAACCAAGGCCTTTTACCTTGATTCTGCACGCTGCTTATTACCAGCGCATCTTTCTCCTTGTCAAGGAGAAAGTGAAATTTATCCCAAACTCAAATTAAGAGGGCAAAGTATACACTTTACCCTCTTAATAGCAACAACTATTTCATAGGATCGCCGCTAGCGGCCTTTTGCATTTTGATCTCTACCTTTTCAGTCAAACCTTCATAGTATTCACGCAAGATAGCCAATACTTCATCTCTTCCAAAGTGATCAGGAACGGGCTGACCTTCGGAAAGGGCCTTACGTAACTTGGTACCACTTAAGATTACCCTGTCTTCCTTAGAATGAGGACAGGTTCTAAGAGAAGCCATACCATCACACTTGTAGCAGTAGAAGGTCCAGTCAATCTTAAGAGGCTTACAGATCAAAGCCTTACCTGGCTCTTCAGGATAAGGAATGCGATCAAAAATCTCTTGAGCCTCAAAAAGACCATAAAAGTCACCAACACCAGCGTGGTCACGACCAATAATCATGCGAGAGATGCCATAGTTTTGACGAAAAGTAGCATGAAGCAATGCCTCTCTGGGACCGGCATAGCGCATATCCAAGGGATAGCCAGCCTGTACTACATTTTCCTTTACAAAATAGTGCTCAATAAGAGTATCAATACATTTAATACGAACTTCAGCAGGAATATCTCCAGGTTTTAACTTACCAATAAGGGAGTGAATAACTACACCATCACAAACTTCAATGGCAATCTTGGCCAAAAACTCGTGAGAACGGTGCATGGGGTTTCTAAGCTGTAAAGCAGCAACCTCTTTCCACCCTCTCTTTTCCAACTCAGCCCTCATTTCAGCAGGACGCATATAAACGCCTTTAAACTTAGTGGGGAACTCGCCTTCACTGAGAACCTTTACAGGACCAGCAAGACAGACATCCTTTTCAGCCATTACCATCTGAACACCAGGATGATCTTCCAAGGCTACTTTCCAGAACTTATCATCAGCACTGTCTTCGCCTTGGCCCTTATAGACCATCTCACATTCCCACTTTTTATCAGCCTCGGTTTTCTCCCACTTTTCTGTAACCTTTAAAGTAGCTACAATTTCATTATTATTCTCAGGATCTACCAAAGCAACTTCATCCCCTTCATTAATCTCAGCAGCATCTTCCTTAGTTACAGAAAAAGTTACAGGCACAGGCCAAAAAGTGCCATCAGCAAGCAAGAAGTTTTCACAAACACCCTTCCAATCAGCACGAGTCATAAAACCTTCCAAAGGACTGAAACCACCAGTACCAATCATGATAAGATCGCCCTTCTCACGACTGGTAACAGGAACCTTCTTCATGGACTCGGCTCTTTTTAACTCTTCAGCCCTAGCCTCTCCTTCCAACAAGCGGATTACTAACCCCTTACCGCCATGGGGTGGAACAAGATTAGACATTAGCTGTTTCCTCCTTCCTTGTTTTTTCCCAGCTTCCGCCAGATTGTGAATTTGTGCACACAACACTTACTCACTTCTAAAAAAAGTTGCAAGTCTTTTTTTTCACAATCACTACATCTTTAAAAAAGAGCAAAACCTATCTACACCCCCTAAATTCTGTTGTCAAGAATAAAAGTTCTTTTTTTCACAATATAAAGATTAAATAAATTAAATAGTTAAACAACAAAATACCTTTTTCTACTTCTTTGTCTCAAAAAATATTGTGATTTTTTTAACTAGGACCACAATTCAAATCACTCCTAACCCTAAGTTCACCTTAAGGCTAAAACTAAGATTAGTTTCCCAAGCCAAAGAAAATTCTTTTTTCCTCAATTTTACAATCAATTATCACCTATCCTCAAAAGTTAACCCAAACAGATAAACATAAACAAAATCTTCTCACTAAAAAACGCTCTTTCACTTTAATAAGGTTGCACTATCTTTTTTGCTTATGAAAGTGAAAGCAAAAACCCCCCCCAAAGTGAAATTTTTCACATTTTTTCTTGACAAAAAATACAAAGCTACTAATTCTATTCCAAACACCTAACTACCTGTTTTAATGAAATTAAAATAAATAATGAGGAGGTGCAGCAAATGTCTAGTTTGATCATTGAAAGGCCCTTACCTCATGGCGGCAGACTTGTGGAAAGGGTAGTTAGAGACAAGGAAGCTGCCAAAAAAATGATCAAAGGTTGTCCCACTTATGACATTAAGCCCACTCTTCATTATGAAACTGGCGTGCCAGTGCGCAATGTTTACCGCGAAATCATGTCCATTTGTTATGGATTTTTCAGTCCTGTAGAAGGTTCCATGAAACAGGCTGAAGTGGAGCGTATTTTAAAAGAACGCAGGCTCTTAAACGAATGGATTTTCCCCTATCCCCTGGTCTTTGATATTAGCAAAGAAGACTACAAAAAATTGGGAGTGGGGTCTGGAGACCGCTTGGTTTTAAATCTCAAAGGCAAACCCTTTGCCATTTTGGATATTGAAGAGGTCTGGGAAATAGACAATCCAGAAGAGCTAGCACACAAAACCTTTGGTACTCCTGAAGATAACCCCGAAGTAGTAAGAGAGCGCTTCAATAAAAAACATCCAGGCTGGGTCATTTACCGCAGCTTAAATCCCATTGTCCTGGCTGGAAAATATACCATTATCAATGAACCTAAAATGCGTCCTCCTTTTGACCGTTTCTGGTTTCCACCCAGAAAATGTAGAGAAGAGTTTGACAAAAGGGGCTGGCGTACAGTTATCAACCATCAGACCAGAAATGTCCCCCATGTAGGGCACGAGTTCTTAATGAAAAACGCTGCCTATACTGGCGATGTGGAACCCTGTCATGGCATCTTGGTCAATGCCATTATCGGAGTAAAGAGAAGAGGAGATTATCCTGACGAAGCCATTGTAGAAGGTCACGAAGCAGTCAACCTGGGCGGTTACATTAAACCAGAAAGGCATTTACCCACCATTTGTCTCTGGGATATGCGTTATGGTAACCCCTTAGAATCTCTCTTGCACGGAATTATTCGCCAGAACATGGGTTGTACTCATCATATGTTTGGTCGTGACCACGCTGCTGTAGGTGAATATTATGATAAGTGGTCCACCCAAATTTTATGGACCAAGGGAATCCCCAGTTTTGGTTTCCCCAAACCTCCCACTGATGTTCCTTATGGTTTAAGCATTAGACCTCAAAATATGAGGGAGTTCTCCTACTGCCCCACCTGTAAAGAAATGGCTTACAGTGAAACTTGTGGGCACAAGCGCGAAAAGTTGAGTGGAAGTTTCTTAAGAGGCATGGTGGCTGAAGGCGTACAACCTCCTGCTATTATTATGAGGCCAGAAGTATACAAAGCTATTGTAAAATGGTGGAAACACTTCAACTATCCCTTCTGTAATGAAAAATATGTAATTAACAAGGAAAAAGAATTAGAAGTAGATTTGGAGGACCTTTAAACCAAGCTAGGAGGAGGTTTAAAATGGCCTATTTTATGGTAGTACTTTTAGATGATAATCGCTTTGCCAAAATAAAAGGTACAGAATTGGAAGAAAAGGTACAATATATGTTTGGTGGAGAACTGCGTTGTTTAAATGTAGAAGTATCTGAAGAAATGAAAGACAAAATTCTTCAGGAATTTGATACTGCCCGCATTGACTCCAGGGGAGCAATTACAGATGTACCTGTTGCCTTTTTAAGGGAATTATTCAATCAAGTAGCTGAGAAGAAAAGCTTAGGCTCAGAGGTAATTGAAGCTGTTTTAGCTAAATCCAGCGAGATAAAAGAATTGGCAGCCAAGGAATCTGAATACCTGCCTGCTCCAGAAATATAAAAAATTTAAAAAGGAGAGGGCCTTTAAACCCTCTCCTTTTATTTTCCCTTTAACCACTCTTTTTATCTTCCTCAAAAAGATAATAGATACGCTCAGAATTCTTCTTGGCAGCATACATGGCCTGGTCTGCCTTTTCCAAAAGAGTGGCTAAGTCTTTTCCTTGCTCCGGGAAAAGGCTTATCCCCATGCTTACAGAAAGCTTTATCTCATCCTGTTGCCAGTAAATTGGTTCTTCTAGTTCCATGGCTATCTTGTTTATCACCACTTTTACATCTTCATCTTTTTTTAACCCTGGAGCCATAAGGACAAATTCATCCCCACCCAACCTGGCCACCAAATCACCCCTGCGGAGGGTTTTCTTTAATCTTTTAGCTAAGTTTTCCAGAACAAAATCTCCGGCCTGGTGGCCATAGACATCATTTATTAATTTAAAGTCATCTAAATCTAAATAAATTAAAGCCACCACTTCTTCCCTGTCTTCTGCCTGCTGTAAAATATTTTTCCCCTGGCGTAAAAAATAAAGCCTATTGGGAAGACCAGTCAAAGCATCATGAAAGGCCAGGTAAGTTAATTTTTCCTGCCTTAGTTTCTTGGCAGTAATATCTTTGGCCAAGATGCTAACAATCTTTTTCCCTGCCAGCTCAATAACATAGGCACTTACATCCACATAAAAGACCTTACCCTCTTTATTCTTGTAAGGCCTTTCTCCTAATAAGTTCTTTTCTTTCTTGAAAGTGGCTAAAATCGCATCCACTTCTTCCCTGGTATTATCCACCAAATCATATACAGTTAACCTCTGTATCTCTTCATCAGTATAACCAAAATAGTTTTTAAAGGCATTATTATACTTAATTATTTTCTTGGTCTCCAAATCGTAAAGAAATATGATATCTGTGCTTTGATTTACTATTGCAGAATAAAGCTTTAGATTCTCCATAAACCCTAAGGAATTGTCTTCTAACCTGCCAATCATTTTATTAATATTATTTATCAAAGGAATAAGTTCTTGTTCATAGCGAGAGACATTTAATCTTCTTTTTAAATCCTGAAGAGAATTTATAGTGGAAAGTTCGCTATTTATCTTATTAAGAAAATTAAAAACTATATTTTTAATTTTTGAACTAAGGAAAAATAAAAGCACACAATTTATACTTAAAATAACAACAAATAGCTTATATAATATTTCTTTGGCCTGAATAATGTCTTCATTTAAATCTTTTAAACTAAAAACCAGAGACTTATTACCCAAGATATCTTCTTTTAACCAATAAAAGTAAAAATATTTATCATTTAATTCAAGATATTTACCTTTATCCGTTAGCTTAGAAAAAAAGGATTTATTCTTTACCTCTTCTTTTGCCAGATAGCTAAATTCAACTCCTGTAATATTTATAAGTTGTTTTATCTTTTCTTCACTAAAACTGCGAAATAAAATAAGATGGTATTTATTCGTTTCTCCAACTAAAGGAACTACTACAACTTCTCCTCCTCCACATTCCCTGGCACAAAAACCTTTGGATACTTCCTTTTTCCTGGCTAGCAAAACTCTTCCATGCTTTTGTAAGTAGGAAAGCAACCTATTTTTTGAACTTAAGACAACACTTTTTACAACCTCGCCCTGTTCATTTAAAAAAGCCAAGCCGTGCATGTGTACACTTTTTAAGATATTGGTTGCCTGGGTAGAAAACTTTTGTCCGGGTAAAGTTAGAAGAAAATGGGCCTGCTTGGAGTTAATTAAAAATTGGGCAAAGCAGGCTACCTGCTCCAGGTCTTGAGCCAAGCTGGCATTGACTCTGGCCTGTTTTGCCAGTACATTTTTTTCTTCTTCTTTTTTTAACTTTTGCTCTAAAAAAAAGGAAAAAATAAAGTAAAACAACAAATTAAAAATAAAAAAAGCAAGTAAAAAATTCAGTCCTATCTTTTTATTTAAAGATAGCAAAGAGTTATCCTCTCGTTGTTCTTTTTTTGCAAGTAACTTAAATAATTCTTAAAGGAAAGACAAGATGTTTCAAAAAGTTTTTTTAAAGCCCAAAGAAGAAAAAAGAATCCTCAAAGGCCACTTGTGGGTCTTCAGCAATGAAATAGATACTCAAAGACATTCTCTAAAAAGCTTTTCTCCAGGAGAAATTGTCCACATCTTTTCTTCTAAAAATGATTTTGTAGGCACAGGGTTTATAAATCCCAACAGTTTAATTTGTATAAGAATACTTAGTAGAAAAAAAATAAAAAATTTAGAAGAATTAAAAGAAATAATAAAAAGTAAAATTTATTTAGCCTTAGAACTTAGAGAAAATTTATTTTCTAAACCTTATTACAGATTGGTCTTTGGAGAAAGTGATTATTTGCCAGGACTTATTATAGATAGATTTGAGCAAACCTTTGTCTTACAAATAAATTCCTTTGGAATGGAAAAAATAACCTCGCTTATTTTAGATAACATTCTGGAAATTTTTCCTACTGCTTCTATCATTTTAAAAAATGATTCCAAAGCTAGAAAAATGGAAAATTTGCCTTTAGAAGTAAAGGTTATCGGTGCAAAACAAGAAACCCAAACTGTCCTGGAAAACGATTTAGAATTTTCCTTTCCTTTACTTAAAGGACAAAAAACCGGTTGGTTTTTTGACCAGAGGGAAAATAGGTTGCTAATAAAAACAATTTCCAGAGGCAAAAAAGTCCTGGATATATTTTCCTATGTAGGTTCTTTTAGTTTAAATGCACTTGCAGGTGGGGCCAGAGAAGTTGTTGCCCTGGATAGGTCCAGCGAAGCACTAGCCTATCTAAAATTAAATGCCCAAAGATATGGTTTTCAGGTAAAAGCCATAAAAGGAGAGGCCTTCAATAGTTTACAAAGGTTAGCAAGTGAAGGGGAAAAATTTGATTTGATTATTTTAGACCCTCCAGCCCTTATTCCCAGTAAACCTGCCTACAAACAGGGCGTAAAGGCTTACCTGCGTTATAATCAACTGGCTTTAAGCCTGCTCGCTAAAAAGGGCTTTTTTTATACTGCTTCTTGTTCCTATCATCTAAGCCTTGAAGAACTTCAGAAAATAGTTAAAGAAGCGGCATATAAAGTTCACAAAAAAGTAAAAATCCTTAAGTATTGTTTTCAAGGGCCAGATCATCCCCTTCACCCCTTTATGCCTGAGACCTTGTATTTAAAGGGACTATTTTGCTATGTGGAATAAAAGGAGTTTAAAATGAAAAACTGGGAAAAGGTAAAGGAATTGGTTTTGGAAGCTGGTGAGATTGTTAAAAGAAACTGGCTTAAGCCTCGCGAAATCAACTTTAAGGGAGAGATTGACTTAGTAACCAATACAGACCTGGAAGTGGAAAAATTTTTGACCTGGAATTTAAAACAACTTTTTCCTCAGGCCTCTTTTTTGGCAGAAGAAAGCGCTCTTCACCTTACCCTGGGAGAAGAAACTTTTATCCTGGACCCTTTAGACGGCACTACCAATTTTGCCCATGGTTTTCCCTTTGTGGCCATTTCCCTGGCTTATGCCTATCAAAAAGAGATTGTGGCTTCCTTTTTGTATCTGCCTATTTTAAACGAACTCTTTTTGGCTCAAAAAGGTGAAGGGGCTTTTTTAAATGAAAAGCCTATATCTGTCTCTAAAGAAAGGGATTTAAACAAAAGCCTTATTGCCACAGGCTTTCCCTATTCCATCAGGCAAGAAGTAGATGAAGTCCTAAGCTGGATGAAAAAAATACTTCTCCACACCCAGGGGCTAAGGAGGGCAGGAGCTGCTGCTATTGATTTAGCTTATGTAGCTTGTGGCAGGTTTGAAGGTTTTTATGAAGTGGGCTTAAAACCCTGGGATACTGCTGCAGGCTGGCTTTTGGTAGAAGAAGCAGGAGGCAAAGTTTCTACCTTTGCCAATAAACCCTATGAACTGGGGCATAGAGAAATTTTAGCCACTAATGGCCTCATTCACTCAGACTTAAGTAAGTTGCTTACTTCTTGATTTTTTTAATTGACAAAAAGCACAAGAAAATATAAAAGGCATACCTCTTTACGGGAAGTGGCGCAGCCTGGTAGCGCACCTGCCTTGGGAGCAGGGGGTCGCTGGTTCAAATCCAGTCTTCCCGACCAGACAGTAAGGCCCTTTTTTAAAGGGCCTTTTCTTTTTTTATCTCCTTTTTTATTTCCTTGATTTCCTCAAGAAGCTTTTCTTTACAAGTGGGGCATACTCCATGGGTAAATTTGGTATGGGTATGTTTGCTAAAATATTCTTCTACCCGTTCCCAATAACCCTTATCTGTTCTTATTTTTTTACAATAGGCACAAATGGGAATAACCTCTCTTAATTCAGCTACTTCTTCCCAGGCTTTTTGTAATTGTTCCTTTTGTTTTTTTAGTTTCTGATTCATTCTAACTAAAAATACCAAAAGAAGAACCACCCAAACCATGGCTACTATTAGCCATTCATCCAATTCCCAGGACTCATGTTTTTGAGAAAACCGTAGAAATCGCTCCAAAATATCATACTTAGAAGAAACCAGAAAAGTAATTATCCCGGTGAGAATAAATAAAAGAATCTCTTTGGCTAAAAATTTAAGCTTAAATATTCCACGCTGTTTAGCTGAAAACTTATCCTTTTCTGGCATATATTTTAATGTCCCTTTGCTTTTTCCCTGGGCAATAAGCAAAAACACCAACAAAAAACAAGTAGGATTTTTAAAGGGAGATAAACTCCATTTCTGGTACTTCTTGTTCCCAGGAAACTAAAGCCAGGGTACCATTAAAGGCAAGACTACCTGGATTTAGCAAATAGGTCTGCTTAACCTTCTTCCACAAAGGAGTATGGGTGTGACCAAAACAGATTAGATTGGTATCTGGAGGAAAAAGTGGGAGTAGATCTTCTGGGTTTCTACCCAGGTTGGACACTCCATAACCATGGATAATCCCTATTTTTTTATTCTGGTGGCAAACTACCTTTTTTTCTTCTAAGCTAAAAAAATCACAATTTCCCTTTATCCCCACAAAATTGGGAAAACTATTTAAGTAGTGATAAATTTCTTCTCCTGTATAATCCCCGCAGTGAATAAGCAAATCACAATCCTGCAGAAACTTTTCCACTATTTGCACAAAATCCGCAGAAACCTGATAGAGATGAGTATCTGAAATAACCCCTATTTTCATTTTTCTATTCCTGTTTTTTCCAGTCTATAGCGCAATTGTCTAAGATTTAACCCCAGCAAGCTAGCTGCTTCACTTTTACTTGCAGTGCGCTGTAAGGCAACCAACAAGATTTCTTTTTCCTTCTGGAGCAAATAGTCATCCAGGCTAATCTTACCTGCCAGCACCTCTTCCACTTCCATTTTCCTTTGATTCTCGTATTCATAAACAATTAAAGAACTGGCTTGAATAAATTCTGTGCTTTCAAGGGCCACTGCTCTTTCCACTATGTTTTCCAGTTCTCTAACATTACCAGGATAATTATAGCTTTTTATCTTTTCTAAGGCCTCAGGAGTAAAACCTTGAATATTCTTCTTCTGCTCCTTTACTGCTCGTTGCAGGAAATACTCAGCCAGCAAAACCACATCCTCTTCCCGTTCTCTTAAAGGAGGTAAGTTGATAATAACTCCACTTAACCTATAAAATAGGTCTTCTCGAAAATCTCCCTGGGCTACCATTTCCAGGATATTTTGATTGGTGGCAGCAATAAAACGAACATCCAGTTTTCGCTCTTCGCTACTTCCCAGGGGACGAAAGGTCTTTTCCTGTAAACATCTAAGGAGCTTTACCTGTACCCCAGGAGCTAACTCTCCCACTTCATCTAAAAAAACAGTCCCACCCTGGGCTTCTTCTAAAAGTCCCTTTCGGGCCCTATCTGCTCCAGTAAACGCCCCCTTTTTATAGCCAAAAAGCTCACTTTCAATAAGGGTATCTGGAAGCCCGCCGCAATTTATAGGCACAAAGGGTGCCTTTTGACGGGGACTGGCTTCATGAATGGCCCTGGCCACAATTTCTTTGCCTGTACCTGACTCTCCAGTAATTAAAATATTGATGTTGGTGGGGCTAACCCTTTCTATAAGCTTAAAAACCTCCTGCATCTTGGCACATTGGCCAATAATGCGGCCAAAGTAACCTTTGACTTTGTTTTTAAGTAAGATATTTTCTCTGCGTAATCTTTTTTCCTCTAAAATTCGCTCTATGGAAAAGAAAAGCTCGGTCAGGTCAAAGGGTTTGGGTAAATAGTCCACTGCCCCCAGTTTTATGGCTTCTACTGCACTCTGAGTTTCAGCAAAGGCCGTTATCATCAACACAGGTAGTTCTGGATAAACCTTTTTAATCTCTTTTAAGACCTCCAGGCCACTTTCCTGCCCAAGCTTCAGGTCTAATAAGACAATATCTATGGGATACTCGTTTAAGTGTTCCCAGGCTTCTTTACTATCAGCAGCCAGGTAAACCAGCCATTTCTTTTTTTTACAGGCTATTTCCAGCACTTCCCTTAAACTGGGGTCGTCATCTACCACCAGAATTCTGGCCATTTATTTATCCTCATAGACAAGTTTGCCTTCTAAAAAATGATACTTTACCTTGCCCCTTAAAGTCTGCCCCCAAAAAGGAGTATTTTTTCCTTTAGAATACATGGTCTTTTCACTTACTACCCATTTTTTACTTTCATCTACCAGGATAAAATCAGCCCTATCACCCGGTTTAAAGGAATTAAAATTCAAATTAAACAAAGTTGCAGGTGTTTCTGCCCAAAGCCTTATAAGGTCTTGCTCTTGAAGTTGCCCCTGTCTTTTTAGTTCCAGACTCAAAGCCAGGGCTGTGTCCAGACCAGAAATACCATTGGGAGCCTGAGCCAGAGGCACTTCCTTTTCAAAGTCAGCATGAGGCGCATGATCAGTAACCAGAATATCAATAACTCCTGTTCTTAACGCAGCCAATAAGGCCTGCCTATCTTCTTCTGTGCGTAAAGGAGGATTGACCTTGGCCAGGGTATTGTAATCTGCCAAAATCTCTTCAGTAAGGAGCAAATAGTGTGGACAGGTCTCAGCACTTACGGGAATACCTTTTTCCTTGGCCCAGGCAATTAACTCGACAGATTCCTTACAACTGATGTGCGCTAAGTGCAGAGGAATATCCAGATAAGCAGCCAAAAGAATGTCCCTGGCCACCTGCAAACTCTCAGCTACCGTAGGAATACCCTTTAGTCCCAGGTAAGAAGACATTTTTCCTTCATTTATAACGCCAGCTTCACTTAAATCAGGGTCCTCACAGTGATCAATTACCAGAAGCCCAAGGTCATGGGCATATTCCACACAGCGCCTAAAAAGTTCATTGTTTTTTACAGGCAAACCATCATTGGAAAAGGCTTTACACCCTGCTTGAGCCAGTTCCCCTAAGGGAGCCATTTCCTCTCCCTGTAAGCCCCTGGTAAGCGCACCCACCGGATGCAAAGACGGCCCTGAGGGATAAAGTTCTCTGGCCCGAGTGAGCATAAACTCGGTCACACTGGCCTTATCATTTACGGGATTGGTATTGGCCATAGCCAAAACCTGGCCAAAGCCACCAGCTAAAGCTGCCTTTAACCCGCTTTCAATATCTTCCTTATATTCAAAACCAGGCTCTCTTAAATGCACATGGGCATCAATAAAACTGGGGAAAAGGGTACATCCCTGCCCATCAAAAACCGGTACTCCTTCTATGCTTAAATCCTTAAAGGAAAGCTCTGCAATCTTACCCTCTTTTATACCTAAAAATACCCTTTGGCCCAAAAATTTAATATTGTTAATTACTAAATCAAAATTCATAACCTTTCTCTCCTTAGGCGCCCACTAAATAAAGATACAACAAGGCCATTCTTACTGCCACCCCAGAGTGCACTTGCTCTAAAATGAGGCTTTCCTGACTATCGGCAAGCTCAGAATTTATTTCCACCCCTCTGTTCATAGGACCAGGATGCATGACCTTTGCTCCAGGTCTGGCTAGTTTTAAATGCTTCAGGCCTAAACCATAACGCCAGCTATATTCCCTTAAATCTGGCAACAGCCCCTTTTCCTGACGCTCCAGTTGTAAACGCAAACAAATAATAAGATCTACTCCTTTTACAGCCTCCTCTAAAGAAGAGTAGACCTTTACCGGCCAGGTATCCACCCTGGGAGGCAAAAGGGTCCTGGGAGCACAAAGCCTAACCCTGGCACCCAGCTTGGTAAAAAGTTTTACATCAGATCTGGCTACCCTACTATGAGCAATATCTCCCACAATCAAAATCTCTCTTCCTGCCAACTCCCCCCATTCTTCTTTTAGGGTAAAACCGTCCAAAAGAGCCTGAGTGGGATGGGCGTGCCAACCATCTCCAGCATTAATCACAGAACAATTAAGCTTGCTGGCAATAAATGCAGCTGCGCCACTAAACTGGTGCCTAATCACTATACAATCTGGCCGCATGGCCTGCAAAGTCAAAACCGTGTCCTTTAAGCTTTCTCCTTTTAACAGGCTACTTCCACTCTTACTTAAAGAAAAGGTATCTGCAGATAACCTTTTTCCAGCTATATCAAAAGAAACCCTGGTCCTGGTGGAAGGCTCAGCAAAAAACAACACCACAGATTTACCCTTTAAGGTGGGAACCTTTTTTACCGGCCTGTTATTTATTTCTTTAAAATTCCTGGCCAGCTCAAATATATGCTCAATCTCTTCTTTTTCCAGTTGATCCACATCCAGCAAATGCTTATGTCTCCAGTGCATAAAAACTTGACTCCTTTGGGTTAAAAGTTAAAAGTCGAGCTTTGCTTAAATCTTTTAGGAAATAACTTAATTTATCTCAAATGAAAAGAACAAATTCCCATCCAGCCAAACCAGGCCTGAAGGTCATTAGCCTGGGCTGCCCGAAAAACCTGGTGGACACTGAAAAAATCCTGGGTGCTCTGGCCACACATTTTGTCCTGGTGGAAGAGTTAAACCAGGCTCAACTGGTCCTTATCAATACCTGCTCTTTTATCCAGCCAGCCATTGAAGAGTCTCTAGAAAATATTTGCGAGGTAATTGCCAGCACTAGACATCTATCTCCAAAACCCAAAATAGTGCTTACTGGTTGTCTGGTTAATCGCTATTTTCAGGAAATAAAACAGGAATTTCCTGAAGTAGATTTAATCCTTCCCATTGCAGAACAAAAAAATATTTATCATCATTTAAAAACTTTTTTCCCCGAGCTTAGAACCAGTCAGCAAAGATTAATCACAACTCCTGCTTATGCCTATCTCAAAATAAGTGAAGGCTGTAATAATAGATGTTCTTTTTGCACCATACCCAGGATTAGAGGAAAACTTAAATCTGTTCCTCAAGAATTAGTACTTCAAGAAGCAAAAGAATTAGAAAAAGCAAAAATAAAAGAAGTGGTGATTGTTGCCCAGGATAGTACGTCCTATGGAAAGGATCTGGGCTATAAAGATGGACTTATTACTCTTTTACACAAATTAAGTGAGTTTGATTTTCAATGGATACGCTTGCTCTACCTATATCCTTCAGGAATAGATAAAAATTTACTGCAAATCATAAAAAACAATCCCAAAATCTTACCCTATTTTGACTTACCCTTACAGCATTCTCATCCGGATATTCTCCAGCAAATGGGAAGACCTTTTAAAAAAGACCCTCAGCTAATTATTAACCAAATTAGAGAGATTTTGCCTCAAGCCAGTCTTAGAACTACTTTTATCGTGGGATTCCCAGGAGAAACCAGCAAACACTTTGAACATCTGGTCCATTTTGTAGAAAAAAATAGGTTTAATCACCTGGGTGTATTTACCTTTTTTAAAGAAGAGGGCACACGGGCAGCTAAATTAGAAAGGCAAGTAAGTGCTCAGGAAAAAATAAAAAGAAAGCAAATTATAATGCAATTACAAAGTAAAATCAGTGCTCAAATCCTAAAACAATGGGAAGGTAAAAGTTTAGAGGTTATTATTGATAGGAAAAATCCGGAATGGCCTACCCTTTTTGAAGGTAGAGCCTGGTTTCAGGCTCCAGAAATAGATGGTCTTACTTACGTAAGTGGAGAAAATATAAAAGTGGGAGAATTTTACCAGGCTCAAATAGAGGAAACTAAAGTCTATGATTTGGTGGGATTGGTTTAATTCTTTTAATTGTCTAAGCAAATTAAAAATATTTATTTATTTAAATTAGTAGTTGTCTTTTAGGTCTGTCTTTGCTAGAAGGCCTAGAATATATCGTTTGTGTAGGGGGTTTTTTTATGATGAGTTCCAATGACATGGTCAACAAAAATCAAGACATGGAGGTGAATTTTGAAGCAGAGCTAGAAAAGTATCTCAACTTTGACTTTGATGAATTCCAGGAAGGAAGTATCATCAGTGGCAAAGTGGTCAAAATCACTCCTGAATTTGTCCTGGTGGATGTCAATTACAAGTCAGAAGGACAAATTCCTGTTGCCGAATTTATGGATGTAGACGGCAACTTAACCGTAAAGGAAGGAGATGAGGTTGAGGTCTTATTAATCCGCAAAAATGATGTGGAAGGAAGCATTTATCTTTCTTACGAAAGGGCACGCAAAGCCCATGTATTAGACAGCCTGGAACAAGCCTTTGAAAAAGGAGAAAGTGTTCGGGGCAAAATCATCAAACGCATCAAGGGCGGGTATCAAGTTGATTTGGGTGGTTTAATTGCTTTCTTACCCGGCTCTCATGTGGATTTAAGACCTGTTCCTGATATGAATGCTCTGGTTGGCCAAAGCTTTGATTTCAAAATCGTAAAAATCAACCGTCGCAGAAGCAATGTCATTGTTTCCAGACGGATTCTTTTAGAAGAAGAAAGAAACCAAGCAAAAGAAAAGCTTTTAAACACCTTGTCTGAAGGCGATCTCGTCAAGGGTAAGGTGAAAAATATAACCGACTATGGCGTATTTATTGACTTAGGTGGTCTGGATGGGCTCTTGCACATCACAGACATGTCCTGGAAAAGATTGAAACATCCTAAGGAAATGGTCTCCTTGGGAGATGAACTGGAATTAAAGATTTTAAGTTTTGATAAGGAAGAACAAAAGGTTTCTCTGGGTTTAAAACAGCTTACTCCCAACCCCTGGGAAAATATTGAAGAAAAATATCCTCTGGGCACCAAACTAAAGGGTGTGGTAACCAGTCTTACCGAGTATGGAGCCTTTGTGGAACTGGAAGATGGTGTGGAAGGCTTGGTCCATGTCACTGAAATGTCCTGGACCAGAAAGCTCAAACATCCTTCCCAGATGGTCAAAGAAGGCGATGAAGTGGAAGTGGTGGTTTTGGACCTGGACAAAGAGAAAAAACGCCTTTCTCTGGGTATGAAACAGGTCTATCCCAACCCTTGGGATATTGTGGCTGAAAAGTATCCAGAAGGCACTATCCTGGAAGCTCCCATTAAAAACATCACTGAATTTGGCCTTTTTATTGGTATAGAAGAGGGAATTGATGGTTTAATTCATGTTTCTGACCTTTCCTGGACCAAAAAAATCCGTCATCCTGGTGATCTCTACAAGGTTGGCGATGTGGTTAGGGCCAAAGTGCTTACTGTAGATAAGGAAAACCAAAAGTTCACCCTGGGAATTAAACAACTTACAGAAGACCCCTGGTTAAAAGTGCCTGAAAAATATCCCTCTGGCACCACTATTACTGGCACAGTGACCAATGTAACAGAATTTGGCCTTTTTGTAGAAGTGGAAGAAGGCATTGAAGGATTGGTACATGTTTCTGAACTAAGTACCAAAAAAGTCAAAGATCCCAGAGAAATCTACAAAGAAGGACAACAGGTTACAGCCAAGGTCTTAAATGCCAGTGCTGAAGAGCGCAGATTGGGACTGTCCATCAAACAATGGATGGAAGAAGAAGAGAAAAAAAGAGCTGAAGAACTAAAAAAGAAAAACCAGAACGCTGGTGGAAGCAACTTAGGGGAGATTTTAAGACAAAAACTAGAAGAGAATGAACAAAAGTCTTAAATTCAGTCAAAAACATCCCTTTCTCTTTGGTATTTTCCTGATTTTTATGGCCATGGTTCTAATAATTGGAGCCATGGCCTTTTTTACCTTTTCCTTTAATAAAAACAAATTAGCCTTTAACAAAGAAAAAATAGGCGTTGTTTACATAGAAGGCATTATTGCCAATCCCTTACCCATCCTGGATTGGATAAAAAAATTAAGCAAGGACTCAGAAATAAAGGGGATTTTAGTGAGAATAAATTCCCCTGGTGGCGTAGTAGGACCTTCTCAAGAAATCTATGAAGCCTTAAAGGAAGTATCCAAAAGCAAGATTATTGTAGCTTCTATGGGAGCAGTAGCTGCCTCTGGTGGTTATTATGTGTCTTTAGGAGCACACAAGATAGTAGCCAACCCTGGGACCCTTACTGGCAGCATTGGAGTAAAGGCCCAGCTTACCAATTTTCAAAAATTAATGGAAAAAATAGGCATAGAAGAAGAAACCATTACCAGTGGAAAATTAAAAAATGCAGGTACTCCCTTCAGGAAACTAAGTCCTGAAGAAAAAATATACTTTCAAGAACTGGTAAATGACCTTTACGAGCAATTTATCGGTGCAGTAGTAGAGAGTAGAAAATTGAGTAAAGAAGAAGTGCTAAAAATTGCTGATGGTAGAGCCCTTACTGGCAAACAGGCCCTGGCTCTGGGCTTAATCGACGAACTGGGAAATTTTAATCAAGCTCTGGAAATTTTAAAGGAAATGGCCGGGATAAAAAAAGAAGTAATTTTAGTAGAAGGACCACCTAAAGAAAAGAACTTTCTCTCTTCTGTTTTGGGTTCTTTAAATCTGAAATTAGACTCAGCCATCTTTGCTCCTACCTGGATTTTAAGCTATGAATAAAGAATTTTCCCAGAGATTATCCTCAACAGAAGCCTTAGAACTTGTACAAAAAGATATCCACTACCTAGGCCAACTGGCCTATGCTAAAAGAAAAGCCCTACACCAAAACAGGGCTTACTACATTTACAATCAACACCTAAATTACACCAATATCTGCAAAAACAAGTGTAAATTTTGTGCTTATTACAAAGATAAAACAGATAAAGACTCTTATACTTTTAGTATAGAAGATATAAAAAAAGAAATAAATAAAAGAATAAGGGAACCAATTAGAGAAATTCATATCGTAGGGGGCTTAAATCCTGACTTACCTCTTAGTTATTATGAAGAAATGCTTTCTACCATAAAAGAACTTCGTCCAGAAGCTGTAATAAAGGCTTTTACTGCTGTGGAAATACATTTTTTAGCTGAAAAACATCAGCTAAGTGAAGAAGAAGTTCTATTGAGACTAAAAAAGGCGGGTCTATCTATCTTGCCTGGTGGCGGAGCAGAAGTTTTTGCCGAAAAATTAAGAAAAAAGTTGTGCCCAGAAAAAATCTCTGGCCAAAAATGGCTGGAGATACACGCCAAAGCTCATAAACTGGGAATTTATACCAATTGCACCCTGCTTTTTGGACACATAGAAAGCTGGGAAGATAGGATTAAACACTTAGAAGTCTTACGCGACTTGCAAGACCAGACCCAGGGGTTTCTTTGCTTTATCCCTCTAGCTTATCAACCAGCTCACAATGAACTCAAGGCCCCAGGTCCAGATGGTATAGATTTTTTAAAAATGATTGCCCTATCTCGCCTGTTTTTGGATAATATTCCCCATATAAAAACATACTGGGCCTTTGCTGGCCTAAAACTCTCTCAAGTTGCCCTTTACTTTGGAGCAGATGATTTTGATGGAACCATTGTAGAAGAAAAGATTGGCCATGCTGCAGGCGCAGACACTCCTAAAGGTCTTACTGTAGAAGAATTAAAAACTTATATCAGACAGGCTGGATTTGAACCTGTAAATAGAAATTCTTTTTTTGAAGAAGTTAAAAATTAACCTTTTTTTACTTTAAACTTTTGTTTACAATTAACACATATCACTTCCTGGTCTTTATTTTTTATCTTTTGTTCATATCCACAAAAGGGACATTTAGTTACTTTTGTTAATTTTTTAAATACATTTATTACTGCTTGAAAAATAACACTCATCTTCACTCTCCTGGATAAAAACTTTTTTCATAAAAAAATATATTGACCCATAACTACTGTAAAAATTTTAAAGTTATTTAACTACCTATATCAGTTATTTTTTTAATTCTTACCTTCCTTTAACCTCAATTTCTTAAGTAATCAATCCAAAAACTATCTTGTTTTTATCCTCTCTTCTTCCTAAAACCTGTCCATATCTTGTTGACTTCTAACCCTATTTTGAGCTAAAAGGTTTTAATATCTTTTAGTGAGGAGGCCTAAAAATGCAAACCATTATAGAACTCTTGACCAATATGACCCACAGCACCACTGAAGGCAAATTTGGAGTAGCAGCAATCTTTATTTATTTCATCATTATCGTGGCTGTAGCTTGCTATAGGATAAAAGAAAATCTAAAGCACGAGCATCACTAATTGACAAAATCAATTTTTATCTCTCTATAGGGCCCTGTTTTTACCAGCTCAGGGCCTATTCCTATTTTTTCCCACTCTGTTTTTGCTTCTCCTTTGTACCCCCAAAAAAAACTCTCCAGCCTGGAAGGTAAATAGATGGTCTGGACCGTCCTGGAACTCCAGAATAAATACTCCTGCACATACATTCTAAAGGCCAGGGATTTTACCAGCAATCCCAAACTGGGGTGCCAGGGGCCTGCAAGAATATTTTCTAACAGTTCCTTTTCTGGAGTAAGGCCCACTCTAAGAATGGTAATTCCCTGTTCCCAAAGTTTTTTTACAGCCACAGCCAAAGCCAAAAGGGTTTTCTCAAGCTCCCAAGGCACAAATTTTCCCTGCCAATAGTACCTGGCTAGTAAAGTATCTTTTAAGACCAAACAGGGATATAGCCTAATGGTTTTAGGTCTTAGTTTTAGAGTCCAATCCAAATCTTCCCAAAAAATTGCTAAACTCTGTTTAAACATACCTGGCAAAAGCTGAAAACCATAATCTAAATTCTTTTCTTGCAACAAACTCAAAGCGCTTAAAATGTCTTTTAAACTATAAGACCTTTTATTGGCCTGTAACACCTCAGAGTTAAAACTTTGAATCCCCAGCTCCACCAAATCCACTTCTGCACTTGCCAGTAACTCTGCCACCTCATAGTTAACAAAATCTGGCCTGGTGGAAAGAGAAACAAAATCCACCCATCCCTCTTTCTTGAGTTTTCTTGCCTCACTCAAAATATAGGTTTGGAGTTCTAAACTAAGTCCGGTAAAAGTCCCTCCAAAAAAACCCAAACCAAAAACCTTCTTTTTTTGTTGCGCCTGCTTTTTTAGTTGCCTTAACTCTTTATTCACTAACAATTTTATATCATTGACTTTTTCTCTGCCTGTGCTAAGTTTTTGGTTACAAAACACACACCTCACCTTGCAGCCAGCAAAGGGAATAAACACTGGCCACAAGGATTTTTTTTTCTTGTTTAATTCTGGGCAGGGTAAAAGAAGAGAAGGTTTTTTCATTTTTAACTTGCCAAAAAAATAAAATTTAATTACCTCTATAAGTTAAAGTGATTTCTTTATAGTAAGAAGATTTAAGGAGATAGGCAAATGGAAAAATGTATCTTCTGTGAAATAGTAGCTGGAAATATCCCTTGCACCAAAATTTATGAAAGTGAAAACATCTTGGCTTTTTTAGACATAGCTCCAGTAAATCCTGGGCATACTCTGGTCATACCCAAACAGCACTATCCAACCCTCTTGGATTTGCCTCCAGCTTTGGGACAAGAACTTTTAGAAGCTCTGCAAAAGGTAGCTAAAGCTATAAAAGAAGGGCTACAGGCAGATGGAATCAACCTGGGAATGAACAATTACCGGGCAGCAGGTCAATTGGTGTTTCATGCCCACTTCCATCTTATCCCTCGTTATGAAAAGGACGGTCTAACTCTCTGGCCTCAGCAAAAATATGAAAGCGAAACCAAAATGCAAGAAATAGCTCAACAAATAATAAATAAGCTTTAAAAGGAGTTACACCATGGCCAACACCCTTACCAAAGCAGATATTGTAGAAAAAATTTACCAGTACAGCAAAAAGAACCGTACTGAACTAAAGGAAATCCTGGAGCATCTCCTCTTCTTGATTAAAAAAGGTTTAAAAGAAGAAGGAAGTGTACTTGTCAGCGGATTTGGCAAGTTTGAAGCCTATCAGAAAAATCCCCGTAAAGGGAGAAACCCTCAAACCAACGAAACCATTATTTTACCAGGGCGCAAGGTAGTTGTTTTTAGAATTTCCAAAAAATTTAGATCTGAGCTTAATTCATAAAAATAAAACTGCCTTTAAAAATATCACTTAACTTGGTTTTATTGGTTTCTGCCTGCAACAAATTATAATAAGGGCCAACTTGTACCCTCCAAAGAATAAGGCCATTTTTTCTAGCTTGCACCAGCCTGGAAGTATATCCCAGAAGAGAAAGTCTGTGTTGAAGTTTTAAGGCGTTTTGTTTTATGGAAAAAGAGCCCACCTGAATATAAAAAGTACCTTTTATCTTACTTTTAGGTAAACTATGCAAGCTCTCAACTCTAACCCTGGCAGTACCAGGGCCCACCATTCCCAAGGCTCTAGCCGCCTGATAGGATAAATCAATAATGCGCCCGGCCACAAAAGGCCCTCTGTCATTAATTTTAACAATTACCTGTTTTCCATTGTCTAAATTAGTAACACGCACTTTGGTGTGAAAAGGTAAAACCTTGTGTGCTGCAGTATAAGCATACATATTATAAATTTCCCCACTAGCTGTCCTGCGACCGTGAAATTTAGGTCCATACCAGGAAGCAATGCCCTCTTCTACATAATTGTTGGCACTGGGCAAAGGAGTATAGGTTTTTCCGTAGACTTGATAGGGTTTAGAAGGACTCTTGGGTAAAGGTGCATAGACCTTTTTTGTGGTACAACTAAAAATTCCCACGCATAGTAACAAACCAAGACCTAAAAAATAATAACGCACTCTACTTATCCTCCAATACCTACCATTGCTGAATCACAAACCTTATTTTTATTTTTTTCCAGCAAATGGGCACCTACAGGTTTGTGTTTGATGGCCAGAGATATCACCTTTTCCAGGTGTTTTAAGCTAAGTTTGGAATTTCTGACCAGAGCCAGCAATTTATATTCCCGATCTGAAAATAAACAAGGCCTTAACCTGCCTTGAGAAGTAATACGCAAGCGATTGCATCGCTCACAAAAATGATCACTTAGAGGAGAAATCACCCCAATTCTTCCCTTCCCTCCACTTATTTGAAAAACTCTTGCTGGACCTGCAGTTTGCTCCTGACTATCCAGAGGTAAAACCTCTACCTCCTGGGTTAATTGTCTTAAAATGTCTTGAGCAGACCAGAAATACTCTTTTTTCCATCTGGTCTTCTGTCCAATGGGCATAAATTCTATAAACCTAACATCTACTGGATACTTATAAGCAAAATTAGCAAAATCCACAAGCTCTTTATCATTTAAACCTTTTAAAGCTACAGCATTTATTTTGATTTTTAAGCCAGCTTCAAGTCCCCAGAAAATAGTTTGTAAAACCTGGTTTAAATAGCTAGCACCTGTAATTTGTAAAAATTTATCTTTATCAAAGGTGTCTAGAGAAACATTTAATCCCTTAAATCCTAATTCTTTTAATTTTAAGAGCTCTTTTTTACTTTTAATTAAAGTACCATTAGTGGTTAAACGAAAATCAAAATTGTTAAATTCCTTCCCTAGCTTTTCTAAAAAATCCCAAAAGTTACGTCTTAAAAAAGGTTCTCCTCCAGTAAGGCGTACCTTTTTTATCCCTATGGACTCAGCAACCAGCAAAAACTTTTCCATATCTTCATATCTTAAAATTTCTTTATGCTTTACCAGAGGGTCTCTTACTCCCTGACAATAAAAACAACGAAGATTACACTTATCCGTAATGCTCAAACGAAGATAACTAACACTTCTACCGTGTTTATCCATCAGCATATTCAACACCTCTAGGCTAAGATCCACTCCCTTTCTGCAAAGAGAAAATCAGGATAAGGCCAGTTTATATCTTTTCCCTGTAAGTAGGCAAGCAAACTAAACCTTGCCTGTTCTCGCTCTTGTAACCACAAAGGACCATAACTAAATCTATAATTTACACCCAACTCATCAAAATAGCTATTTCCAAGGCCTAAGTGGGGCATTGGTTCTACTTTCTCCTGACTTAGCAGGTAAAAGAGTTTGGGAGTAAAATCACTATGACACTTTTGTTGAAAAAGACATTTTTTATTTTCTATACAAGGAGCACAGGAATGAAAACCCTGAACCACCTTATGCCCCTTGCCATAAGGACCTGTTTCAAAAACCCAGGCTGAAGAAAGGAAAAAAGACCAGGTTTGTACTCCTAAATGGCAACAAAGGTGTAAAAGCCCTGTATCTGGGCTTATGACCAACTCTAGACCGGGTAACAAATCCAGTAAGTCCAATAAAGAAGTCTTACCGGTAAGATCTATTAAAAACTCCTTTTCCCTGGGACTTAAATGCTTTTTTAACTCTCTGGCCAGAGGTTGCTCTGCCCGGGTGCCCAAAAGATAAAATTTTTGTTTTTTTTGCTTTAATAAAACTTCAATTAACTGAGCTAAAGAATAAGGACTTAAGGACCTGCGCTGATTTCTTCCTGCCAGGACAATTCCCACTCCTTCCCCTTTATTTTGCGCAATGAGGGGATTTACCTCTTCTGGAGGACAAATCTCTCCCTTTTCCTTTAAATAGGCCCAAAAGTCTATGAGGTTAAGGGGAGCTAATTTGCGTTTTTTTATCCATTCAAAGGCCTTCCTGGTCCAGGAAGATTTAAGTTCTTGCCGGTTAAAGTGGGTATAACCTTTAACTATTTCTCCCGGAAAAAGCTGGGCACAGACATAATTTAAAGGAGAAAAGTTTAAATTGTAGACTGCAGCAAAATCTATTTCTTTTAATTCTTGAAAAACTCTTAGATTAAGAGCAAAAAGTTCAGCCAAATTACTCTGTCCATGGGCTTTTGCTGCCAGCACATAAGCAAAGGGATAAATTTGCCTGGCAAAAGCTTGCAGACTGGTATCCACCAGTAAGTAGACCTGCCCTTCTCTGGCCAAGGACAAAATAAGGCGCTTACTTTGCAGTAAATCTCCAAGCCTAGCAAACTGGATAACCAAAAAATTTGCAGCCATTTGGAAAATGATTTAAACACACCCCTATAAGTTTAGCAAGTAAATTTACAGCAAGGAATTTTCTCTATGCTATTTCCCCTTTGCCTGGATTTAAGCCAAAAAAAGTGCCTTCTGGTGGGAATAGGAGAAGTAGGGCAAAGAAAGCTTTCTACTCTTCTAAAATTTAAACCTCTACAGGTAAAAATCATAGACCCCATGCGTCCTTTACCCAAAAAGTTTAGCCACCTGGACAACATCCAGTTTTATGCCCGGCCCTTTAGCCCAGAAGATTTAGAGGGCATACACCTGGTATTTGCCTGTACTGACAACAAAGAGTTAAATCAAAAAATCGCTTCCCTGGCTAAGTCTAAAAACATCTTGGTCAATTCAGCCACCAATCCTCAGGATGGAGATTTTTCCCTGCCAGCTCTCTGGCAACAGGATTGCCTGCTATTAGCCATTTCTACCCAGGGACAGAGTCCAGCTTTAGCCAGGCTCATCAAAGAGGAACTGGACAAGTGCCTGGGGAGAGAATATGCTCTTTTAGCTGGCCTCATGGGGAAACTTAGGCCTTTGATTTTAAACCATATACCAGAAAACAAAAGGGCCAATTGTTTTAGAAAGCTGGCTAAAACTTTGCTTCTCCCTTTAAAAGAGCAAAACTGGGAACAGGTAAAAAGAACTATCCTTAAAGAGCTACCGCAAATAGAAGATGTAGTGGGAGATATTATTGATGAACTTAAACTTTAGCATATTTATCATTCTTATTTATTTATTATCCACTTTACTGGGATTTGCCAGTTATCTCAAAAATAATACATCCTTACAAAAAGTAAGTAAAATATTCTTAGGGCTTGGATTTTTCTTGCATACTGCAGAGCTTAGCTGGAGATATTTACTTCATTTCCCGCAAAGTCTTAATATTGTTCCCTTTTACTTTAGTTTACTGGCCTGGATCATTATATTTTTGCTTTTACTTATTTTTCTAAGGTTAAAGATAAATTTTCTTCTTTTTTTAGCTAGCCCTTTGTCCCTTCTTTTTTATATGTCTCATTTGCTGTTGAGCTTTAAACTTAAAGGAGTACTCCCAGCAAAAGGCGTAGCCCTCTGGTTTGGCTTACATATTGTTTCTTTGTTTTTAAGCTTTGCCTTTTTGGCCCTGGCCTTTGGAAGTGGGCTTATCTATCTTTATCTGGAAAAAAAAATAAAGACCAAAAGCAAATTGCCTTCCTTTTCCAATGACTTACCTTCACTTACCACCTTTGACCGTTTAAATCATCTGGCTGTGGTCTGCGGTTTTCCGCTCTTTAGCCTGGGGGTATTTACTGGATTTATCTGGGCAATTTTTAGCTGGAAAAGTTTTTTTACCTGGGATCCCAAGGAAATTGTGGCCCTTTTCATCTGGATTTTATATGCCTATCTTTTCCATCAACGTCTGGCCCTGGGGTGGAAGGGGAAAAAACCCGCCAAAATGGCCATTTTTCTCTTTATTTTATCCTTAATCTCCCTTATGGGAATAAACCTTCTTATGCCAACACACCATAGTTTTAGGCCCTAACTATGAAAAGTAGTATAATTCTTCTAGGACTAAATCATAAAACCGCCCCTGTAGAAGTAAGGGAAAAATATGCCCTTAGTCAGTACAATTACAGGGAAAACAATCTGCTCAAGGGAAGCGGTTGTCTCAAAGAATATTTGATTCTCTCTACCTGCAATCGGGTAGAAATATTAGCTATAGGTAATCCCAAAGAAAAAGTAGTTCAGGAAATACTAACCTTTTGGACTAATTATTGTTCTGGCAATAAAGAAGAGCTATACAAACACCTTTATATTTACCAGGACCTGGAAGCCATCAAACATCTTTTCACTGTGGCTTCTAGCCTGGACTCCCTGGTAGTGGGAGAGCCTCAAATTTTAGGCCAGCTCAAAGACGCCTATCGAGAAGCTGTTCAGGAAAACACTACCAAAGTTATTTTAAACCGCTTATTACACAAGGCCTTTTCTGTAGCCAAAAGGGTGCGTACAGAAACAGAAGTATCTTCTAGTGCTGTATCCATCAGCTATGCGGCAGTAAAACTGGCTAAAAAAATTTTTGGAGACTTAAGTAATTCCACAGTCATGCTCATTGGCGCAGGAGAAATGGCTGAACTGGCTGCTCTACACTTATTAAATCAGGGAGTAAAAAATATTTTAGTAGCCAATAGAACCCTAAGCAAGGGAGAAGAACTGGCTCAAAAATTTAAGGGAAAAGCCATCCCCTTTGCTCAGCTTTTAGACTACCTTTCCCAGACTGATATAGTGATAAGCTCCACTGGAGCCCCCCATACTATCCTCCAGGCCAGAGATTTAAAGCCCATATTAAAAAAACGTAAATACAGCCCCATGTTTTTTATTGATATTGCTGTACCTAGAGACATAGACCCGGATATCAATTTATTTGATAATGTATTTCTCTATGACATAGATGATTTAAAAGAAGTAGTTGAAGAAAACTTGGTTTATAGACAAAAGGAAGCTGAAAAAGCTAAATATATCATTGAAGAAGAAGTTTATAAATTTAAACACTGGTTAGATAACCTGGAAATAACTCCAACCATAAAAGAATTAATGGCCAAGGGAGAAGAAATAGCTCAAAAAGAATTACATAAAACTCTAAAAAAGGTAAACCTTGGAGATAAAGACAAAGAACATATAGAACTTATGCTAAAGTCCATAGTAAGTAAATTATATCAATCTCCAATTTTATTTTTAAAGAGAAGACAGCAGGAAGAAGGTACGGTAGAAAAATATCTTGATGCCTTACGCAAGATGTTTAATCTGGATGAAATAAATTTAGAAGAAAATAAAAAGATACATGAACACAAAAAGAGGTAATTATGAGATCCTATTATATCGAAGAATTAAACCAGCAGGACATGGAAAAAATAAAAAAGAGTTTTAAAGAAAAAAAACTGGATAACCCTCTTGATAATCTCTACTGGCTTCCTCTACCCCAAAAGTTCTATACTTCTGAACAGAAAGAACACCTATCCAACTGTGGACCTTATTATTTTCCTTTGGAATTGGGTAAAAACTGGCTAAAGGCCGAACTTTTAATCAGGGCCAGCAATAAAATCAGATGCCAGTGTATCACTTATGCTACGCCTGAACAACGAGAATATCTTGTGCAATGGATAAATCAGCTTTTATCTGAAAATCAAATTTTTATCTGAGTTTTTTTCTTGACCATTATCTTTCAAGAAGTTATCTAAAGAGTTTGTCTTAAGTTAGCAAGAAGGAGAGAGCAATGAAGAGAACATATCAGCCCAGTAAAATCAAACGTAAAAGAACTCACGGTTTTTTGGTTAGAATGCGCACTAGAGGCGGAAAACTGGTTATCAAAAGACGTAGGGCCAAGGGCAGAAAAAGATTAGCTGTTTAACCTTTCCCAAAACAAAACGTTTATTAAAGCGACCTCAATTTCAAAGATGTTATGAAAGAGGTCGCCGTTTTTTTACCTCTCTGTTTATAGTCTTCATCTGTCCCAACTCTTATGAATATGCAAGAGTGGGTATTACTGTAAGTAAAAAGATCGGGAAAGCAGTGGTGCGCAACCGGGTAAAAAGGTTAGTTCGTGAATTTGTAAGGCTATATCAAGACCTACTTCCTGGTGGACAGGATATAGTAATTGTGCCTAAAAAACACCCTGTATGGTCCACATTAAAGTTTAAAGATGTGGAAGAAGACTTAAGTTCCTTTTTTAAGAGCCTGAGGGAAAAAAGTATCTGTGTATGAAAAAAGTGCTCTTGTTTTTAATCAAAATTTATCAATATGCCCTTTCTCCTCTCTGGCCTGCCAAGTGCCGTTTTTATCCTTCCTGTTCTGAATATGCAAAAGAAGCCATCCTGCGCTTTGGTTGTTTAAAGGGCTCTTATCTTTTTCTTAGACGCTTTTTACGCTGTAATCCTTTTTTTGAGGGCGGAATCGACCCTGTACCTCAACAATTCTATATTTTAAGGAGAAAAAAAATCCATGGATAACAATATTCGAGTACTCTTGGCTGTGGGGCTATCTTTAGTGGTATTATTACTCTGGAATATAATTTTTCCTCCACCTCAACCTAAACAACAGCCACAACAACACATTACTACTAACTCCTCCAACACTGTGGCTACTAAACAACCCACTTCTACACCTGCTCCCAGTTATACTCCTTCCAATTTGGGACAAATCAACAACTTATTTGACCCCCAGAAGGGAAAAAAAATAACCATAGAAACTCCTCTATATCAAGCCATACTTAATACTCAAGGGGGAGTGCTGGAACATTTTGTCTTAAAAAAGTACCGAGTAAGTGTAGAGAAAAACTCTCCTCATATAGATTTAATCAGCCCTGAAGCTCTGGCCAAAGGACCTCTGGGCATTATCTGGAATCGCATACCTACCTGGTACAAATTCAACTGGAGCTATCAAGGGGAAAACAAAAAATTAAATCCAGGGGAAAGCACCTCTTTGACCTTTAAAGGTGAATTTGAAGGTATTACCCTCTTAAGGACACTCACCTTTTTTGCTGACACCTATCAAGTCAAGGAAGAACTCAAAATCTTAGCTCCTGGAAACAAGGACAATGAAGTAAGTTTTGTAATTTCTACCCTTCCTCTTACCAGAGAAGAAAACCGTTATAATCCCACCCAGATAGTATACTTGGGGACAGATGGACTAAGTGCAGAAACAGATAAAGATGACCTGGAAAAAGGAATTCTAACAGATAACAAAGTAAAATGGGGAGCAATAAGTAATAATTATTTTTTACTGGCTTTAGTGCCTACAAGCAACAATTTTGTCTTTAAAGCAAAGCTGGAAAAAAATATCTATCGCTTAGCTTTGTCTCAAATCGTAAATAACAATGAAACCACTTTAAATTGTATTTATTATTTAGGACCCAAGGAAGAAAAACAACTAGCTTTAGTACCCAACAATCTATCCCAGGCTATACACTATGGGTGGTTTGATTTTATTGCCAAACCACTTATAAAAGTTTTAAACTTCTTTTATACCTATACTCATAATTATGGAATTGCCATTATTTTACTAACCATTTTAATTAAACTTCTTTTCTGGCCTTTATCCCAAAAAAGCTATAAATCCATGAACCAGATGAAAAAGTTACAACCTCTCATGGCTGAAATACGGGAAAAGTACAAAGACGATCGCCAGAAAATGAATGAAGAGATGATGCGGCTGTATCGAACTTACAAAGTAAATCCAGCTGGTGGTTGTATGCCCATGCTGATTCAAATCCCTGTCTTTTTTGGATTATACCAGGGGCTTTTAGGAGCTATTGAGCTTAGACATGCTCCTTTTATAACTCACTTGCCCTTTACCAATCTCTTGTGGTTAGCGGATCTTTCTGCTAAAGATCCTTTTTATATTACCCCCTTGATTATGGGGGCAACAATGTTTATACAACAAAAGATGACTCCAGCGCCAGGGGACCCAACCCAAGCAAAGGTAATGTTGTTTATGCCTATACTTTTTACCTTTCTCTTTTTAAACTTTCCATCTGGGTTGGTAATATACTGGCTGGTCAACAATATACTGTCCATTGCCCAACAGTGGTGGATGTTGAAAAAACAGGCTTAAAGACCCGGTGATGACCTTTATCTTTCCCCTTAAAAAGGGTAATGGACGAAAAAGGGGAACTGTTCTTTGAAAATTAAAAACCGGGAAAAGAGGTAAGGAGTGAGCATGGAGGAATTTGTAGAATTCGTCGGTAAGGATGTGGATGAGGCTATCTCCAAGGCCTGTGAGTACTTTCAGACAGAACGCGACTCTCTGGAAATTGAAATTCTAAGCGGCGGCTCTTCTGGTATTTTTGGTTTGGTTGGGCTAAAAAAGGCAAAAATTAAAGCCAAAAAACGGGAAAATCCTTTGGAAGTGGAAAACAAAGTGCGGGATATTGTACACAACCTGACCCGCCCCATTGCCCCCAATTCGCAAATAAGTGTGGATTTGAGCAAAGAGCCAATCTATGTAAGTATTGAAGAAGAGGAAAATGCTGGGGTACTCATTGGCAAAGACGGACAAACTATCTCAGCTATCCAGTACCTGGCTAACAGGATTATAGCCAAACAATGTCCAGGTATCTCTAGAATCCAGCTGGACGCTGCTAACTATCGCCAAAGACAAAATGAAAAAATTAAACAAACAGCTCTGGCCTTGGCTCAACGGGCAAAACGTACTGGAAAAACAATGAAAACCCAGCCCTTAACTTCCTATCACCGCAGAATCATTCACCTCACCTTGCAAAAGGATAGAGGTATTCAAACCAAAAGCCTTGGAGAAGGCCCGCTGAAAAGAGTACTCATTATGCCTAAGAAAAAAACAATGCGACGCAAACCAGAACAATTACAAACAAGGCTTACCCAGTAAGCACTAAAAAAAGGCGAAGCTTAAACGCTTCGCCTTTTTTCTTTCCAACACTTCTTAACCCCAAAGAGCCTAAAAAGTATAAAAATTAAATAACAAGGACCCAAACATGGAGCACCAGAAGGATACCATAAGTGCTATAGTTACTCCTCTGGGACAGGGAGGAGTGGGAATCATAAGATTAAGTGGCAAAGAAAGTTTAAATATTGCCCTTCGCTTGTTTAAATCCAGTCAAAAACACTTTACCAGCCCAAAGCCCTACCGTTTACACCACGGTCATGTCTATTCCACTCAAGGCGAATTGCTGGATGAAGTGTTGTTAGCTTATATGCCAGAGCCTGGCTCCTATACTGGAGAAGATGTGGTAGAAATAAATTGCCACGGTGGACCTGCTATTTTGCAAGCCCTTTTAGAGGAAACCTTAAAGCTAGGGGCCAGATTGGCCAAACCAGGAGAGTTTACCTATCGGGCTTTCCTCAATGGCAAGCTAGACCTCACCCAAGCTGAAGCTGTAGCTGAACTAATCAGTGCTCCTACGAAAAAAGCCATTCCCCTGGCTCAACAAAAACTATCTGGACTGTTAAAAGAAAAGATTTCTTCCCTGAGGGCCAATCTAGAGGAAATAAAACAACACTTTTGCTTGGCAGTGGATTTTCCAGAAGAAGAACTGGAAATCCTGCCTCCCACTCAATTAAGCCCCCAAATCAAAACCATCCTCAGAGAAATACAAGAATTAATTACCAACTACGAACAAAAACACATCTACCAGGATGGAGCTCTGGTGGTTCTAACAGGAAGGGTAAATGCTGGAAAATCCAGTTTGTTAAATGCTCTTATTGGTAAAGAAAGGGCCCTGGTCACCCCCATTCCAGGAACTACCAGAGACTATTTAGAGGAAAGCATCAATCTTAAAGGACTTCCTGTACGCCTGGTAGATACTGCTGGTCTGCGTGAAACTCAGGATGAAGTAGAAAATCTGGGCTTAAAAAGAGGCTGGGAGCTTTTAAAACAATGTGATCTTTGCTTATTGCTAATAGATATTGAAGAAGAGTGGAGTGAATTTGAAGACAAAGTACTGGAAAGTATAGAGCAGGAAAAAATTATTCTGGTTATCAATAAAATAGATAAAACAGAAACAAAGCCCCTGTGGCTAAATCAATGTAAGTTAGAGCCCATTTTCCTTTCTGCCAAAACCGGTAAAAATCTGAACCTCCTAACCGAACAAATCTTAAAAAAACTAGTAGGCCAGCAAAAAGAACAGCAATCCCTACTGGTACCCAACCTGCGTCAAAAAATTTGCTTACAGCAAGCCCAGGAAGAACTGGAAAAGCTACTGCAAAACCTTTCCCAGTTTCCCTATGACCTTTTATCCCTGCACCTGGATGTAGCTATAAGAAAACTAGCGGAAATAACAGGAGAAATAACCACAGAAGAAACCCTTGAGGCTATTTTCTCCCGTTTTTGTATAGGAAAGTAATTACAAATATTTTACTTATTTTCCTGCAAAAAGGCTTCTATTTCCTTCAGCCAGGGAAAGCTTTCTGCCCACTTTTCTCTTAAGGGAGTTAAATAGGCTTTAAATTTTTCCCTATCCACCTGAAAAACCTTCATACCTGCTTTTTTTAGTTCTTCCAGTTGATTTTGTTCCTGCTCTCGAATCAACCTTTTCTCATATTTCGCTGCGATTAACCCTTTACTCTTTAAAATACTTTTTTCTTGAGCAGATAAACTTTGCCAGGTTTTCTGAGAAACTAAAAGCAAGGCAGGAGAATAAACATGCCCAGTAAGGGAAAGGTACTTTTGTAAGGTGTAGAGCTTAAAGGCATAAATAATGTTTATGGGATTTTCCTGACCATCTAAAACACCTTGTTTGAGGGCAGCTAAAGCCTCTCCATAAGGTAAAGGTTGAACAATGGCCCCCAGGTATTCAAAGGCTTCAATGTGAACCCTGTTTTCCATGGTTCTTAGTTTTAATCCCACCAAATCCTGAGGTACCAATACTGGATGTTTGTTATTGGTAAGATGCCTGAACCCGTTTTCCCAAAAAGCCAGACCCACCAGCTTAGCTTTATTTAAGGTACTTAAAAACTTTGTACCCAGCTTTCCCTCCAGCACGCTATCTACTTGTGCATAGGAGGTAAAAACATAAGGCACATCCAGGGCCAGAAACTCAGGGACAAAGTTGCCCACAGGGCCTGTAGAAATAACTGCCAAGTCCACCAAGCCCATTTGTAAAGCTTCAATAAGTGCCCTTTCATCTCCCAGTTGCCTGTTGGGAAATATCCTTATTTGCAAATCACCTTTACTTTCCTGTTCCACTAGTTTTTTAAATTCCAAACTCCCCAGATGATAGGGACTTTGCGTATTGACAGCATGAGCCAGTTTTAACTCCCTGGCTTCTCCTGTGGGTACTCCCAACCATAAAAATAACCCTAAAAACAAAATAAGGTGTTTCATTTTTTCTCCCTTACTCTAAAACTTGTATTTATCCCAACTTCATATTACCTTTAAACTCAATTTTAAGCATAGGATAGACCATGGGCAAAACTATTTGGATAAACTGCTGTGAACCTTCGGCAGACGTATATGCCAGCCAGCTTATAACCTGGCTAAAAACTCATCATCCCCAAATAAACATCATCGGGATGGGAGGAGAGCTAAGCCGTAAAGCCGGCCTAAAAGCCCTATTTAGGGCTGAAGAACTTTCTGTAATGGGATTTACCGAAGTCTTTTCCGCCTTGCCCCGCATCCTCAAATTGCTAAGGAACATAAAGCAATCTCTTAAAAAAACAAGGCCTGACCTTATCCTTCTTTTAGATGCCCCTGACTTTAACTTTAGGCTGGCCAAATATGCCTGGCACCTAAACATACCTGTTTTTTACTACATTGCTCCTCAGGTTTGGGCCTGGAGGAAAAATAGGGTTCATTTTCTAAAAAAATATATCAAAAAAATATTTTGCATTTTCCCTTTTGAAGAAGATTTTTTAAAACAATATAAAGTAAATACCTCCTATGTGGGAAATCCACTATTAGATATCATAGACTTTAATTCCTTTAAAAATATAACCAGAGAAAAAAATAAAATCTTATTGCTACCAGGAAGTAGATATAAGGAAGTGCATTCTTTGCTACCACTTTTTAATGAAGTATGCTTAAACTTACAACAAAAGAAAAATTATCAATTTACTCTTATTAAGGCAGATAACATAGACCTGAAAACAATAACCCAATACCTTAACCCCCAATTAAATTGTAAGATTGTAGAAAGAAAATATAGATATCAAGAAATGGCCAGCAGTTACCTGGCCCTGGCTGCTTCTGGCACTGTAACTCTGGAGTGCGCACTAATGCAATTACCCACCATTATCACCTATAAGGTATCTTCTCTAACCTATCTGGTGGGTAAATTATTAATAGATGTTCCAGCAATAGGGATGCCCAATCTAATATTAAAAGAAAAAATTTTCCCAGAATATATTCAAAAAGAAGCTAATGTAGAAAACATCTTACAAAGCATAAACTTATGGGAACAGGAAAAAACCTACAACAACACTATCCTAAAATTAAAAGAAATCAAAACTATTTTGGGAAATAAAAAAGCTTCACAAAGTGTGGGAGAAGAACTGCTCTCTTTTTTAGAACAGTTAAACTAGTAAGTCCACAAAAACAAGGATATTCTAAATTCCCAGCATCTATCTTTTTTTCACACTCACTCCAGGCAAATAAACGATAAGGAAAGGATAATCACCAGGCAAGCTAAAAGGCTAAAAATAAAAAAACACTGACAAAAATGTTGACAAATATAAAAAAATATATAAAGTAGCTTTTCTCGATTGACGCGGGGTGGAGCAGCTTGGTAGCTCGTCGGGCTCATAACCCGAAGGCCGGAGGTTCAAATCCTCCCCCCGCTACCAAAAAAAGAAAAAAAAGGTGGTAAGTTTTAAAGCTTACCACCTTTTTTATTTTTATCTAAGCTTAAAACCAATAATTATATTCCCCGTAAAACCTATACACCCCTTCTCCTTCTTGTATGAGTTCTTTGGAATAACCAAATCCCAGGGCCAGATTATCCTGTCCTAATAAGGAACCTCCAACTCCCAGTTCTAAAAAAGGCCCCCAACCATTTTGATTGTTATAAACCACTCCAAATTCTCCAAAAGGCCGCCATACTCGATTATAGTTGTCTCTATTTTCCAGACCAAAATCCAAAACCAGGCCTGTTTCCCAGAAATCCGCTGGTAGCAAATCTGGTGGCTGAACTGAAAACCGATTTAAATAGCTACTCTGATTTTCTGCATAAGAATTATAAAGCCAGTAATTGCGTAAAGTCAAAGAAGGATAGCCCACTCTAAGCTTTTTACTTATTTGCCAAAAACTACTTCTACTCTGACCAAAGAGATTATACTTTAAATCTCTATATCTACTAAAATCCTGGCTAAACTCTGTCTGCCAGCTATCGGTTAAATCATAAACTAAATCAAACCCAATTCCTTCCCTAAGCCCTAAAGTCTCCACAAGTAAATTTTCAGAAGCAAAGTCATTACCATAAACTCTAAACCTTAAATTCAGTCTATTATTCAAATAAGAAGAAAACTCTAACTTCCCGCCCCAAACCTCTTGTTTACTTACTATTTTCCATAGAGAAAATTTTACTTCTTTTCTTTCTCTTTTATAGCTAAAACTTAAAGTATATTTACTTATGTTATCTGGAAGGTTAAATAAATTGTTATCCCTCTCCTTGATTAATTTATCTTCTAATAAAACACTATAACTTAAATACTTATTCCAATCAGACAAAACCAATACTCTATTAGTCCAGATATCATAGTCTTTATGTAAGCTAGCCTCTGTAGCCAGGTGTATTTTATCCTCACTTTCTTCTATTAAATCTTTAAATTGTTTATAGAGTAAAAAGTCCTTTTTATTCTTATCTAGGTTACTAAAAGCAACTTCTTTACTCCTATCTATTCTACCAATCCTGCGTAAGCTTTCAACTTCATCTCTTATAGGTAACCTGAATAAAAAATTTTGGGTTAACCGGGCTAACTCCTCTCTATTGTCCTGCTCCAGGTTCATACTCATCTTAGCCCAGGGGGGAGCAAATCCATATCTTTTTTGTAAAAAAATTGCTTTTTCATAACTTCCCCGTGCAAGAAGATAGCTATAATAAAGGTTTAAATATTCTTCTTCTGGGAGTATCTCTTTAGCTTTTGCTAATAATTTTTTTATTTTTCCAGGAGAATCAAAATAAAAAGACAATCGCAGATAGAGATAAAGATTGTCCTTATTAGTTAAAAATTTATCATCTTGTTTAATCCTTTCTTTTATTAAAGCATAAGCTCTTTTTCTAAGTTTTATCTCTCTGTTTTTATATTCCTCGAGTGAGCCTAAAACATCTGCATAATCAACCAAAAAACTAATATCTTGTTTGTTTTTATCCAAGTACTTATCATAGTAAAAAATAGCTTTTTGATTATACTGTAAATAGGTATAAGCAGAGCCAACTACTAAATATAGGGACTCATCTACTAACTTATTTTCTTCTAGATACCTTAAAAAAGTAAGTAAGTCCTTTGTCTCTCCCAACTCAATAGCAGCATAAATATACTCTCTAGCTAAACTATTTTGCCTATATTTTAGATAAAGCTCTAAATAAATATCCAATGCTTCCCTTTTCTTACCCAGCCAAGTTAAAGATTTGGCCTTTAGTAATAAAATATTTATATTATTTTCCAAAAAGTGTTTATCCTCTTGGGAAAACTTTTCTATTTCTGTATAAAGCAGTTTATAGTCCTTTAATCTATCTAAGACATAGGCATAATTTAAGAAATAAATAGGCTCTTTATATTTCTTCCAGGCCTCTAAATAAACCCTTTTAGCTAAATCAAAATCTTTCTTTTTAAGGCTAAGTATTCCTAAACGCTCAAAATCAACCTTTCTAGCTATATCGTGCTGAAACAAAAAGTAATTAACCTCCAGACCAATTTCATCTTTTTGCATAAGCCAAGATAAATCACTTAAATTATACCAATAATCTGGCTCAGTAAAATCCATTTTGTCCTTAATCGAATATAGTTTTTGCAACGCATGGTCATATCTTCTTTTTATAAGTAAAATTTTAGCATAAAGATTAACTTCTTCAGAATTTAATTTTCTAACCTTTTCTATTTCTTTTAAATAAAACAGGGATAAATCAAGCTCTCCCAAGGAAAAAGCTAGCTCTGAGGCTATAAAATAATAATTAAAAGCTATCTTCTTGGGTATTTTTTTAAGTAAAGCAAATACCTTTTCTGGAGAACCAATATAGATATAGGCTTTAATGAGGCTATCTACATAAAGATATTCTTTTTTCCTTACTTTTTCCTCTAGTAAATCTACAATCTTATCTAATTGATTTAACTCTAGACCCAGCTTAATAATTTTATTACTCAAGTTTAAACTGGGTTTTAGTTTATATATTTGCTTATAATAGGAAAAGGCCAGGTTTGTTTCTCCCTGCCAAAGAGAAATTTGAGCTAACCATTGAAGCCAGAAGATATCTCTTTTATTAAGTTTATAACCTTTTAAAGCTGTTTTATAGGCATTATCTAAATCATTATTTTCTACAAATACATTAAGAGCCAGTTTTAAAAGCTCTGTTTGTTGCTTTAAATTATCTTCAGCTAGAGCAAGATTTAAATTTAAAGCAAGCAAACAAAAAATCAAAGTAAAAATTACTTTTTTCATCTTCAATTTAATTTTCTCTCAAAATTTTCCTTGATAGAAACTGTGCTTCTTTCCTGGCTCCAACTTTTCTAGCCAGAGATAGAAAATAATTATAACTGGCATAATCTCCAGGAATCTCTTTCAAATAACTATGTAAATATTTTTTAATTTCTTTTACCTTATTCCCACTTTCTAAAACTTTAAAAGCTGATATTAAAAATTTTTTCTTTTGCTTTTTGTCCTTACTTTCTTTAAACAATTGAAAATAAATCTCAGCACTGGCCAGGTATTTACCCTCTTGTTCGAGCAAAACAGCCTTTTTTTGTTTCCAGAACAAAGAATTGGGGCTATCTTTGACTATGAGTTCTTCTAAAAAAAACATTGCCTTTTTAAAATCAGACTTAGCCAGAGTAAGTTCAAGCCCCTTTTTAGCCCACTTCACATCTTCCTTATAAAGGCCATAATTTTCAATTATTCTAAGCGCTTCTGCAGATTGCCCCAGCCTCCAGTACTCCTCATAAAGCCAGGACGGTTTTACTTCTTCTTTTATTTCTATTTCCTTAAGTAAGCTTAAACACTTTTGTAAGTAAGCTATGGCTTTTTCGGGTTCTTTGTTTTGCAAAGCAAAAAACCGACTTTTACTTAAATCATAGCGCAAAAAAGGGCTTAATTTAATCTTTTCTCCCAATTTTTCAGCGTTTTCCCACTCTCCCTTATGTACATAGCCTTGAAAAAGTACTCTGGCATAATCCACCCGTGAATATTTTTTTACCAAAACTTCCAGATAGGAAATTGCTAAATCCAAATTTTTCTGTTCGCTTAAGACATAAAAGTCCAAAGACTTTCTGGGAAAAACTAAAAATAAAGCCAATAAAAAGGCTCCTAAAATAAACAAAAGCTCACTTCCAGTGACAACTTTTTCTTCACTGTCTACAGGTAATTCTTCCTGCAACTGTTTTCTCTTTACTTTGAAAAACATATGTATCTACTTTTTTCTTTACTTTCACTTTATTTTTAAAATCAAGACGACAACCATCTGGCAAAAACAGCTCTCCCTTTACAGGTCTAAAAGAGGTAAATTTAAAATCAAAGCCTTGTTTATATTTTTTAAATCTCAAAACCTTTCCATTTAAAGAAATTATATATGGTTCTTTTTTATTTTTTAAATTAGATTTTGTGCGTACCTTTATTCTGTAACTATCAGGCTCTAAGTGATAGTAATAAAGATTTTTATCTTGCTTTCTTCCCCAGCTATTTGAAACAATGCTTTCCTGGCTCAACCTTAAGGTGCCAAGGTTAAATTCCAGTCCAAAGTATTTTCCCTTTTTAACTACTTCTAAGCCTTCACTAGTTTTAAGTATGACACTATTATAAAAGGCCAACACCCTTTGTAAAAACTCAGAAACATAAAGGGGATGAATGTCTTGCTGCAAGCAAAAATTGTATACCTCTTCCAAAGCCTTTAAAGATGCAAGTTTAGAACCAGAATAAAAATGATAATATATGTCTATGGGTTTTAACCTTTTGGGACTTTCGGTTTTTAAAAAGGTCTGGATTACCTGCTTATAGCCATAAAAGGGACCGCTCCATAAGTTGGTGTAAAGGTTTTCATTTTGTTCAGGGGCAAAAATTTGAATAAACTTTCCCCTTTTAAAGCCCAAAGGAACTATCCTGGAAAACCAGGGCTCTTGATTGGTTATTGTCGTATCACCCCCATTAATGTTGTATAAACCCTGTTTGTAAGCAATTTTAAGAGCCTTTTCAGTGGGCAAACAATCTCCTGTCCAAAAAAACAAGCGTAAGGGTTTAGAGGTAAGTTGACTCAGAAAATCAACTGAACCTATAATTTCCCTTTCCAGATTAAGGGTATAGTTTTTAAGGGGTAAGTTATAAAATTCTCCTGTTGTATCTTCTAACTCCTCCTTCTTCAGCAACACTTTTTTCCATTGAAAAGGATGCGAATAGCTATGGCTGGCTGGCTCCACATAGGGAAGTTGCCAAATCTTTTTAACTAACGTTAACATCTTAGCTGAAAGTTGGGGATAAAGTCCATGAGGAGCAATTTCTGCCTCAATAAAAGAAACTCCATGGGGCAAGGTATATTTTTTTAAAATTTTTGAATAAATGATTTCTGCAGCCAGCTTATCTGGTTCAAACTCAGCCCTACTTACTGCTCCATCTCCATCAATATGAGCTATGAAAATCCTTTTCCCCATTTCTGTGCTTACATCAGGTATGGGAAGAAGAGGTAGTTCCAGCATCTCCTGAACCAGTTGAAAAGGGTCAACAACCCAGATTTCTTCTGGGCTGTTGAGCAAAAAACTCTCTCCCCAAGCATACCCACCCCAGGGAGTTTTGGCCATAAGCGTAATTTGCTCCTTTTTATTCTTTAACATTAACCAGGGCTCTCCTCTTTGGAGCACCAGGCCTGTATCTTCTGCTCTTATTCTAGGTTCAATCTCAAAGCCCAAATACTTTTTATTAAACCATAAATTAAAGTTTTTATCCTGCACTTCTACTAAATCCAGGCCCAGAGGATTTAAAAACTCCTTTTCTTCTGGGAAACCAAAACTTTCCAAAAATAAAACCTTATTTCCTTCAGCAATAGCTCTTTTAACCCACACATAAAATCGGGAATAATCTTCTAAAACACCTTTATTCAACCAGACGATAATTCCAGCATATCTATCTTTTAAAGGAAACTCAGGTAAACTTCTGGACACATTTTTTATCTCTGGAACAAAACCTAAGTATTCTAAAGGAAGGGAAATAAGCCTTGAAGGAGAATTTTTATAAATATCATTATAAACGCTCCCATCTGTTAAAATTAAAACTTTGCGAGGATAAATACACTTTTCATTTATTCCCAGAGCATTAAGTTCTCCATTACTGATATAAGGAATAAATCCAAGCTGTTGTATCTTTTGAGATAACTCCAGACCTTTCTCCATTTCGCCAGGCTTTAAATAGTCAATAACTATTATGGGCAACTTATATTTACTCTTAATACCCTTAAGTAAAACAAGAAGTTTCTCTCTTTCTTCAGATTTCACTGGAACATAACTTTGATTTACAGCATCATATCCCCAAAAAAGAGACTCTACAGCTAAAGCGTCTATATCTTGAAAGACCTTAGGTATTATTTCAAAACCCCTATTGAGAATAATCAGCTTCTGAGGAAATAACTTTCTTAGAGTCTTAATCAGCTTAACCTCTTGTTCAAAATAAGCCTCTAATTTCTCTCCCTTTAAAAAAAGAGTAGCTGAGTCTAAGGTATCCAGAAAAATACCTCCATAATCTTTAGTTAAAAGTCTTTTGGCCCTGGCTAAAAGATAATCAAAATACTTCCTATTAGTTAAATCCATTACCTTAGAGTCCCATCTTTTATTTACTCCCAGGACCCAATCTTTAGCTATTGCCTTATCCAGACTTTCTCCCACACTCAAATAGGCTATATATTTAGTATCTAAATCATAAGTAACTACAGGCTTTTCTTCTAGGTTTTTATCATCCACAACAATATACTTACAATAGGCCAGCATTTCTTCAGGAAGTCTATTTCCATAATAAAAACACATTCCATCCTCAATTTTTTGGGCCCAAATATTACCTGCTAAAAAAATAAAGATTATTAAACTAATACTCTTGAAAGGCAAATGTCTCATATTCTAAATCTTCCATTACTTTACTTAATAAAAATAAGATTAAAACAAAACAAACGAGCAAAGAACAAGAAAATCCATAACCATAAAAATATGGACCTAATTTTATACTTAGGTAAGTAAAAATAAAATTTAAGACAAAAAATAAAATAGACATAATAAGACAAATAATTCTTTTATTCAAATAAAATAAAAAACTTAAACAAAAGGTAAACCCAAGCTGCAACTGAGCTCCAACCAGGTCCACATAAAAAAGTGGTAGATACAATTTGGGAATATTGAGCAAAGAAAAAATATCCTCTGAAGTTAAGAACAAAATCAAGGTAAATATACCCTGCACTATCATTATCTCCCGAATGGCCATTCTAATACTTCTAATCATCTTTTTTTTATAGTAAAAAATTTCCTCTAAGGTTCCCTTCTCTCTAACAGCATCGTAAAATTTTTCATATTTCTCTGCAAAATCTACTTCCAGGCGATAAAAAAGCACAGACATTCCAGGAACAATAGAAAGATAGGCCAAAAAAATAGGTAAGTCATAAAGAATGGAATTTTTTAAACCGCCAATAACTACTCTTCCTGTATCCCGGGAAAACCAAAACATAAATTTATCTATCCAAATACCAAGATTATAAAAAAGACCTATTAAAGCATAGGTAAGGTAAAAATTATCTTTTTGCAAAAAATCAAAAGAAATAAAATTGTTTAAAACAAAATTACTACCTATCAAAATTAAGGAAAAATAAAGAAGAATACTTAGGCCTAAAAGAAAAGAAAAAAGCAAACCAGATAATCCATATTTTTTAAAATAAAAAGAAAAAACAAATATACTTGCAAAGGAAACAAAGTATAATAATAAAAGTTTTTTATACTCTTTTAAGCCAGAGAACAAAACATTGACAATCCAGATTCCACAAAGAGCAATAAAAGAAAAAAGTATTAGAATTTTAATAGTCAAATCCAGAGAGTTTAAAAATAAACCTATACCAATAAACGCCCCAATTATACCTAGCCCAAAAGATAATAAAAGGGCTCCCATTAAATTGGGGAATACCTGTTCTTCCCTTTTTTGAAAAATAAAATCTGCTATACTCCGAACAAAAGAAAGCTGAAAAGAACCAGTAAGAATAAGGCTAAGGGCCAGCAAATAGGTCACTAGACTTTGAAACTGGAGAATAAAAAGATTATCCTGCTGGGAGTATGCAAAATAACCCACCAACAAAATGCTGATAATAGAAATTACCCAAGGACCAGAAATCAGCACAGCACTATAACCATAGGCTACAAGCAGGGAAAATAGTTTTTGTTTTTTTAAAAGTTTTTTTAGTTCAAAGGCTATACCGGCCATTTACTTAATGCCTCTTGATACAACATCTTATAATTATTATAAAAAACCTTCTGAGAATAAAAAGTATGGACTCTTTTTTGAGCTACCAGACTTGCCTTTTGCCATTTTTCTCTATCTACCAAAAAATCCAGATACACCCGGGCAATTTCCTTAGGACTGGCCAGGGGCACAATCTCTCCAGCTTTGCCTAGGGCTTTATCTTCTCCTTCCTGCCCATAGATCAAGTCCTTACATGCCCCCACATCTGTGGCCACCACTGGCACTCCACAGGCAAAGGCTTCTAAAATGACCAGAGGCATTCCTTCGCTTATGGAAGTTAAGGTCAACAATTTTACTCCGGGCAAAATTTCTTCTGGTTTTCTAAAGCCTAAAAACTTTATTTTATCTTCCAAACCCAAAGCAGCAACCAAGTCCAGACATTCTCTAGCATATTCCTCATCTTCTTCTGTGGGTCCAACAATCCAACCTTCCACATCCTTCTTTTTAGTCAAAAGAACCCCCATGGCTTTTATAAAAGTCTTTATATCCTTTATCTTTACCACTCTTCCGATATTTACAATTACATTTTTTCTTTGCTGCTTCTCTTTTTTAAATATACCTAGATTTATGCCATTGGGTATAACCAAGCATTTTTCTTTAGGAGCACCTATTTTAACCTGTATATCTCTAGCTTTAGGAAAAAGGGAAACTATTTTAAATGCTCTATTATAAGTTATTTTAGCCAATCCTTCAAATAAGGAAATCCAGATTTTCTTTATATCTAACTTACTTTTATCAGATGAAAATAAATTATAACCAGAAATATTATCTTCCTGAGAAAAAATATCAATTTTTCTCTCCCGCACATAAATACCATGCTCAGTTAAAATAAAAGGTATGTTTCTATCATAAGACAATAAAGAACCCAAAAATCCAGCATAGCCAGTTGAAGGGCTATGAATAACTTTACATTTAAAATCCAGTTTACAAATTTTACTAGATTCAAGTACAGGTAAGTGCAAATTTCTTATTTGCCAAAAATAGTCAATAAAAGGCAATTCCTTGGCACTTTGTAAGTAATTTTGAACAATAAAGTCAAAACTATCTCTAGAGTATAAAAATTTATCTGCCTCCAAATCTTCATAAAAGGTCCTGGGGGAGTGAAATACTGGAGGAAAATTGGGCTCTAAGCCCTTATACCACTTATGTAGCTTGAAAACATCTTCAATCGTGCTTTTTTTTATCTTTAAACCTTTTTTTATTTTAAAATACGCAAAATCAAAAATAAAGACAGCTTTTAGGTATACTAAATTTTCTGGGAAAGTATATTGTACCTCACCATAGTCTTCTTTTTTACTCCCTAAAAAAACAATTCCAAATTTGTATTCAGGAAAAATGGAAATTAAATGATGAATCCAGGAAGAAACTCCACCGCGTACATAGGGATATGTTCCCTCAGCTAAAATTAAAATATCAAAAGACTTCTCTTTTTCCAATAGGGTATATTCTTTCACTTAACTAACATCCTCCAGATAAGCCCAAGTTTAGGATGCTCTACAAACTCTTTAAATTCATTGGCTATTTTTTTAAGGCTGGTAAAATCTCTTAAAGCAAAAAAGGCTTCAGCCAAATAGGGAATCGTACTATAGTTGCTAGCTCCGTATTCTTTAGCCCTGGACAGCCAGAAAATAGCCTCTTGTTGCTTACCTTGCCGCAAAGCCATTCTTCCCAACAAAACCAGCACATAAGGGTCTTTGGGTAAAACCTTTTTGGCTTCTTCCAAGAAGAATTCTATCTTCTTTAAAATTACCTTTTCCATTTCTGTATCTACCAAATTATAATAGAGAAAGTCCCAAAAGGCATAGGCTATATTACGAGCCAGAATAGCCTTTTCTTTCTTTTCTTTTGCTCCATGATATTTATCTAAAAAATATTCTACCTTTTTACTTATCCTGGTTTCCAATTTATCCAGAACACTATATCCCAAAAGCCTTACTTCATCTTCTTTATCCTTTAATAAGTTTTCTACAATTCTTATACTCCAGGGACTTTTATATTGATTTAAAAGGTTGATTAATTCCAGTCTTATTTCTAAGGGAACATTTCCCTTTTCAGGCAAAAGGGATACACTTGCTTCTCCCAATCTTCTCATACCAAAATTAAAAGGTTTAGCCCAAATATTATCTTCTTCTTCAAATAGTACTTTTTCCTTACTAATTGTTTTATTTTTTTGTTTAAGAATAAAAATAAAAAATATAGAAGAAAAAACAGGATTTAAAACAGTCAAAAGAAACACAAGTAAAAAGATAAAAATATAACTTTTTTTATACAAATCTTTAATCAAAAAAATAAAAAAAGTTAAAGCTAAAATAAAGCAAAATACAATATAAAATAGTATATAGTTATCAAAAGTAATCATAATAAAGCTAGAAAAGCTCTTACTTCTTGTTTGATTTTGGTCAGAGAAGAGTTGGCAAAGGGTATTATTTGATAATCTCTAAGCTCAAAGCCTTCCTTTTTAATCCTTTCTACAAATCCCAAAGCGCCATTTTTACCTTCAAAGGGGAAAAGAATAAGGGCTATTTTTTTATCTTGCCAGGTTAAAAACTCTATTCTATCCAGAAGTCTAAGCCTTAACTTATAACTCTTTAAATAGTTTTCCAACTTGGGATTTAATAAAATAGCCACCAGGGAGCTATTAAGCTTATATTTCTCTCCCAGGTAAGATAAGGTATACACATCCTTTACAAAACGAGGGTCACAATATTTACAAAGCTCATCTTTAAAAGTATCTTTTACAAAACCTATCCGCATGGCCAAGTAGGAAAGGGTAATAAACATAGCCATAAAGTTTTCTTGATTAAAGTCTAAGAACTCCATTTCTCTTACCAATAAAACCAGTAGAGGTTTATTGTCCCAGTTAAAACCAGGAATAACGGCTAATAAATTGTTATCCAGGTCTTTTTCTTCTGAAGAAATAAAGATAGCTTCTTCTTGTTCAAAAAAATTTTGAATTAACTCCACTTCCCTGGTGGCAAGTTTTTTCTTTTTTAGATTTGGGGTATAAAACTCTAAATTTTTTCTATCTACCAAAAGTAAATCAAAATCTTTTACCTTAAAATAATTTTTTATTACTGCCTCCAGTTTTATAAGTGCCTCTTGTTTTGATTTTTGGAAAGCAGTTTCTATTTCGTACAAAATATTTCTCAAACTATAAGGTTTAGTTAAATATTTTTCTTCTAGCTGATTATGTGATATTTTCAAAACATAAAAACTTCTACCCAGCTCTCTTAATCTATTCTTAAAGTATCTTAATTTTTCTTCATTACCTCTTATCTTACTATTCCAATAATAGTTAAACTCTCCGCATACCAAAATAAATAAAAAATTCTGAATATAAAAAAGATAGGGAAATTCAGAATAAAAAAAATATCCCTCAATAATAAACAGAATAAGCAAGATTAAACCAGCACTCAACCCGTAAAATAAAGTCAAGACAACTGAAACCAGCAAAGTATAGTTTAAGTGGCTATGTAAAAAGAGAGGGTCTTTTGAATTGAAAAATAAACCCAACACAAAAAATAGGAAGGCAAAAATAATAGTCTCTAAGATTATTCCCCAAAGAGAGCTACGCATACTTAAAAAACTTCCTCTACAAGTTCCAACAACACTTCCTGAGCTACTGTACCTAAAGACTCGTGTCCCCAGCCGCTCTTAGCCCCAACTCCACTCCAGACAATGCTTTCCTTTTGTACATCCCACAAAGCCAGACGAACACTTACTGCAGGCTCTCCATCTATCCCTGTTTTATACCTCCACTCATTAACTTCTCCACTCAAAAGATATTCCAGACCATCGTCTTTGGCCTGAAGTAAAAATTTATTCACTTCTTGAGGTAAATACTCGTCCTGCAACTTTTCCTGTAAATAAAACTTTACCTTAACTTCCCTGGCTTCCAGAATACCTTCTAAGATACTACTAGCTCTAAATCCAGCTAAAGGAGTCTCTGTATTATTCTTCAAAACCACCAAACCCAACTTTTTTTCCAGAGGATAAGAAAAGTCCCCTTGAGTTTTAACACTAGAACAGCCCAACAAAAACAAGGAAAGTACCATAAAAATAAATATTCTTTTCATTGTCTATCTCCTTTTACTATTTTTTAATCAAAGTCAGAAAGCAATCCACCTATATGTAGCTTATTAGCTAACATATAATTTTGATATTGACTTTTAATCCTAAAAATAGCTACTTGCAACTGTTCGTTCATAATTCCATTTCTATAGGCAGTATAAGCTTCAATAAAAGCAGCTAAATTATCACACACTTTTAATAATTCTCCATCTTTTGGGTCAAATTCATCTTTATTATAATTTACTTCCAGTTGTTCTAAAGTCACTTCCCTTACTTCTTCCTGTAAAATAACTGTAGAAGTAAATTCTGACCCCACATCAAGACCTAAAAAATATTTTAGCCTTTCCACCACCAGAGGATAATCCTTTAAAAGCGAAAATATCCGTTTTTCCAATTCACTTTCTTCATACTCTCGAATGAGATTGCTAATTTTAGGTACAGACTTTTTTACCGGTGAAATAATATCCCTGGTTAAAAGCTCGGGTAAGTCATGAAACAAGCCTGCAAAAAAGTTATTTTGTCTTCTTTTGGGGCAAGCCCCTATGACCAAACTGAAGAAATAGGCATAGCAGGCAACGATAAAAAGATGTCCTAAAACAGAAGTTTCTGGAATCCTGGGAGTTTGAGACCAGCGTTTTTGGAATCTAAGCTGCCCCCATAAGTTAATTACCTTTTTCAAGGCATTGTCTTCTTCAGCAAGTAATTCAGCAACTCCCTGCAAAAAGGTGTATTGTTGAATCTGTTGCTTAAAAGAAGCATCAATTTCTGCCATTTCTGGATCAAAAGCATTTAAGTCCCTAATCAAGGAAAACTCCCACCAGCTGGCCAATAAGTGGGCTGCCTCCAGGATTTGATTGCTAAGTCCCTCTTCTTTTTGCTCTTTAAAATAATTGACAAGTTTTTGCCAAAAACTTTCACCCAGACACTCTATCTTAGGATGAAGCTGTTCTAATACCCAGGAAGTAAGTTCAGAAAAATGGGCTGGATTTCCTTTTATTTTATAATAAATAGGGGGTTTTATATCTGTGATAATTAAACGATAAAAATAATCAAAAATTCCTTTTAAAATAACTTCCTCTCCAAGTTCAATTTGCTCTTCTTCCTGTAAATCCTTACTATTTAAGAGGTACAATACAAAAGCCAGCATCATCTTATGGGCTTGCTTTTCTACTTCTACCAATTCAACAGGTCTTAGCTTATCATTCCATCTTTTCATAAAAGAACCAGAAAATACAAACTGCAGCAAACTTTTTCTAACTGTAAGCATAATCACCTCAAAGCAAAAACACTTCCTTTAAAGTTGCAAATAAAATTAAACAACTCTTCTTCAGCCAAAAAATTCAAAAACAAAAAATTATTCCCTCTAACTTTACTCAATGCAAAAAATAATTCGGCCCTATTTTTAAATTCAAAAATATCTTTATCCTTTAAAAAAGGATATTCTATACTTAATGAGCTTAAAAAATTCTTTTTTTCTGCAGGAATAAAAAAGAAGATATCCTTGGGATAAGAATTATAGACCTTAAAACTAAAATCTAAAACCTGCCTATCGTGTTCACACCCTTCAAGGATAACTAAGTAATGATTAATTGGTTTCTCTCCTTCTTCCAGAAGGAGCACGCTTCCACACCCTTTTTTTAAGAGCTGGGTAGCAGTGGAGCCCACACAAAAAAAACCCCTCTTACTCCAGCCTCTTTTACCCAAAATTACCAGATCCCCAGATGTAATCTGGTTTAACAAAACCTCTTCCCCATTACCTTGCACTTTTGCCAGGTGCAAATCTGAAACTTCTCCTTGCCCCAAAAACTTACGCACCCTCTCCTCTTTAAATCTCACTTCCTTTTGCCAAAAAAAATCTTCTCTTTGGACTTGAAAGGAGAAAAAACGCACCTCTCTAGCATATATTTTCTGAGGCAATAAGGAAGGTTCTTCGATATAGACAGGCTTTACTTCAGCTGAAAAAATCCTTGCCAGCCACTGCCCAAACCTTAGAATCTGCCAGCTTAGCTTGGAACCATCCAATAAAAGCAAAAGGCGTTTAATCCTCTTTTCCATCCCCTTCCTTTCCCTGAAGCTGCCTGGCCAGCTCCTTTCTTCTTTGAGCAAAAAACTCCAATTTTTCCTGAACCAAGGCATTAAAACTTCCTCTGGCAAACCCTTCTCCCTCTATACTTTCTCCTGCTGGTAGGCCAGTAAAAAGTTCTATGGCTTCATCAATAGATTCTATAGCATAGACCTTAAACTTACCTTCTTTTACTGCTTCCACTACTTCTTCTTTTAACATCAAATGCTTAACATTGGCCCTGGGAATAACCACACCCTGGTCTCCAGTAAAACCTCTTTTCTTACAAAGAGTAAAAAAGCCCTCAATCTTTTCATTTACTCCCCCAATAGGTTGAATCCTGCCCTTTTGGTCCACGGAACCAGTAATGGCCAAACCTTGCTTTAAGGGCACTTCAGCTATAGCTGAAAGCAGGGCCAAAAGCTCTGCAGCTGACGCACTATCTCCTTCTACGCCTGAATAGGATTGTTCAAAAACCAAGGTAGCCTTTAAGGATAGAGGGTTGGTTTTAGCATAACGCGCTCCCAAAAAAGAACTCAAAATCATTACTCCTTTGGAGTGAATAGGCCCTCCCAATTTCACTTCTCTTTCAATATCAACCACTTCTCCCTCTCCCAAACGCACATTAGCAGTGATTTTACTTGGCCTTCCAAAGGAAAAATCACCTAAAGAGATAACAGAGAGACCATTAATCTGCCCAATGGCCTCTCCTTCTGTTTCTATAAAAATAATATCCCTTAAAATGGCTTCCAGCACCTTTTCTTGATGGCGATTTACTCTAAACTCTCTAAATTCTATGGCCTCCAGGACATCTTCTTTTTCCACTTCTTCTTTGTTTTTACTTTTGGCCAGAAAAGAAGATTCACTTACTAAATCACTTACCTTTCTTATCTCTGCACTTATTTTTTCCTTATCTTCAACAACTCTTAAGGCATATTCCATAACCTTAGCTATGGCTTCGACCTTAAAGGGAAGTAAGTTATTCTTCTTAATTATAGAAGCTATAAGTTTAAGATAATAATTAATATTTTCTGCATCAAAGGGTAAAGATTCATCAAAATCAGCTATTATCTTAAACAGCTTGATAAAGTCAGGGTCATACATTTTTAAAAGATAAAACAGATAAGGAGGAGCAATAAGAATTATTTTTACCTCTAAAGGAATGGGTTCTGGTTCTAAAGAAACTGTACTTATTAAAGAAAACTTTTCAGCTAAATTCTCAATGCGAATTTGGGCAGATTTTAAACACCTCTTCAAGGCTTCAAAACTGCCTGGATTTAACAAAAGCTGCTCCAAATCCAGGATTAATACGCCTCCATTGGCCTTATGTAGTGCTCCTGGTTTTAAAAGGTGAAAGTCTGTAACCAGAAAGCCCATTTGTTGGATATGCTCTATTTTCCCCACCAAATTCCCCAGACTGGGATTATCTTCATAAATTACAGGCGCGTGGCTTAAATGGGAGTTATCCACTAACACATTGACTAAATAGCGTCTGAAAAAAGAAGAGTTCTTACTCTCTTCACTTTTTAAAGGCACAGGCATTTCTTCTTGCAGGGCAGCTTTTTTTTGCTCTTCTAAAAAAAACAGGGCTATATTTTTGACCATATCTGCTTCTACTTTTTCCAGATAAGCAAGGACCTGTTTATTCTGGGCAAACTTTTCTTTTAGTTCATCTAAAAGATGTTTAAGTGTAAACTTGGCAACCTCTTGATTTAATTGTTTTATTTTCTCTCTTACTTCCTGTTGCCACCTGGGAATCTTCTGAAAAAAACGCTGGGCCTCCTTTTGCATTTCTTCCAGATGTTGTTCAAATACTTCTCTTTCCTCTGCAGGAAGGCTTTCAAACTCTTCTGGAGTAAGGGCTTTGCCTTCTTTTAAGGGGACAAAAACCAGACCCTGGGGAGTTCTCATTAAAGAGAGGCTTCTTTCTGCAGCCATTTGTTGCAAGCGCTCTATTTCTCTTTGTTGTTTTTCCCTTAACTCCTGTTCCAGGGCATCTTTTTGGGCTTGGTATTCTTCACTTTCAAAGGCGCTACGCAGATTACTTTTAGCATTTTCAATAAAAGTTTCCATGGATTGGGCCAGAACCTTCCCTTCCCCAGGCTTTAATTTTAAGTACAGGGGATTAAAGGGCTTTTCAAAGTTATAGACATAACACCAATCCCCAGGATTTTTTTTCTCTGCTGCCCACTTTTTAGCTACAGACTTAACTAAGGTATGCCTTCCTGTACCTGGCACTCCTGTAACTACTATATTATATCCAGGAAGCTCTATTCTCAGCCCAAACTCCAGGGACTTACACGCCCTGGGTTGTCCGGGTAACAAAATCACATCTTCTGCTTCCAGCTCTTGACTGCTCTTTATCTTCAGAGAAGCAGGGTCAATGGTCCTTCTCAATTTTTCTGGAGGTAGGGCTAATAAAGACATTCTTCTTCTCCTAAGATTTTTATTTTTATCATTTTTTTAAGCTAAGAAAAATAAAAAGTAAATGTTTCTTTTTTTTAAGAGGCTATTTTCTTTTTTTCCTTTAGAGAAAAGGTTGACAGATTTTTTAAAAACACATAAACAGTCTTTCTTCAGTTCAAGGAGAGGTAAGGAAAATGAAAACCTATAGTCCAAAGCCACAAGAGATTTCTCGCAATTGGTATGTAGTGAATGCCGAAGGCAAGACCTTAGGTCGTTTGGCCACAGAGATAGCAACAAGGCTCAGAGGTAAACATAAACCAGAATTTGCCCCTCATTTAGATTGTGGGGATTTTATTGTGGTGGTAAATGCTGAAAAGGTAAGCGTTACTGGTCGCAAACTAGAGCAGAAAAAATATTATTGGCATACAGGTTATCCAGGTGGTATTAAAAGCAGAACCCTGGAAGAAATGCTGGCTAACAAGCCAGAAGATGTCATCTTAAAAGCAGTGAAGGGTATGCTTCCCAAAAATCGCTTGGGAAGAAAATTGTTAAAAAAACTAAAAGTTTATAGAGGTGCAGAGCATCCCCATACAGCCCAGCAACCTCAAGCATTAGAAATTTAATACACGGAGAAGGTTATGAGTGTAGATTTCTTCTATGGAACAGGCAGAAGAAAAACATCTGTGGCAAGAACCAGGCTCTATAAAGGTAGTGGTCAGATTATTGTCAATGGCCGTCCTTTAGAAGATTATTTTCCTCGCCCCACTTTGCGTATGATTGTTAGACAGCCTTTAAAGCTGGTAAAGCTGGAAGACAAGTTTGATATCAAAGTAAATGTAGATGGCGGGGGTATGACTGGTCAGGCTGAGGCTGTTAGGCACGGCATAAGCAGAGCTTTATTGGACTACGATCCAGAATTAAGACCTATTCTTAAAAAAGCAGGATTTTTAACCCGCGATCCTCGGGCCAAGGAAAGAAAAAAATACGGACAAAAAGCTGCCCGAGCCAGGTTCCAATATTCAAAGCGTTAATTCATCTTCGCCTCCCCTTTTTACAAGGACAGGGCTCTGTTTTAAGGGCTCTGTCCTTCTTTTTTTCTTTAAAAAGTGTCTTTACAGAAGACCAATTTCCATTTAAAAATTTAGATTTGGCCTTAAGACCAATGGAAACCCCATAACCAACAAATTCAAATAACAAATAAGATGAGTGAAAAAATAAGACCCCATTTAGTTTTTGCTGATGATGAAGGCAATATCTATGACCATCCCCACCTACTCATGCTGGTTAGAAGGGGAAAAGAATGGGGACTGCCCCGTCCAGATGAACTTATAGAGCTTCCTCCAGAAAGCTCTTTATACTTACTTCCCCAAAGAAGGGCTTTGGGGTTAGACCCTGATAGTGGTCAGGTGGAGGTTTTAGAAGAAAACGCAGTAGCTGCCTTTGTTTCTCCAGGTTATACCCTCTCTGGAGTATGCGCCTTTTTAGAAGAAAATCCCCAAAAACCTCTACCCTTATTTGCTTATGGAGCAGTAGGCTTTTATCAGGACAAATTTTACGTAGCAGCAAAAAAGGTAGATAAGGACCAGCGTCAGGTGTTTTTAAATATCCCCAAGGAAAAGATTGCTCAGGGAGCAAGACAACTTTTACAACTTTTACCCCAAAATAGACTTATCCAGCATCTAACGCGCTGTGCCCTTACCTATTCCTGTCCTGCAGCCAAAAACCTGGCCTTGGGGCGCTTTGAAGCCCCTTTGCCCACAGCCCAAAGGTGTAATGCCCGGTGTATAGGTTGTATTTCCTTACAACCAGAAGATTCTGGCTTTCCAGCCACGCAAAAACGCATTAGTTTCAGGCCTAAACCGCAAGAAATTGCTGAAGTAATGGAAATACACGCCAAAAGGGCTAAAAACCCTATTTTCTCCTTTGGTCAGGGTTGTGAAGGTGACCCCTTGACTGAATGGAAAATCATTACCAAGGCCATAACCCTTTACAGAAAGAAAAAAGGGCACGGCACTATCAATATAAATACCAATGGCTCTATTCCAGAAGCAGTAGAGCCTTTAGCCAGAGCAGGTTTAACTTCGTTTCGCATCAGCCTAAACTCTGCCCAAGAACAATACTATCTACCCTACTATAGGCCCAATTACTCTTTTGCTCAGGTATTAGAAACCATAAAAGAAGCCAAAAAACATAATCTTTTTGTTTCCTTAAACTATTTATTTTTTCCTGGATTTAATGATACCGAACAGGAAACAGAAGCTCTCTTGGATTTGTTAAAAACTTATCAGGTAGATTTTATTCAACTTAGAAATTTAAATCTCGACCCCAATCTTTATTTAAGCCTTTTTCCCCAATTTAATAGCCCCAGCCTGGGACTTCATAACTTCTTAAAGAGAATAAAAAAAGAATGCCCCTGGATAAAATTTGGTTATTTTAATCCTTACCTGGGAAATTAAAAAACAATTTCTACCTTTTCTTCCTCTTTTTTATCTAAAGAAAGAACTTGCCCTATCTCATAACTATTTAAGTCAAAGGCCTTTAAACGCAAAATAATATCTTCCTTTAGTTCGGGATTGACAATCAAAATATATCCTATACCACAATTAAAAATACTGGCCATTTCTTCCCAGCGCAACTTTCCTTCCTCTTTTATCCACTCAAAAACAGGTAACTTAGGGAAGGCATTAAAATCAATACGCACCTTAACCCCTTTAGGCAAAACCCGTGGGATATTGTCGTAAAATCCACCGCCAGTAACATGGACCATGCCTTTTATTTCCATATCTCTTAAGATATTTAACACTGGCTTTACATAAATCTTGGTAGGCGTAAGTAAAACTTCCCAGACCTTTTTCTCTGTGCCCGGAAAAGTGTCCTCCTTTTTCAGCTTGGATTGAGACAACAGCTTTCTTACCAGAGAAAAACCATTGGAGTGCAGGCCTGAAGATTCAATGCCAATTAAGACATCTCCCTGGCGAATCTTAGAGCCATCTATAATTTTATCATAATCCACCACTCCCACACAAAAACCAGACAGGTCATATTCTCCGGGTCCATAAAAATCAGGCATTTCAGCTGTTTCCCCACCCAGGAGGGCACAGCCGCTTTCTTTACAACCTTCCACTATCCCGGAAATAACAGCTTCTGCCTTCTCCACTTCCAGGTGGCCTGTAGCAAAATAATCCAGGAAAAATAAAGGTTTAGCTCCTTGAACCAGGACATCATTGACACTCATGGCCACCAGATCAATACCCACGGTATGATGAAGGTCAAACAAGAAAGCCAATTTTAACTTTGTACCCACTCCATCTGTGGCACTTACCAAAATGGGCTCTGAATATTCTTCTGTATTTAACTTAAACAGCCCCCCAAATCCTCCCAAATCTGTAAGTACTCCTTTGGAAAAGGTAGAAGCAACCTTTGTTTTTATTCTCTGCACAAATAAATTTCCCTTTGCTATATCTACGCCAGCCTGGGTATAAGCCTTGGTTCGCTCACTCATTTAAATTTTCTCCTGGTTCACTTTTTGCTTTTTTTTATTGGTAAAAAATAAGTCTACAAAACAAGCACATTTTTGACAAGGAGGAAAATATGAAGGTTGTTAGCTGGGTTATGACACTCATAGGTTTTATTCTAGTTTTATCTCTAGCCCCGGCTCAAGATAAGCCCCAGGAAACCAATCCCCCTCAACAGGGAATAATTTTTCAAGAAACTCCCTCTGAAAGCTCTCTTAAGGTAATTTCTCCAGAACTGGAAAAAAACAGCACCAATAAATATTTTATAATTCAACCAGAGATAAACTTACCTGACCAGGACTAATTTCTCTCCCAAAAGGGCCAATTCTGGAAACCAGATAAGAAGCAAAATAAGTAAAAGATAACAGGGAATAAACAAAAATATACCTTTAAAAATTCTGGTCATGGGGACTTCCTTGGCCATAGAAGCTACAATAAAGGTATTGATTCCCACTGGAGGGGTAACAGCCCCTAAGGTAGTGACCACAGTGATAAATACGGCAAACCATACCGGGCTATATCCCAGAGAAGTGGCCAAAGGGAAAAAGATGGGAATGGTAATAATTAAAAGGGCCAGGGCATCCATAACTGCTCCACCCAGGATATAAATAAGGGCAATAAAAAACATTATCATCCCACCAGAAAGTTTTAAACCAGCTACAAACTGAGCCAGTTCATAGGGAAGCCTGGTTATAGCCAAGAAACGGCCAAAAATAATAGCTCCCAAAAGTATTACCATAATCATGGAACTGACTTTTAGAGTATCTTCTACAGACCTTTTAAACCCTTCCCAGGAAAGCCGTTTTCTAAGGAGAGCTATAAGCAAAGCAATAAAGGCTCCTACTCCGCCTGCTTGAGAAGGAGTAAAAAAGCCAGCTAAAAGACCTGTCATAACCAGAGCAAATAAAACCACCATTTCCACAGAGCCGCGTAAAGATTTAAACTTTTCTTTCCAGCTCACTTTAGAGCCACAAGGTGCCAACTCTGGTTTTAGCCAACACAAGATAAAGGTCGCCAGCATAAAAATCAAAGTAAGCAAAATTCCCGGGAAAAAACTGGCCCAAAAAAGTACGGCTATGGACTGGCCGGTTTGTAAACCAATAATAATTAAAACCACACTGGGAGGAATAACCACTCCCAGAGTAGCACCTACAGCCACACTAGCAGTGGAAAGTAAAGGGTCATAGTTAAATTTTTTCATTTCAGGCAAAGCCACAGTGCTCATAGTAGCTGCAGTAGCAGTATTAGAGCCACAAATAGCTGAAAACCCTGCACAGGCCAAAATAGTGGCGTGTACCAAACCACCCTTTACCTGGCCCAGCCACTTATAAGCTGTATCATAAAGGCGCCTGTTTACCCCTGCATAAAAACAAATCTGTCCCATAAGAATAAAAAGGGGAATCACTGTAAGCCCATAGGAGGAAAAGACTTTCCAGCATTCATCCGCCAGCATACTGGAAGCTGCCTTAAAATTTACCACCAGGCCAAACCCCAAATATCCAATTATGGCCATGGCAAAACCTACAGGCAATCTAAGAACAAAAATAACTAGCAAAAGTAAAACTATTCCCCAAAGACCAATGCTAAAAAGACTCACTCTTTCCCCCTCAAGCAAATTAAAAACTGTGCTCCCAGATTTAAGACCAAGAGAAACACCCCTACCCCCACAATAAGGACAAAGGGATAAAAAATAATATTTAAAGTTTGAGACAATTCTTCAAATTCATAAAGAGACCTGGCAAGTTCCAGCAGTTTAATTCCCAGGACAGCAAAAAAAACCAGGGCTAAAAGCAAGGAAAGGGCCTGTAAAAACTTACCAGTGCCTTTTCCCCAAAAGCCATCCAAAAGGGTGACCCGAATGTGCCCATCCTGGGCCTGAGTTGGGCCCAGGGCCAAACCACTCAGGATGGCCCCACAAAACCCCAATAATTCAAAAGCACCCTTTACAGGATAGCCCAAAAAAGTAGACAAGGTATTAAAAACAGTTAAAAAAAGCATAAACAAAAGCACACTGCCTGCTAAAAAAAGGCTTACTTTATTTAAAGAATTAAGCCATTTTAATCTATGCATTTAATACCCCATGGCTTCATATTTGGCTTTTAATTTGTACACATCTTCTAAAATCTGCTCTGCAGGCAACCCCTTGTCTTTTGCCCTTTGTTTCCAGGATTCAATCAAAACCTGCAATTTGTCCTGCACCATCTTTTGCTCTTCTGCTGGCAAAGTAAAAATCTGGAAATTATATTTGGACCTGGCATAATCCAGAGCCTCTTTAATATGCTCATCCATATATTTTCCTGTCCAGAGGGCCTGTTCCCGTCCCAAATCCTCCAAAACTTTTTTTACATCTGCAGGTAAACTCTCCCACTTATCTTTGTTCATCACCACTGCAAAGGGATAGACCTGAAAATCAGTCTGCGTACCATAGGGTAAGTAAGCCGCAAAATTGAGGTCTTTTAAAACTTCAAAAGAGGTTAGCAATCCCTTGGCCACACCTTTTTGAATAGCCTCAGGAGTTTCAGACATGGGCAAAGCCACTGGAGAGCCTCCTAAAATTTCTACAATTTTACCCGCTGCACCAGAGGCCCGCACCGTCATCCCCTTAAGGTCACTTAAACCTTTAACCGGAGATTTGGTCATTAAATTGGAAGGAGCAGAAGTAAACATGGTCAGGACTTTTACCTTGGCAAATTCTTGAGGTTGATATTTTTGGAAAATATCCCACAAAACCAAACTGGCAACCTTTGCCGACTTAAAGCCCACAGGAAGCTCTGCTACTGTAGTCAAAGGAAACACTCCAGGTTGATAAGACATAACCAAACACCCTATATCTGCCTGTCCGGCAATAACCCCTCTAAACATATTTTTGGCCCCCAGAAGCGTACTCCCGGGATAGGTTTCAATAATAACTTTGCCTTTAGTCCGCTTTTCCACTTCCTGCTTATAACGCTCCATCTGTACACAGGGAAAAGTAGAAGCTGGAGGGAAATTGGCATAACTGAGCTTTATAGGACCAGCTTGCCCGGGCAAAATCCAGGCCAAAACCAAAAAGAAACTCAACAACACTCTAAACATAAAATCGCCTCCTCTAAAAAATTAGTTTAAAAAAAAAGCCGCAAGGTTTTTACCTTGCGGCCTGAAAAGCAACCCGTTTAAATTATTATTCTACAAGGCCCCTTTCAGACCGCAACATATCCTGCTACGCCACCACCAAAAACCTGTCCAAGAAAAATCCAGAGCTGCGGTCTGAAAGTTTAGTTTTTTCATAAGAATTTTTTAGCCTTTTTTCTATCTAAAAGTCAACTTTAAAAAATATTTGCAACATATTAAAAAAAGCTTTTTATCCCAATAAGTTATAAAAGAAAAAAAGCTTGCTAAAATAAAGCTAGTTGGGCATAGTTTCTCTTCGTTTTTATTATTCTTAAGGTTGCTCTATGCCTATACTCTCTCTACACAATATAAATAAATCTTTTTCTGGCCAAAGGGTTTTAAAAAATATCTCCTTTGAGGTCTTTAAGGGAGAGTTTTTTACCTTGCTTGGGCCTTCAGGATGTGGAAAAACTACTATTTTGCGCCTGATTGCTGGTTTTGAAACTCCTGACAGTGGAGAGATTATCCTAGAAAACCAGGTCATAAACTCCATTCCAGCTCATAAACGCAATGTAAATACTGTTTTTCAAAGTTATACCTTATTTCCCCACATGACTGTGGAAGAAAACATTGGCTTTGGCCTAAAAATGAAAAAATTTTCTCCATCTCAAATAAAAACAAAAGTAAAACAAGCTCTCCATTTGGTAAAACTGAAAGGTTATGAAAACCGTTATCCCCACCAGCTTTCTGGCGGACAACAACAAAGAATTGCCCTGGCCAGAGCTCTAGTCAATGAACCCAAAGTCTTGCTTTTGGATGAACCCTTTTCTGCTCTAGACTATGCCCTGCGCAAGGAAATGCGCTTAGAGCTCAAGTTAATCCAGGAAAACCTGGGAATTACCTTTATCTTTGTTACCCACGACCAGGAAGAGGCCCTATCCCTTTCAGATAGAGTACTGGTCCTGGAAAATGGAGAAGTAAAACAACTGGGAACTCCCACAGATATCTATGAAAATCCCAGTAGTTTAAAAGTAGCTAAATTTGTAGGGGAAACTAACATTTTCAAAGGAAAAATTTTGCAGACTAGCGGAGAAAATGTACTCTGCAACATAGAAGGGCATGAAATAGAATTAAAAAATACAAAAAACTTTCAGACTGGAGAAAAAATAGTCTTAGTCTTAAGGCCAGAAGACATGAGTATATACTATCCTGAGGAAATCACAGAAAACAACAATCATGAATTATACTTCCCTGGAAAAATAATAAACACTGTTTATAAAGGAAGTACTTATGACCTTATAATCGAGCTTGAAAATAAAATTGTTAAAGCAACTCAATTCTTTAATGAAGACGATGAAAGTATGATTTATAAAAAAGGAGAAAAAGTGCTAGTAAGCTGGATAAAAGGATGGGAAGTTATCTTAAAAGATGAAACATAAATTTTATTTCTTCAAATATCCTTTAATATTTTGGCTCATAACCTTTGTCCTTATACCTTCAAGTGCCATTTTTGCCGTAGTTTTTTTTTCTTTTCATCCTACAAACTTTTTTTCCCTTCCCTTGACCTTATCTAATTTTAAAAAATTATTTGAATTACACTTTGTACAAATATTTTTAAACTCCCTTTTTCTAGCTGGAGGAGCTACTATTATAAGCTTGCTTTTAGGTTATCCCTTTGCCTTTATCTTATCTTGGCTTACTCCTAAAAAGAAAAAACTGGCCCTATTTTTTATTATTCTTCCATTCTGGACCAACTCGTTAATTCGTACCTATTCTTTAGTATTACTTCTGGGCAAAAAAGGATTTTTTAACAATTTTCTCCTCGCTTTGGGAATTGTTAATACTCCTTTAGAACTACTCTACACCAAAATAGCTGTCTTTATTGGCCTGGTTTATACCCTGCTACCCTTTATGATTCTGCCTATTTATTCCTCTTTTGAAAAAATGAATAAAAAACTTTTGGAAGCTGCCAGAGACTTGGGAGCCAGTTCCTGGAATGTATTTTTTAGGATTATTCTGCCTTTGACCAAGTCAGGTATATATAGCGGCTGCTTACTGGTTTTTTTACCAGCCCTGGGAATGTTCTATATTCCAGACATCCTGGGAGGTTCCAGAGATATTTTATTAGGAAACTTTATTAAGGACCAATTTCTTTTTACCCGCAATTGGCCCCTGGGAGCTGCTGCCAGTCTAGTTTTAAGCTTAATTATGATTGTGCTAAGCACTCTATTTTTCAAAGAGAAAAAAATAAAGTTTGTCCATGAATAAAAAGAAACTATTTTCAACCCTTTACTTATTTTTAATCTACGCTTTCTTATACATCCCTTTAATTTTACTCATCATCTACTCTTTTAACCAAAGTAAATTTTCCCTTTTTTGGAAAGGCTTTTCGCTCAAATGGTACCTTTCTCTTTTTCATAACAGTTTTTTGCTAAAGTCAGCTCTAAATTCTCTTATTTTAGCAACTACCTCAGCTACTCTAACCACCCTTCTATCCCTTATAGGCTCGCTGGGTTTAAAATATTCACCTAAGGCCAATAAAAATTTCTGGTTGGCTATAATCAATCTAGCTTTGGTTTCTCCAGATATTATTATTGGTGTTTCCTTACTTATTATCTTTACTTTACTTCAATTAAAGTTAGGTTTCTTTACTATTTTACTTTCTCATTTAACTCTCTGTTTGCCCTTTGGGGTGATTACCTTTTTAAGTACTCTAGAGCACTTTGACTTTAATCTCTTAGAAGTAGCTCAGGATCTGGGAGCCTCAGAAATCAATGTGCTTCGCTACATATTTTTGCCTTTACTTTGGCCAGCAATTTTATCTGCCTGGATTTTGAGTTTTACTCTCTCTTTAGATGATGTGGTTATAAGCTTTTTTACCACTGGGCCCCAATTTGAAATACTACCTTTACGCATTTATTCTATGGTAAGGGTGGGTATTAAACCAGAGGTAAATGCCTTATGTACTTTATTGATTATTTTAACCTTTATTTTTGTAGGCTTAGCTCACTTTTTACTAGAAAGGAATATTAAAGGAGGAAAAAGAACATGAAAAAAATCATTTTAACTTTGCTCTTTACCTTTTGCTTACTTATTAACATAGCCCAAGCAAAAGAACTTTATTTGTTTAACTGGTCAGAATACATACCAGATGAAGTTCTAGAACAATTTACAAAAGAAACAGGAATAAAGGTATACTTGAGCACTTATGATAGTAATGAAGCCATGTATACTAAAATAAAACTGGTAAAGGGAGAATATGATTTAATTGTGCCTTCTACCTATTTTGTAGAAAAGATGGCCAGAGAAGGCCTTTTAGAGCCCATAAATCATAAACTAATCCCCAATTTAAAAAACATCTCTCCTAAATTCCTAAACCAGTCCTTTGATCCTGAAAATAAATATTCAGTACCTTATATGTGGGGAAGTACTGCTGTTTGCTACAACAGTGCCAGGCTGGGAAAAGGTTATATCAAAAGCCTCAATGACCTCTGGAATCCAGAACTAAAGGGAAAGCTTTTACTTCCCAATGACGTAAGAGAAGTGTTTGGCTTGGCTCTAAAAAAATTGGGATACTCTATTAATGAAACCAACCCCAAACACATTGAAGAAGCCTATTTAGAACTTAAAAAACTACTTCCCCTGGTCAAGGTCTTTGATTCTGATTCTCCTAAACACGCCTTATTAAACGAAGAAGTTTTAGTGGCAGTTACCTGGAGTGGAGAAGCCTTTATTGCCAACTCTGAAGACCAAAACTTCCTCTATGCTTATCCTAAAGAAGGCTATTCTCTCTGGATGGATAGTTTTGCCATTCCCAGGGGCGCTAAAAATGTGGAAAATGCTCATAAGTTTATGAACTTTATTTTAAGGCCAGACATTTCTGCTAAGATTTCCCAGGAAATGGGGTATGCTACTCCCAACCAGGCAGCTATAAAATTGCTACCTCCTGAAATCCAGAACAATCCTATTATTTATCCCTCCCAGGAAGAATTAAAAAGGGGAGAATTTCAAACAGATGTGCAAGATGCCCTCTTGGTTTACGAAAAATACTGGAATGAATTAAAAAACAACTAAAAAAGGGGGCTTTAAGCCCCCTTTAAATTTTTATCAACTTATAGCTTCTTGTGCCTAAGCCTATTTGTTCAGCATATTCCAGAAGATATTTACCCTGGGTCTTGGGATGAATGGCTTGAAAAACATCCTCTTTTTTCACTAATTTTTCTGCATACTGGCTAAAGGGATTATAACTGGCCTTATTGACCAAATCCCAGGCAGCCTGATCCAGAGCTACTGGGTCATAAGAAGCCAAAATTCCAATATCAGGGCACAAATTGGCATCACTAAACCCCACGCAGTCACAATCAGGAGTTACATCCTTTACAAAATTTAAGTGCAAAAGGGGTGCTGAAAACTGGGAAACCACCCCCAAAACATATTCAGCCATACGCTCCAGAAAAACTTTTACATCTACCTTCCAATTGACCTCCAGAGCACCAGTTTTACAGGCCAGAAAGCAAGCTGCACAACCTGTGCACTTTTCCTTCTTTAAAGCAACCTTCTTATCCTCTAAAGTTAGGGCCTGGCTCTGGCACACCTGAACACATTCTCCACAGCCAACACATTTTTTTACCTCCACCTTGGGACCAAAACCACAATGTTGTTGCATTTTACCCTTTCTGGTAGCACAGCCCATGGCCAGATTTTTTAGGGCCCCACCAAACCCGGCAAGCTCATGCCCTTTAAAGTGAGCCAGATTAATTAAATAGTCTGCTTCTACTATATCCCCGGCCAAAAAAACCTCTTGAAAGTGTTTTCCTGCCAGGGATACTTTTTTTTCATTCTGGCTTTTTAAACCATCAGCAATAATAATAGGTGCACCCAGAAGCAAGGGGTCAAATCCATGCCTGGCTGCTTGCATCAAGTGGGATACAGCTTCTCCCCGTTCCCCCACATATAAGGTATTGGTATCAGTCAAAAAAGGAAGAGCGCCAGTTTTTTGTACAAATTCCACAAGGGGCTTTACCCACAAGGGAGCAATAAAGCCTGTAACGCCCTTTTCTCCAAAGTGAATTTTCAAGGCCACCAATTTTTTGCTACCTAAAAATTTAGCCACTTCACAGTTCTTTAAAAGCTTTTTTATTTTTTGCTCATAGGTATACTTTCTAGAAGTCCTAAAATCCCAAAAATATACTGAACTGGCCATAATCACACTCCTCTAAAAATAAAAAGGGATGAAAGTAAGTTACTTTCATCCCTGAAAAAAGTAAATGCCTGCAGGGAATTTAAAAGGAATAGCCTACACTAACTCCCACCAAATGGGCATTTCCATCTTTAAACTTGCCATCATAGACATGATCACTAGTTCTACCATCCACATCTCTATCTTCATACATAAGGTAGTTATAGGAAAGGTCAATGGTCCACTTATCTAGCTTAAAGCCAGTTCCAAGTCCAAAAATGTGTCTGTTATTAGCTGGTAAGATATAATCCACATGTTCATCAGGAATAGGCGACTGGTCATAAATATAACTGGCCCTTAAATCCACCATTTCATTTAAACTATACTCCACCCCAAACTGAAAACGCCACACATCCTTCCAGTCCTTTTTAGATGAAGATTGTGTAGCCAAGGGGGTAAGTTTGCTAATCGAACCATCATACTTTATGGTCAAAGCATCATAGGTACTTCACCTGGTATAAACCACATCTGCTTCCACACTTAACTTTTCGGTAGGATAAACAGCGATACCTAAAGTAAAGGAGTCAGGTAATGTGATACTTCCAGTAGCATCCTTATCATTATAATAAGTATTGTCTGTAAAATCTATTCTACCCCTTAACTGTTGCTCCACCTGACTTTTATAGGTAAAACCAAGCCTTAACCACTCAACAGGCTTATAGTGTAAACCCAGATTAAAACCATAATTTACACTATCTCCCTTAAGATGTGCATCTGTACTACCAATAGGTCCTTGAGGATAGGTATATTTTTTTTGCTGGAACTCAAAATACATGGCTTCCAGGCCCACAGCAAAGGAAAGTTTATCGGTTAATTTTACAGCCACACTGGGAACAATAGAGTAGGAAACAATAGAAGCATAATAGGAATTATAACGACCAGCCCAGTCTGAAGGAAAGTCTGTAGCCAGACCAAAGCGGGTATATTCACCCACCCCAATCCAGTAACGGTCATTTATCTGATGAGTCAGGTAAAAATGAGGGGGAAAGAAAATGTTGTTGTTTTCATTAGTAGTACCATAACCTTTGGCCTCTACCTTCATATCTGGAGCAATAGCAGTAACACCAGCCATAAAATGGGTTCCTTCCAGTTGGGTCATGCCCGCAGGATTAAAGGCAACAGCAGAAGCATCATCAGCCCTACCCACCAAAGTGCCTCCCAGGGCATTACCCCTGGCACTCCATTCATAAAGGGCAAATCCTGCACCATAACTTACTCCGACCAAAGCCAACCAAAAAATCAACAAAAACAAACTAACTTTGCGCATACCAACTCCTTTAAACAATTTTTGACAGAATAAGCACCTTAGATTAGCCACAAAAAAAACTCTGGGGCAAGAAATTTTTATTTTTTTAAATAGAAACTAAAAAGTTTTATTAACACTAAAAATAGACCCCCTTAAAAACATTAACAATCCCTTTATCTCAGGATAAGATAAAACCTATGACCAACCCCAAAAAACATCAGCTAGAGGTAAAAAATTTAAGCTTTGGCTATGAAGATAAAAAACTTTTGCAAAACATCTCCTTTTCCCTTGTGCCTGGGCAAATAAAGGGAATTTTGGGGCCCAATGGCAGTGGTAAAACCACTCTTTTTTTCTGCTTAAGTGGCTTTTTAAAGTACAAAGGACAGGTTCTTATTCAGGGGCAGGAAGTACAAAAACTCCCCTCGAAAAAAAGGGCCTTGCTTCTATCCCTGGCTACGCAAAACCCTGCCTTTCCAGAAATAAGAGTTAAAGATTATCTTTTACTTGCCAGATTTCCCTATCTTTCCTTTTTAGGACAATATAGAAGGGAGGATTTTCTTTTTTTAGAAGAAAGGCTAAAGGAGATGCAGTTAATAAATTTTCAGGCTAAAAATCTTGCCCACCTTTCAGGTGGCGAACAAAAACAAGTGCTTTTAGCTAAAATTTTAACCCAGGATACCCCTTTTATCCTCTTAGACGAAATAACCTCCAACTTAGACCCCAAAATATGCTTGCAAATTTTAAAACTTTTAAAACAAAAGGCAAAAGAAAAAAATAAAGCCATTCTTTTGACTTCACACGACTTAAACTTAGCAGCTCAACTGTGTTCAGAACTGATTTTTATAAAAAAGGGAAAAATTATTGCCCAGGGAAAAACTAAAGAAGTTTTTAAAACAGAAATCCTAGAGGAAGTTTATGAAACCCAATTTAAAATTTACCATCATCCTGATAATAACATTCCTCAAGCTTTGCTTGGCTTTTAAAGCCCAGGCTCTCACCATTACAGATGATCGGGGTAAAACCATTACCTTAACCAAACCTGCTTCGAGAATAGTAAGTCTTTACGGTGGAATAACAGATATCTTACTTAGCTTAAACCTGGAAAATAAACTAATTGCCTGGACCAAACAGGACCAGGCTCTTCATCCCAAGCTCACCTTTACCCAGGTAGGTACTCATTTAAGGCCTTCTTTAGAAACCATTCTAAGCTTAAAACCAGACCTCATATTACAAATGGGCAAAAGGCCCCATAGTTTACTTATTGCCCAAAAACTAGAACACTTTGGATTAACTGTGGCTATTTTTGACCCCCAAAATTTTACAGAGCTTTTTCAATGCATTCATAAAATAGGTATTCTTACCCAGACAGAATCCAAAGCCAAAAAGCTCATTCAAAAACTTAAAGCCCAGTTAGAAAACCTACAACCAGTGCCATCCCAAAAGCGTCCCACTGTATTTTTTGAAGTGCGCTATCCCAATTTACTGGGTGCAGGGAAAAAATCCTTTGTCTCAGAAATAATCTTTATGGCTGGAGGTCAAAATGTTTTAAATCACCCCAAAAAATTGGTACACCTAAACCCAGAGGTACTTTTAAAATTAAATCCAGATGTTTATATTGTGCAGGTAGGGCCCATGAATCCTGTTTATCATCCTCTGGCCAACAGGACCTTTTATCAGGACTTAAAAGCAGTAAAAAAGAAAAATATCTTCTTGGTAAAAGAAGAAGAATTTTCTCGGCCTGGACCTAATACCATCCAGGCCGCTATAAAATTACATAATTTTTTAAAAGAAAAGAGACTTATTCCCCAAAACTAGTCTTCGTGCTTATGGTCGTGATAAATAACTTCTCCAGTTTCTGGATCATGTTCGTGATCATGCTCATGGGGATGAGAATGCACTATATCTCCATGGGAATGTTCGTGTTCATGAATAAAGGTTTTACCTTTTGATTCTTTACCTTGACCACATCCACAATCTTTACACATACTTTCCTCCTTCTAAAAAATACTAGAAGCGTTTAACTTATTTACTACAAGAAGGCAACTATCAGCTTTTCTTCTCAAAGCTACTTTTTTAAAAAGGCATTTTATTTGCGAAAAATAAATAAAAGCAAGCTCAATACCACACTTAAAAGTAAACAGGTAACCCAGGGAAAATAAAAGGTAAAATTACCCCTTCTCACCACAATATCTCCAGGCAGTTTACCTAAAGGAAAGGAAATTTTATCCAGTCCCCACAGAAGTAGTCCCAGCAAAATTAAAAGGACTCCGCCCAAAATTAAAACCCTGGCTAGCTCTTGTCCCCATCCGGACATAAACCTTCCTCCAGAAAAAATTGTGGAATTATACTATCACTTAAAAGCAATCCCGGCCTTGTCAAGCGAACATATCCCTTTCTAAAGCTAATCAGTCCCTTATTATACAATACTTCCAGACTCTTTTGAAAAATTTGGGTAAAATTTAAGCCAATTTTTTGTCTAAACTTTTTCAGGCTTAGGCCCTTACAGGTTCTAAGAGAAAGCATAACCATTTCATTTACTTCTTTTATTCCTTCTATGCGTTCTACCTTTAAACCTTTAAAACCTTGCTCGACCTCCAGGGCATATTGCTTGATGTTGGGAGGATTTTGCCACCTTTTTTGACCTATGGTAGAAACTGCTGAGGGACCCAGCCCCAGAAAATCTGCTCCCTCCCAATAGCCCACATTGTGCTGGGCATTGTATCCCATGCGAGCATAGTTGGAAATCTCATACTGCAGATAGCCAGCACTCTCCAGATACTCTGCACCATAAAGATACATTTTAGCCACTTCTTCCTCTAGAGGCCAGAGATAGTCCTTTTCTTTTTCTGCAAAATAAGTCCCTGGCTCCAGAGTAAAACCATAACAGGAAAAATGCTCTGGCCTCAAACTAACTCCCATTTTTACTTCTTCCAGCCACTTACCTACACTCTGGCCGGGCAAGCCAAACATAAGATCAAAGTTTATATTTTTAAATCCAGTCTGGCGCAATAAGTAATAAGCCTTTCTACTTTCTTTAAGCGAGTGAATCCTGCCCAGAAGTTTTAAGTTTTCTTCTGTAAAACTTTGAATTCCCAGACTTACCCTATTTACTCCCAATTGATACCAGCCTTTAACTTGCTCTTTTTTACAAGATTCTGGATTGGCTTCTAAAGTAAACTCAATAGGAGAAGGAACTTTAAAATAATGATGAATTTTTTCCAGGACCTGCTTAAGAAAGGAAAGGGAACATAAAGAAGGAGTGCCACCTCCTAAGTAAATGCTCTCAATTTGCCTGCTTCCCAAATTTCTGGCCCAAAAATCAATCTCCTGCAAAAGAGCCTGCTCATAGATTTCAACCATCTCAGGCACCAAAACCTGAGAATAAAAGGCACAATACTTACACTTTTGGACACAAAAGGGGAAATGAATATAAAGAAGCATGCAAATAAAAATTAAGAATTAAGTTCTTTGGCGTATCTTTCTACTTCACTATACAAACAACCACAATACTGCTGACGATAAATACCCATTTTTTTACTTTGCTCTTGTCCTATACTCCAGCCTTCACGAAAGTCATAATAGTAAAAATTTACCTTGCTCCCAGTACGCATATCTAGAGCCAAATCTTTTATCAAGTTATGTTTTTGAAATTTACTATAAAGTAAAGTAGTAGTAAAATAGTCAAACTTTCCTCTTCTAGCAATATAAAAAGACTTTTCCAATCTTAATTGATAACAATAAAAACATCTATTGTTTTCTCTAAAATTAACCAGCCTAAAATATTCTTGAGGATTATAATCCTTGTCCAGGCACAGATATTTTATATCAAAATACTTGCAAACTTCTATGAAAGCATTTCTTCTTTGTAGGTATTCTGTTAAAGGATGAATATTGGGATTATAAAAAAGGGCAAAAATCTCCCAACCTTTCTCCTTTAAGACCTGAAAAGGATAAATAGAGCAGGGACCGCAACAGCAATGAACTACAATCCTCACCTATACAGCCTCTATTATAATTTTGACTTTAAATTTATCTTCCAAACGCAAAATATTTTTTTTCTTGTTATTTAAAAGATATAAAGCCAGTTGGGCTGGAAACTTAAAATTTATCTCTTCTTTAGGGTGCTCTTTTCTCAAGGTGGTATAGATTTTCTTCAAACTCAATTGAGCCTGCCATTCCAGGCTGGGAAAAACTCCTCGGCCCTGACAACAGGTGCACTTTTCCAAAGAAGAAGAAAAGGCAGAAGTGCCCAGTCTTTGTCTTACTATCTGGGCCAACCCAAAACGAGAGATGGGGATAAAATCTGTCCTGGCCTTATCCTTTTTTAAACCCTGGCGTAATACCTTTTCCACTTCTCGAATATAGCGTCTGTCTTTCATTTCAATAAAATCTACAACTATCTGCCCTCCAATATCCCTAAGTCTTAACTGTAAAGGTATTACCTGGGCAGCTTCCAGGTTCGCTCTATAAGCCATTTCCTTAAAATTTTTCTCTCCAGAGATTTTGCCAGAATTAATATCAATAGAAGTAAGCGCTTCTGTGTAGTCAAAAACCAGCCTGGCTCCGCAGGGTAAATCTATCTCCCGTGAGTAGATATTGGCTATTTCCTCATCCAGGTTAAAGCGTTCAAACAAGCTAAGCCCGCTGGTCGGCACATGTAAACGCACCAAGTTCTTTTTGCGGGGAAACATAAGCCCAATATATTCTTCTACCTGTACAGCCACCAGTTCGTGGTCTACCCAAACTTCTTCCACATCCTGGGTCAAATAATCTCTAATGGCTCGAAAAACCAAGTCCTTTTCTTCATAAAGTAGGGCTGGAGCGCTTTTACTTCTGGCCTTTTCTTTAATATCTTTCCACAATCTCTTTAAAAAATTAAAATCATGTTGCAAACTGGCCTTGGTCTGACCTTCACTTACCGTGCGTACAATAATCCCCAAACCTTCTTCCAGGCCAAAGCTCTCCACTATTTTTTTAAGTCTCTCCCTTTCCTTGGCCTTTTCTATTTTTCTGGAAACGCCTATTTCTTCTCTTCCAGGCGTAAGTACCAGGTACCTACCAGGTAAAGACAAATAAGTGGTCAAATAGGCCCCTTTGGAGCCTGTAGGCTCTTTTACCACCTGCACCAAAATCTCCTGGCCAGCCTTTAGTACTCGATGTAAGGGAGGATACTTTTGTCCAGGTAAGGGCTGAATTTCCTTTTGATAGTATTCAGGGTGCACCTCATCTACCTGTAAAAAACCATTTTTTTCTGCTCCATAATTGACAAAAGCAGCTTGTAAAGAAGCATCTATATTGTGAATTTTTCCCTTATAAATATTTCCCTTGGTCTTATCCTGGGAAATTACTTCAACATAATATTCCTGTAACAATCCCTTTTCAGTAATGGCCACTTCCACTTCTTCTTCTGGAAGATAACTAATAAACATTCTTTTTTTCATTCTTTCCCTCATTTATTTGATAATAAATTTCTTTTTCATCTCTTATCTGCATAACTTTTTTTTCTTGCAGCAACTTATATAGCATATCTTCTAACCTTGCTTTTTCCACCCCCAAAGCCTCTGCCATATCTTCTACCCTCTGGGGTCTTCTTTTTAGAGAAGCAAGCACACTAGATTCATCTATTTCCCTTTTTGAAAAAATATGAAAGTCAGCCTTAGGCTTGGTATCCTCTTTATTAAAATTCACCCTAAGATTTTTCTGCCAGTATTTTATTTCCTCTGAAGACACCCTTTGAAAAAGGTAAGCTCCAGGCCTGGTCATGGTCGTGACATCCACCCTGGCTAGATTCAACTGGGAAATAAAATCCTGCAAAGCTTTTAAGTTCTCCCTGGAATTATTGATTTTAGGCAACAAAAGCACTTCTAAAAAAATTTGTCCCTTAAAATGCTTACTTAAAGTCAATAATCCGGCTTTTATTTCCTTTAAGGTAATGTCTTTTACTGGACGATTAATTTTTTGAAACTCTTTTTCTACACAACTATCCAGAGAAGGTAAAATTAAATCAAATACTTCTATTTCTTTTAAGACCTCGGGCAAAAACAAAAGACTACTATTGGTAAGCAAGGCCAGGGGCAAATCATATTTTTGTTTTAAGCTTTTTGCTATCTCTCCTAACTGTACATTAAGGCAAGGCTCCCCACTACCGCCCAGGGTGATTACATCTGGCAAAAAAGTGTTTTGGGCAAACCAAACTTCCACTTCTCTAAGCACCTGTTCAGCCAGAACATAGGGCTTGCGTTCTAAAGTCTTTTCTTTAGTTTTACCCACTTCACAATAAAGGCAATCAAAACTACAAATCTTTTCTCCCAACAGGTCTATACCCAGAGAACGCCCCAAACGGCTGGAATAAACAGGACCAAACACATAATTAAAACTCATCAACCTCTTCCTCTTTAAAAACTTGACACAGAGAAGACAACTGTCTAGCGCTCTGCTTAGACTTAAGCAGGGAGATTGTCAAAATGATAAAACCCAATACTTTGGTAATGCTAGTTAGTGAAAAGGACAAGACCTACTTTAGGGTGGTAAAAGAAGAAGGCTCTTTAAACACCAACGAAGGCATGATAGAATACAGGCAGATTCTAGAGAGCAATTTTGGCCAGCAAATAAGTACGCATTTAGGGAAAACCTTTTATCTCTTAAAGCCCACTCTTTACGACCTGGTCAAATCAGTAAAAAGAAAAACCCAAATCATTTATCCTAAAGAAATAGGCTATATTTTACTCAAGCTGGATATTGGGCCAGGTAAAAAGGTAATTGAAGCAGGTACTGGCTCTGGTGCTCTAACTACAGCTCTGGCCTTTATGGTAGGAGAAGAAGGTAAAGTTTATTCCTACGAAAAAAGAGAAAATTTTTCTCAATTAGCTCAGGAAAACTTAAAAAGAGCCAATCTCCAGCACCGGGTTGAATTTTTTAACCAGGATATAGCAGAAGGCTTCTTACAACAAGATGTGGATGCCCTATTTTTAGATGTACGCACTCCCTGGGACTATCTGGAACACATCTTTAAAGCAGTAAAACCAGGAGCCCCTCTTGGTTTTTTACTCCCTACCACCAACCAAGTAATAACCCTTCTTACTCATCTGGAAAATGGTCCCTTTTACCCTCCAGAAGTAGTAGAGATACTACTTAGACGCTATAAACCGGTTCCAGAAAGGTTTAGACCTCAAGACCAAATGGTAGCCCACACAGGCTTTTTGGTCTTTTCTAGATACATAGAAAAAAAGTAAATAATTACAATTTATTACGCCAGAAAAACTTGATTTTTTCTTTTTTTTTACTATTAAAATATTTTTTTAAAGATAGAAAACCTGCATGAAGGGGGTAAAAGATAAATGACTCGTAAAGACAGAACTGAAGGCATATTGAGTAGAAAGGAGGTTTTAACTCCCCAGGAAAGAGAAAAGTATTACCTATTAAAATTAAAAGAACTTTTAAATTATGCTTACAGGTATTCTGAGGATGTAAAAAAGCGTTTTGACCGGGCACAGTTTTCTGTAGAAAAATTTAAAACCTTAAACGACTTAAAACATATTCCCATTTTAAAGAAAAAAGAACTTATCTTTTTGCAATCCATGGGTCCAAGGCTGGGGGGGTTGCTCACCCAGGACTTGGGAGAGTTAAGAAGAATATTTATGTCTCCTGGTCCCATTTTTGACCCTGAAAGTAGAGAGCCTGACTACTGGGGCTGGACCGAAGCCTTTTATGCTGCTGGCTTTAGAAGAGGTGATATTGCTCAAATAACCTTAAATTATCACTTAACTCCAGCAGGGCTTATGTTTGAAGAACCCCTAAATAACTTAAACTGTGCTGTGGTGCCTGCAGGCCCTGGAAATACCAACCTCCAGTTAGAAATTATGCAAAAATTAAGGGTAACAGGTTATGTAGGTACTCCCAGTTATCTTTTGCACTTAGCGCAAAAGGGTGAAGAAAAAGGGCTTAACTTAAGAAAGGACTTATTTTTAGAGGTAGCTTTTGTTACTGGAGAAAAATTTTCTGAAAAGATGCGCTCTACCATAGAAAAGAAATTTGATTTGATTATGCGCCAGGGTTATGGAACAGCAGATGTGGGTTGTATTGGTTATGAGTGCTATCACAAAACAGGATTGCATATCTCCACTAAAGCTTATGTAGAAATATGTCATCCTGATACAGGCATCCCTCTTAAAGAAGGAGAGGTAGGCGAAGTAGTAGTAACTGTATTTAACAAGACCTATCCTTTAATTCGCCTGGCTACAGGAGATCTGGCCTATATCGACTATTCGCCCTGTGCCTGTGGAAGGACCTCTCCCAGACTAGGAAATATTGTAGGTAGAGTGGACACCACTGCCAGAATTAAGGGCATGTTTGTCTATCCACACCAGGTAGAACAGGTGATGGCCTCCTTTGAAGAAGTAAAAAGATGGCAAATAGAAGTAACCAATCCTGGTGGAATCGATGAAATGACCCTCTACATTGAAGCCAGTCAATTTACCAGAGAGGCAGATTTACTGCACGCCTTTAGAGAAAAAATAAAAATCAGACCTATTTTAAAAATAGTTCCTCCCGGGACTCTTCCACCTCAAATCAAACCCATTGAAGACAAGAGGAAATGGGATTAAAACAAATATTTTTCTCTTTTTTACTCTGTTTTTTTCTTTTTGCTTGTGCTTCCAGACCCCCTTTAAAACTGGAGGGGGCTTATTCTTCCTGGAGTAAAAGTGATTATATCCTAGTGGGAGAGCGCCACTTAAATCCCTGCGACCACTTAATAGAAGCAAAAGTTCTGGACCTTCTTTTACAAAAAGGCATCCGCCCTGTTCTGGGCTTAGAAATGGTGGATGTAACTTATCAAAAGGTCCTGGATGATTTTTTAGCCCAAAAAATTAGTATCCAAGAACTTCCGCAAAAACTTAACTGGGACAAGACCTGGGGATATGATTTTGCCTTTTATGCGCCTCTTTTTAAAAGAGCCAAGGAATATCAGCTAAAAATAATCGCCTTAAACATCCCCAAAGCCATTTTAAAAAAATGGACTCAAGATAAAAAACTAACCCCTTATGAACAAAACCTCATGCCCTATTTTTACCAGCCTCCCACTTCCAAGCAAAAAGAATTTTTAGCAAAACAATTTCACGAACATCAAAATTTTTTGCCCAACTTTTCAGTAAAAATAAATTCTTTCTTAAAAGGCCAGGCACTTTGGGAAAGCAAAATGGCAGAACAGGCTTTTTGGGCCAGGAAAAAATATAACTCGCCAGTAGTGATTTACATTGGCTCAGGCCACTTAGAAGGTGGTTTTGGACTGCAAAAACGTCTGCATTTACTTGACCCCCTGGCCACCATCTTTGCCTTTTTACCTAAAACTACCCCCTCAGACTCTAAGACCTTTAACCCAAGTCTATATTATTATACCTGCCCAGAAACTCCGCACAAAAGAACCTTTCGCCTGGGGCTCTGGCTAATAAAAAAGGATAAATCCATTCAAATAAAAGCAGTAAAACCCAAAAGCAAAGCAGACCTGGCTGGCCTAAAAAAGGGAGATATTATTTTGGAAGTAAATAAACAAAAAATCCATGACCTCTGGCAACTTCATAAATTGGCTCTAAAAGCTATCCAGAATAAGAGTCGTCTTGAATTTAAAATAAGGCGGGGAAAAGAAATTTTAACCCTTAATTTGGAGTTATAATGCCAGAACTTCCTGAAGTAGAAACCATAAAAAATTCTCTTCTTCCTTTACTTCAAGAAAAAATTATAACCAGGGCCCAATTGGTAAACTCTCATTGCCTGGTGCAAAACAGTCTTAAATTCCCCCAGGACCTTTTAGGAGAGCCTATCCTGAATATAAAAAGAAGAGGTAAATTGCTTTACTTTCTTTTAAGCAAGAAAAAAATTTTGGCCTTTCACCTAAAAATGACAGGAAAAATTTTTGTAGCTCACTCTAAAGAAACACCAGGCAAACATGTGCATTTTATCTTAACCTGTGAAAATAAAAAAGTATTCTTTGAAGACGTACGCAAATTTGGTCGTATCTATCTCTTTACCCAAGAAGAATTTTTTAACTGGTCTTTTATTAAAAACCTTGGTCCAGAACCATTTGAAATAACTGAAGAAAAGTTTATAACCCTTTTTCAATCTTCTGCCAGGGTAAAATCTTTACTATTAAATCAAAGAGTTATTGCAGGCATAGGTAATATTTATGCTGATGAAGCCCTGTTTGCTGCCAAGATTCATCCTCAAAGTATAGCCAGGGCCATTCCTCCTGATATACTAAAAAAACTACACCAATCCTTATTGCAGGTATTAAAAAAGGCCATTCAAGCTGGAGGTAGTTCTTTTAGAGATTATGTAAATGGTTTAGGACAAAAGGGAAATTTTCAAAAGGAATTTCAAGTCTATGGACAAAAAGAAAAACCTTGCCCTAAGTGTAAAAACACATTAACTACTTTAAAAGTAGCAGGAAGAACTACTACTTTTTGCGTTAGTTGTCAAAAAAAATATGAATAAAAACAATCCATTAAAACCATTAAAACAAGCTGAACTTTTAGAAACGCTTAAAAACTTAGGCATAGTCGACAATCCCAACTGGACAGGTCTTCTTCTTTTTATCCGCAATTTAATCTATTATTTTTCCTCTTTAAAAGAAGAACAAAAAGCCAACTTACAGAAAAAATTACTCGCTTTTTTTGCTGAAAAAGACTTTTCCCTGGGCAAGTTTTTTACTGCTCTTCTGGTTCTGGAAAACGGCTTATTGGAAAATTGCCGGGAAAAATTAATCCAAACCCAAAGGCGCCTGGAAGAAGAAAAAAAGATAAATAGTCAAATTGTGGCTGAAATAGAAGATATCCTGAATTCCTTAAAAAACAACTTTATATCTCAAAATCAACAATTAAAAACCTTTCAAGATAAAACCATTGCCACCATTGAAAAAAATCCCAACCCCAGAGACTTAATTACTTTCATCAAAAAAGAAGTGACCACTATCATTGAAAACAACCAAAAAGAAGCCCTAAAGTGGGAAAAAAAGGCCAAAATGTTAGAAGAAAAAGCCAGATATGACCACCTTTTGGACAATCTTTTTAATCGCAGTGTTTTTGACCGTTATATCAAAGAAACTGCTCCAGCCCTGATAAAAAGTGGCCGCAAACTTTCTTTACTTATGATAGATATAGACCACTTTAAGTCCATAAATGATAAATGGGGACACTTGATTGGAGACGATGTGCTTAGAGCTGCTGCCAAAATTATTAAGTCCCACGCTGATGTTTCTAGTGGCCTGGCCTGTCGTTATGGGGGTGAGGAAATAGCTGTAATTTTAGAAGACTTAAATGAAAAAGAAGCCTACTTGCGAGCAGAAGCTCTGAGGCTAGATATTAACCGCTACCAGTTTGTGCCCAGACAAGAAGATGGAAAAACTACTTCCCCTATTCACTTTAGTGTGAGTATAGGAGTAGCCGAGGTAGCTCCTTCTGATTTGCCTGAAGACCTTATTGGTAAAGCAGATAAAGCCCTTTATGCAGCCAAAAGTGGTGGACGTAATCAGGTAAAGTGTTATTCTGAAATAGCCTGTGATTTAAAAAAATAAAGCTCTTATTTTTTATTTTTTTCTTCCCACTCTTTTAAAATTGCTCTAGCTACAACCAGGTCATATAACTTTAAGGGGTTGTCTTTACCCTGATACAGGCTAAGTGCCCTTTTTACGATACCTAAATCCAGCCAGCCATGCTCTTCCCAGACTCTAGGGTGGTCCTGGTGCCATAATCGAAATTCTATCTCTCCCTGTTCATTTTTACGCACGTACATGCGTTCTTTTTTATCCAAGGGATTGGGATAATAAAAAGGTCCGTCTGGAATCTTGGTCATCTACTACTCCTCGTTTTTTTCTATTCCCAAAGTCTGGACAATGGCTTCGCCTGCCTTCTGCACAAAATCCTGAAAATCAAGCTGACTTTTCTCTTCTTCAGATAAAACCTCTTTAGGCCAGTTAATTAATTCTTTCTTAGGTGTAATGCCATATTCAGGAGGAAAGGAATTCTCAAAATACATCTGCTGAAAACCTACAAATTTGAGCATGTGAGCAGTAGCATCTAAAATTGCCAGTTCCCTTTTATCCAGTAACCCTTTTTCCTTGGCTCTGATAAGTCCAGCCAAACATTCTCCCCCCTGGGTACAGGAAATATGGCCATGCCTGTTGGCTAAAAGCATGCCTTCAATAATTTCCTGCTCCTTAACCTGCACAACATAAAAAGTTCCTCCCAGATTTTCATACTCTTCTACCAGCCCTTTTACCCTGGGAAAGGAAACCGGATTGCCAATCATGGCGGCCTGAGCCACACTGGGCTTTACTTTTACCGGACTATACCTTCTCTTGTCCTTGGGTTGGCTATAGTATTTAAACACAGGGTCAGCGTGCTCAGATTGGACTCCAATAATTTTGGGTAAAGTGGAAATTATTTGTAATTTATATAACTTTAAAAAACTATTAATAACTGCTGTAATGTTTCCTGCATTGCCAATGGGGACAAAAACAGCCTTGTTGGCTAAATCCCAATCATACCACTGGGCAATCTCAAAGCCATAACTTTCCTGGCCTAAAATTCTCCAGGCATTTTTAGAATTGAGTAAAGCAACCTGATAGTTGTCTGCCAGATATTCCACTACCTTCATGCAATCATCAAAGACTCCTGGAAGCTCTAAAACCAGAGCACCACTGCCCAGGGGCTGAGCCAGTTGCTGGGGAGTAACCTTACCCTTAGGCAACAGTACCACTGAACCAATGGACTCACTCACATAGGCAGCATACATGGCAGCTGCAGCAGAGGTATCCCCGGTAGAAGCACAAATGGTTAAAATCTTTTTATAACCATGTTTACGCACCAAATAATTTAAATAACTAAAGGCACAGGCCATGCCCCTATCTTTAAAAGATGCACTGGGATTTTGCCCATCATTTTTATAAGCTAAAGGCTGACCAACATACCTGCTAAGTTTTTCACTGGCTTCTACGATGGGAGTATGTCCTTCTCCCAGATAAACAATATCCTCTTCCTCTAAAATAGGAGCCATAAGTTCATAATAGCGAAAAATTCCTCTAAAGGCCTTACGTTTACTTCTGGCTCTATTATCAAAAATTTCCTGCCACTCTGAGCCGCTTTTCTGCGTTAAACTAGAAAAATTATGGTCCACTAGCAAAAAAACACCCTTACACTCGGGACAGGTATAATAAAGGTTAGAACTGGGATATTCTTGCCCACAAGAAAGACATCGGTAAGATAAATTGCCCCTATATTGAGGAAAAGATAACATAACTACACTCCTACATATAAATCAAATAACACAATTAACAACAAAAAAATGGCAATAAAACCATTTAAGGTAAAAAAAGCCAGGTTAATTTTACTCAAATCCTTAGGAGAAATAATTTTATGCTCTATGCTTAAAACAATACCTACCAGTAAAAGCCCTAAAAAATAAATATAACCACTGCTAAAGGCATAGCCAGCTAAAAGAAAAAATAAAAAGGAAATAAAGTGAGAAAGCCTGGCAAAACCAAACCCAGCTTCTAGGCCAAAACAAGCTGGAACAGAAAACAACTTTTCCTGCTGGTCAAATTGGAGGTCTTGCAAACTATAAAGGATATCAAAGCCAGCTACCCAAAACATAACACCCAATCCCAGGAGTACAGGAGGCAAGGCAAACTCAGGTTTATAAGCAATCCATCCAGCTATGGGAGCAAGTCCCAATACAGAGCCCAAGATAAAATGACAAAACCAGGTAAACCTCTTACTAAAGCTATAACCTGCAGACCAGATAAGTGCTGGAAAAGAAAGGTAAAAACAAAGCTTATTTAAGCCCAAACAGGCCAGGATAAAGATTAAAGCAGCCCCACCTAAATAGAGATAGCCTTCCTTTACACTTATCTTTCCACTTACTAAAGGACGGTCCTGGGTTCTGGGGTTTTTGGCATCTTAGCTGACCAAAAAAGGCCAATATAGGCAAAAGGAAGGGCAAAAACAGAATGCTCTATTTTTACCAATAGGCAAAAGGCTTTTATTTTTTTAAAAAGCAAATTCTTTTCCAGCATCTTTTTATCCACTGTTTCTAAAAACAACTTATTTATCTACTATTACCTTTAAAAACCTTTTTTTACCCACCTTAAGGACATATTCCCCTGGCTCAAACACAAAATCAATAGCAGTTATACTCTGATTGTCTTTTTCCGGCAGATGAATGGCCTTTTGCTTACACAATCGTTTGGCTTCACCCCTGGATTTACATAATCCACTTTCAAATAAGATATCCACAATTGTTTTTTTCTCTTTAACTTCAAATACAGGAATATCTTCTGGAATATTGCCTTTGGCAAAGACCAGGTTAAAGGCTTCTAATTCTTTTCTGGCTGCTTCCACTCCATGATAACGGGCAGTAATCTCCAGGGCCAGTTCTTCTTTACATTTTTTGGGATGAAGCTCTCCTTTGCTCACCTGCTCCTTCATCTTTTCAATTTCAGCCATGGACTTACTGGACAACAACTCATAATAACGCCACATAAGCTCGTCTGAAATGGACATGAGTTTACCAAACATATCCTTGGCAGGCTCAGTAATTCCAATATAATTCCCCAGGGATTTGCTCATTTTTTGCACCCCATCCAGGCCTTCTAAAATAGGCATGGTCAAGATTACCTGGGGCTCCTGGCCATATTCTCTTTGCAGGGTCCTTCCCACTAACAAATTAAACTTTTGATCTGTCCCCCCCAGTTCCACATCTGCCTGCAAGGCCACTGAATCATAGCCCTGCACTAAAGGATATAGAAATTCGTGAATGGAAATGGGTCTATTTTCTTTCCAGCGCTTGCTAAAATCATCTCTTTCCATCATCCTGGCTACAGTATATTTAGAACACAACTCCACAAAATCTGCAGCAGAAAACTTATCCATCCAGGAAGAATTAAAGGCGATTTCAGTTTTCTCTGGGTCCAGGATTTTAAAAATTTGCTCTTTGTAAGTCTCTGCATTTTTTAGCACTTCTTCCCGGGTAAGTTTTTTCCGTGTCTCAGACTTACCTGTGGGATCGCCAATCATTCCAGTAAAGTCACCAATTAGAAAAATAACTTGATGGCCCAACTCCTGAAAGTGTCTGAGTTTGTGAATCAAAACAGTATGTCCCAGGTGCAAATCTGGAGCAGTGGGGTCAAACCCAGCTTTGACGCGTAATACTTTCCTGGTTTTAATTTTTTCCACCAATTCTTTTTCTTCAATAACTTCCACAGCCCCTCTTTTAATAAGGGCTAACTGTTCTTCAACAGGAATCATTTTCTTCCTCCCAATTACAAAAAGCAATGTCCTCACATCTGCCAGTAAGCCTATCTATAGTCAAGCTCAGTCCACAAACCTTGACCTTTCCCTTAGCCAAATCAAACTTTTGTGGACGCTTGCTTAAAAATCTCTCTATAATAATACTTTTTTCCATTCCTAAAACAGAATCCACAGGGCCACACATGCCCACATCACTAATATAAGCGGTAAAACCATCCAGTATTCTACAATCATTGGTTTGCACATGGGTATGGGTTCCCAGGACTCCACTGACCCTCCCGGCCAAAAAATAGCCCATAGCCACCTTTTCAGAAGTAGCTTCAGCATGAAAATCCACTATAACAGGTCCCTTAAAATTGAGCTCTTCCAGCAACCTATCTACACCTAAAAAAGGGCAATCTATAGCCTCCATAAAAGTCCTGCCCTGCAGATTAATCACCAGAATCTCTCCACCCTGTGGAAGAGAAAAAAAAGTAAAGCCCCGTCCAGGGGCTAAAGGATAATTTAGAGGTCTAAGTATCCACTCTTCTGTTTCTAAAACCTTAATTATATCTTTAAACTTCCAGATATGATTACCAGAGGTTAGAATGTCTATGCCTGCTTTCTTTAACTCCCAGGCATTTTTGGCATTCAGTCCCAAACCGCCAGAGGCATTTTCTGCATTGGCAATAATAAGTTCATATTCTTTTCTTACCTTGGCTACAAAGGACTTTACTACCTTTCGTCCTCTGCGGCCCACAATATCTCCTAAGAACAATACCCTGAACTTACTTGGCAAAGTCCACAGCCCTTCTTTCTCTAATTACAGTGACCTTTATCTGTCCAGGATAGGTCATTTCTTCTTCTATTTTTTTGGCAATATCCTTACACAAGAGATAAGTATTTTCATCACCTACCTTTTCACAATCCACCATCACTCTAAGCTCTCTTCCTGCCTGAATAGCATAGGCCTTTTCCACGCCATCAAAACTGGTAGCTATGTTTTCCAATTCCTCTAAGCGCTTTACATAATTTTCTAAAAGTTCTTTTCTAGCACCAGGCCTGGCTCCAGAAAGACTATCTGCAGCCTGGACCAAAACAGCCAACACGCTGGAAGGAGTTACATCTTCATGGTGAGCAGCAATAGCATGCACCACTTCTTCACTCTCTCCATATTTTTTAGCCAAATCAGCTCCGATTAAGGCATGGGGGCCCTCTACTTCGTGATCCACAGCTTTGCCTAGGTCATGAAGCAATCCTGCTCGCTTGGCTATTTTCTCATCCAATCCCAATTCAGCAGCCATAATTCCGCACAAAAAGGCTACTTCTAAGGAATGTTGCAGGACATTTTGGGAAAAACTGGTTCGATAATAAAGCCTACCCAAAAGTTTCACCAACTCCGGATGAATACCATGCACCCCCACATCAAAGGTGGCCTGTTCTCCTATTTCTTTTAACTTGTCTTCCATTTCCTTTTCTACTTTCTGCACCACTTCTTCAATACGGGCAGGATGAATGCGACCATCACTAATAAGGCGCTCTAAGGCCTGCCTGGCAATTTCCCTGCGTAAAGGATTAAAGGCAGAAAGGACTACTGTCTCTGGTGTATCGTCAATAATAAGGTCAACTCCAGTAACAGCCTCTAAGGCCCTAATATTTCTACCTTCTCGTCCAATAATCCTACCCTTCATCTCTTCACTGGGAAGTTCTACCACTGTAACTGTATTATCAATTACATATTCTCCAGAATAACGCTGTACAGCTGTGGCCAAAATTTCTTTGGCTTTTTTGGCAGCCTGTTCTTGAGCTTCCATTTCAATCTGACGCATTCTTTTGGCTGCTTCATGCCTAACCTGATTTTCCATTTCAGCCAGTAAAATCTTTTTGGCTTCTTCTCTGGTAAGGCCAGAAACTTCTTCTAATTTCTTGGTCTCTTCCAAAATCAAAGCATCCAGCTCTGCTCTTTTTTCTTCTAGCCTTCTCTCCTCTTTACTGAGTTTACTTTCCCAGGAAAGAAGTTCTCGCTCCTTTTGAGAAACATCTTCTAGTTTTTTTTCTAAACGCTCTTCCTTTTCCTGCAGGCGCTGCTCTTGCTTTTTAAGCTCTTTCTCCTTTTCCCGATATTCCTGCTCCCATTCCCTTTTTTGACGAAATATTTCATCCTTGGCCTGTAATAGAGCTTCTTTTTTCTGAGCACTGGCTTCCTTTCTAGCTTCTTCTAAAATCTTGTCAGCTAGCTTCTTACTTTCAGCTAATTCTTTACCTAAAAAGTATTTATAAAAGAAAATCCCAGCAACAGCTCCAACTCCAAAAGTAATAAAGGCGGTAATAATGATACTACTTAACATCGCTAACTCCTTAAAATATATATAGTAACGCCTCTTTCAGGCGCAAAAACAAAATATCTATTAAGAGGGGAAAAGAAAACAGGAAGTGCCTTTTTAGATAAAACCCCAAAAGGCCGTGTAGCGGGTAATTTTGAACCTCTTATGTATAGGTGGGCGCCAAAGTAACTCTTTTAGGCTTCCTCTTGTCAGACAAGAGGCCTGCACACCAGAGCTACACAACGGCTCCCAAGAGGTAAGCATTGGCTCAAAAATTATTCCCACTATCACGAACCCTTCAGGAAGATTATTCTTCTCGGTTTAATCTATCTAAAAGCCTGGAGATACGACTTTCTACCTGCTGAAACTTTTTCTCCAACTCCAGGTAGTCATCTGCCAAGCTTAGACTTAAATATATAAGCAACTTCTCTTTGCTTAGCTTTTTTCCCCTCTCTTCCAACACCTTAAAACGTTCTTCTAACAAGGACCTGGCTTTATTCACCCTTTCTGGAGGCACATCAGTTTTAAAAGATACCTCCATTCCTAAAATTTTTAAATTATAGCCAGTCATCCTTCTTATTCTATATTTAGTTCTTCTATTTTTTGCAACAACTTCTCTATCTTTTTCCTAACCTGTTGTTTTTTATGATTTTCTTTTTCAAGCTCTCTTTTTAACTGCCAGTTTTCCTTTAAAATTTTGCGCTGTTTAAGTAAGAGTTCTTCAATTTTTTTTTCCAGCAAGCTAATTTGTTCCATCTCAGTCTTTTTTCTTTCTGGGTAGAAGCACTTGTTTAGCTCTAGCAATAGCCAGGGTATTCTCTGGCACCTCTTTAGTCAAGGTGGAACCCGCACCCACTAAACTTCTTTTGCCAATCTTAATGGGAGCAACCAGGGCAGTATTACTGCCAATAAAAGCACCTTCTTCTATAATGGTTTGGTGTTTGTTTTTACCGTCATAATTACAAGTAATGGTACCAGCTCCAATATTCACTCCAGGTCCAATGTCACTATCTCCAAGATAAGTTAAGTGATTGGCCTTGCTGCCTCGTCCCAGTCTGCTTTTTTTCACTTCTACGAAATTACCAACTCTGGATTCTTCTTCTAAATAAGCTCCAGGCCTAAGTCTGGCATAAGGTCCTACATTGACTCCTCTTTTTACCTCAGCCCCTTCTACATGACAAAATTCATGGATGGTACCTTCAATCTCAGAATCTTTAATAAAGGTATAAGCACCAATCCTGGCGGAAGCATAAATTCGGGTTTTCCCCAGAAGGTGAAGTGGGCCACTCAGGATACTTCCCTTTTCCAGTTCAACTTCAGGTCCAATGACCACACCCCAGGGTTGTCTGATAAGTACACCCTGCTCTTGCCAGTAATTTACAATCTTTTGGCGTAAAAACTCCTCTTGTGAGCTAAGTTCGTAAACAGTATTTATGCCCAACAACTCAGAAACATTACCTAAATTGACTCCTTCAACCTTAAAACCTCTTTTTTTAGCTATACCAATCAAATCGGTAATATAATACTCTTTTTGAGCATTTTCTGCCTTTAATTCAAATAGGCATTCCTGTAAAAATTTGAATTTAAAACAATAAATTCCAGCATTTACTTCCTTAATTACTTTTTCCTGTACTGATAGGTCTTTGGCTTCCACAATCCTTTCTACTTCAAAATTAGCATTTCTCAACACCCGTCCATAGTCTTTGGGATTTTCCAGAGTTAAGGAAAGAAAACTCAAGTCAAAATCCTTCCCTCTATCCAATAACAATTTAAAATGCTCAGGTTCCACTAAAGGAGTATCTCCATTGGTAACCAAGATATACTCTGGCTTTTTTTGCTCAATTAAAGGCCAGGCCATTTGCAGGGCATGTCCGGTACCCAGCTGACTTTCTTGCACGATAAATCTATCTTTATATTCTGGGAAATAATTTTCTATAACTGCCCTTTGATACCCTATCAAAGGATAAACTTCTGTATCAGCCACTTTCTCTAAACTCTTTAGCACATACCAGAGTAAAGGCTTTCCCAGTATTTCCTGCATCACCTTGGGACCTGTAAGCCCCATTCTCGTCCCTTTTCCTGCAGCTAAAATTATCCCCAAAACCTGCATAAATTCATTACTCCTTTAAAAAAGAAATGCCCCACTCTTTGGCTATTTTAAGAGTGGGGCATTTAAAAAGCAAGTTAACTTTTAACTACATTTTGCAAGTACCAGCCTGCACAGCGCTTTCTCTACAGCGCATCCTATGTAAGGCTTTGGCGAGAGAAGCTCTTGCTCTGGCATAAGCCTCTCTATCTGCTTGCTCTTGAAGTCTTTGCTGGGCTCTTTCTAAAGCCTTTCTAGCCCTTTCCACATCAATTTCTTCAGCCTTTTCAGCCAGTTCAGCTAAAATAGAAACTTTATTTTGCCCTACTTCTGCAAATCCCCCAGCAACAAAGACATAAAAACGTCTACCATCTTTTTTATAATAAAGACTGCCCACTCCCAAAGCAGAGAGAAAAGGGATGTGGTTGGGCAAGACCCCAAACTCACCCTCTACTCCAGGAGCAGCTACATATTCCACTTCCTCAGAAAGAACCTTTCTATCTGGAGTCACTATTTCTAACTTTAATGTACGTGCCATGATGTCACCTTTTTTTATGCTTCTTTAGCTTTTTCTAAAGCCTCCTCAATTGTACCAACCATATAGAAGGCCTGCTCAGGCACATCATCGTGCTTACCTTCGATGATTTCCTTAAATCCTCTAATGGTATCTTCCAGCTTTACATAACGACCAGGCTTACCTGTGAACTGTTCAGCAACATGGAAGGGCTGAGACAGGAATCTTTGAATTTTTCTAGCTCTGGACACGATAAGCTTATCTTCATCAGAAAGCTCATCCATACCCAGGATAGCAATAATATCCTGCAAGTCTTTATATTTCTGCAAGATCTGCTGTACCTGACGAGCAACCATGTAGTGTTCATTACCCAGAACATTGGGATCCAGGATACGAGAAGTAGAATCCAAGGGATCCACCGCAGGATAAATACCAAGCTCAGCAATCTGACGGGAAAGAACGATGGTACCATCCAAGTGAGCAAAGGTAGTAGCAGGAGCAGGGTCAGTTAAGTCGTCCGCAGGTACGTAAACAGCCTGAACAGAAGTAATAGAACCCTTCTTGGTAGAGGTAATTCTTTCCTGCAAGGCACCAAGGTCAGTGGCCAGGGTGGGCTGATAACCTACTGCAGAGGGCATACGTCCAAGCAACGCAGATACCTCAGAGTTGGCCTGAGTAAAACGGAAAATATTGTCAATAAACAGAAGTACGTCCTGATTCTCTTCATCACGGAAGTATTCAGCCATGGCCAAAGCAGTCAAAGCTACTCTAGCTCTAGCTCCTGGAGGCTCGTTCATCTGACCATAAACCAAACCAGCTTTTTCCAATACGCCAGCTTCCTTCATTTCCAGGTAAAGGTCAGTACCTTCTCTAGTCCTTTCACCAACACCAGCAAACACAGAAATACCACCGTGCTGCTTAGCGATGTTATTAATAAGCTCCATTAAGATAACGGTCTTACCTACACCAGCACCACCAAACATTCCCAGCTTACCACCCTTGGGAAAGGGAATGAGCAGGTCAATAACCTTAACACCTGTTTCCAACAGCTCAATCTTGGTGCTTTGCTCTACAAAAGCAGGAGCTTCTCTGTGGATGGGATACATCTTTTCGCCCTTAACAGGCCCCATATCATCCACAGGACGTCCTACTACATTCAATACACGACCCAAAGCAGACTTTCCTACAGGCACCTGGATAGGAGCACCAGTATCCTTTACAGGCATACCCCTAACCAGACCATCAGTGGTATCCATAGCTACACAACGAACAACATTGTTTCCAAGATGCTGAGCAACTTCTACAACCAGGTTATCAGGTTCATCACTAATAGTTGGGTTGTTCAAAACCAAGGCATTCAAAATATTAGGAAGTTTCCCCTCTGGGAATTCCACGTCAATAACGTTACCAATAACTTGCACAATTTTGCCTATATTTTCACTCATTTTAAAAGCCCCCTCTTAGTTTAAGCATTTTTTAAGGCTTCAGCACCACCCACAATATCCATAAGTTCTGCAGTGATGCTTGCCTGTCTTACTTTGTTAAAGACTAGAGTTAAAGAGTTAACCAACTCATCACAGTTTTTAGTAGCATTATCCATGGCAGTCATTCTGGCAGCATGTTCACTAGCAGAAGTATCCAGTAAAGCTCTGTACACTTGGACTTTTACATAGCGAGGTAAAAGTTCTGCCAAAAGACCTTCCACAGAGGGTTCAAAAATATATTCACTACTTGCTCCAGCTTCAGCCTCTGACTCTACAGGAAGAATCTTGCTTACTACCGGGTCCTGTTTGACCACAGAAACAAACTTACCAAAGATAGCATATACCTCATCCAGTTCCTGGTTTAAGAATTTACTGATAAGGAATTCACCTGTCTCGTTGGCTAGCTGAAAGTCAAAGTTATTTAAGACATCTGCTTTTGCTTCTATAACTTCAAACTCTGTTTTCTTGAAAAAATCCCGGCCTTTCTTCCCTACACAGATAAACTTTACTTCCTTTCCTTCGGCCTTCTTTTCCAGGGCTAATTTGTTAGCAGCATTGCACAAATTGGTATTAAAAGCACCACAAAGCCCTTTATCAGAGGTAACCAGGAGGATGCCTACTGTCTTTACCTCTTCTCTCTTTTCCAGAAGAGGATGGATAGAGGCATCTGCCCTGCCAGAAAGGTCAGCTATGATTTCATAGTATTTATCAGCATAGGGACGAAAGCGCTCAATTCGCAACTGGGCGTTGCGTAACTTTGCCGAGGCCACCATATTCATGGCCTTGGTTATCTGTTTGGTCTTTTTGACCGCATCTATTTTGCGCTTAATATCCCTTAATGATGCACCCATTATATTATCTCCCTTTAAGCCTTAAAGGTCTTTTTAAATTCCTCAATAGCCGCAGCAAGTTTCTTATCCAACTCAGGACTTAGGTCTTGAGTTTCTTTAATTTCATTTAAGATATCACTTCTTTGATTTCTCATGTAATCCAAAAGTCCATCTTCAAACTTTCTTACAGCTTCTACAGGTAAATCATCCATAAAACCACGAGTACCAGCATAAAGGGATACTACCTGCTCTTCTACAGGCATGGGTTGATACTGAGGTTGTTTTAAGAGCTCTACCAATCTTTCACCACGAATAAGCTTTTGCTTGGTAGCTTTATCCAAATCAGAACCAAACTGAGCAAAGGCAGCCAACTCACGATATTGAGCCAAATCCAGACGCAAGGTACCAGCAACCTTCTTCATAGCCTTAATCTGAGCAGCACCACCAACCCTGGATACAGACAAACCAACATTAATAGCAGGACGAATACCTGCGTAAAACAGGTTGGGTTCCAGGTAAACCTGACCGTCAGTAATGGAAATAACGTTAGTAGGAATGTAAGCAGATACGTCACCAGCCTGGGTCTCAATGATAGGCAAAGCAGTTAAGGAACCAGCACCCAAACGATCATGCATCTTAGCTGCACGCTCTAACAAACGGGAGTGCAGGTAGAAAACGTCACCAGGGAAAGCCTCACGTCCTGGAGGACGTCTTAAGAGCAAGGACATTTCACGATAAGCCACAGCCTGCTTGGAAAGGTCATCGTAAATAATAAGGGCATGCTTGCCATTATCTCTATAATATTCACCCATAGTACAACCAGAATAAGCAGCAATAAACTGCAAGGAAGCAGGCTCAGAAGCTGTAGCTGCAATAACTGTAGTGTATTCCATGGCTCCATGTTTTTCCAGAGTATCCACTACCTGAGCCACTGTAGACTTCTTTTGCCCAATGGCAACATAAAAACAATAAACGCCAGAATCTTTCTGAGCTAAAATAGCATCAATACAAACAGCAGTCTTACCTACCTGACGGTCACCAATGATAAGCTCACGCTGACCACGTCCGATAGGAGTCATGGCATCAATAGCCTTTAAGCCAGTATACATGGGTTCATGTACTGGCTTTCTAGCCATAAGACCTGGAGCCTTAATTTCTACAAAACGATATTCTTTGGCTTGGATAGGACCTTTCCCATCCAAAGGATTACCCAAGGGATCAATAACCCTACCAATAACTGCATCACCTACAGGTACCTGAACAATTTTGCCAGTCCTTTTGACCAGGTCACCCTCTTTAATGTGAGTATCTTCACCCAAGAGAGCAACACCCACACTGTCTTCTTCCAGGTTAAGAACCATTCCCATAACGCCACCAGGGAACTCTAAAAGCTCCATTGCCATAGCATTTTCTACACCATAAACTCTGGCAATACCATCACCCACAGACAGGACCACTCCTGTCTCACTCATCTCTACACGTTGTTCGTAGTTCTTAATTTGATTTTCAATGATTTGACTAATTTCTTCTGCTCTGATTTGCATGGCCACTACTCACCCCTTTTTATGTTTTCTTTCAAAATTTGTAACTGAGCCTTAATACTGGCGTCTAAAACCTTATCCCCTACCTTTAAAATAAGTCCACCCAGGATGTCTGGATTAACTTTATAATCCAAGACCACCTTGGCTTTGGACTGCTCTGCCAACTTGGTAGCAATCTCTGATTTTAGCTCTTCTTCCAGTTCGATAGCTGTAAACAGTTCACCCCTGATAACCCCACTGGCCAAGTCCAAAAGATGGCTATAATAAGCCTGAATCTCTGGCAAAAAGGCCAAACGGTTTTTATCAGCTAAAAGAAAACAGAAATTTTTAATCATGGGTTCTGGCTCGATCTTCTCCAGAACCTTAGCTAAAACTGCCTTCTTTTCTTCTACAGTAAAAATGGGATTAGCAAATATTCTAAGAAGCTCAGGGGCTACATTCAAAACTTCAACTACAGCATCTAGGCCCTTGCCATACCTCTCTAAAGCCTCTTGCCCTTCCTTTTGACCCAGGGCAAAAAGGGCTCTTGCATACCTTCTAGCTACTATGTTCCCTCTCAATTTACCACCACCTTTGTTAGATATTCATTAATAAGTTTCTTATGAATATCCCCACTTAGCCTCTCTTGAATAATCTTTTCGGCAGCCTCTACAATTTTGTCTGCCAACTCTGCCTTTACCTGATCAAAGGCAGCCTTGGCTTCCTGCTCAGCAGTAATCTTGGCCTGTTCTTTAATCTGCTCTGCAGACTTTTTGGCCTTCTCAATAATCTGAGCTTTCACAGCCTCACCTTGCTCTCTAGCTGCCTGCAAAATAGCCTCACGCTCCTGCTCTAAATTAGCAATTTTACCTTCAACTTCCCTTAGCTTTGCCTCAGCTTCCTTTCTCCTGTTCTCTAAATCTGTCAATTCACTTTCAATTTGATAGGAACGCCCAGAAAAGAAATCGCGAATACGTTTTCCCACCAGCTTATAAATAATTCCCACCACCAAGACAAAGTTAATCACTCGATAAAGGAAGTTCATCCACTTATCGCCATGACCTCCACCACCTTCTGAGGCCCAGGCTATCCCTGCCGTTAGCAGGAACATCAGGCTAAACCACAAGATTTTTTTCCACCTGCTACTCAATTTACGCCCTCCTCTTGCCCTATTTTTTTAGGCCTCTCCCAAAATCTTGGAGGCCACTTTTGCTGCATAATCACTTACTTTTGCTTCTAAGCTCTTTAAAGCAGCATTACGCTCTTGCTCAAATTTTTCTCTAGCACTCTTAATCACTCCAGCAGCTTCACCCATAGCTGCTTCCACTAACGACTTTTCTTCTGCATACCCTTCTTCTTTTAATTTACTCCTGATTTCCTGAGCCTGCTTTCTGGCTTCATCCAGAGAAACTTCATAAGAAGAAAGCTTCTCTTCTGCTGCATTGGAAAACTTTTCTATTTCCTCCAAACGAGAAGCCATAAGCTCTGCTCTTTTACGCAGATTTTCTCGAATAGGACGAAATAAAATGAGGTTTAAAACCAAGAGAGCAATCAAAAAGTTAACCAGTTGGACAAAAAAGGTAAAATTTAATTCAATCATAGTGCCCCCTTCAAAGTATGTGAATTTTTGTTCAAAGTCAGTCGGGCTTTAGCTAATTTTAAGGCCTGTGTCAAAGAGTTTTTCACAAAAAACTAACTAAAAACAGGCTACAAACCCTTAATCTATTTATTGTTAAAGATTTCACATATTTTCTAACGACTCTGTTTTTACCCCATTTTTCATGCTTACTTGACCATGAATTTGGGCACCTTCCTCTACCACTAAAACACTGGTTTCCAAATTACCCAAGAACTGAGCCCCCTTATAAAATACAGCTCGATTGGCAACCTTAACTTCTCCCTCAATTTTTCCACTGACCATAAGTTGCTCCACACTGATATTACCCTTTACCTCAGCTTCTTGTCCCACAACCAGGGTTCCCTGAGAGTCAATCTCGCCATTAAAACTACCATCCAGACGCACCGTACCCTGAAATACCAGTTTCCCTTCATAATGGGTACCTTTACCCAAAAAAGCATTGAAATCATCTTTGGACATTTCTTCACTCCTAGATTTTTTTGAAAATAAAGCGCCGCATACCAACATTTATCACCAACCCCACTAAAATAAAGTTAATAATTAAAGAAGTTCCTCCATAACTAATAAAGGGAAGAGGAACTCCCACCACAGGCATTAAACCCAGGACCATTCCCATATTAATGACAATTTGCCAAAAAAAGTAAAAAAAGATTCCCACTCCCAAATAACGACCAAAGGCATCTTTGGCCTGAAAAGCTATCTGCAAAATAGAATAGAGAAAAAAACAAAATAAAAAAAGCAAAAAAATAGCTCCCATAAACCCCCATTCTTCAGCAAACACGGCAAAGGCAAAGTCTGTGTGTTTTTCTGGTAAAAAACGTAATTGACTCTGACTGCCTGCTAAAAAACCCTTACCCCAAAGTCTCCCTGAACCTATGGCTATTTGAGACTGAATAACATGATAGCCAGCCCCTAAAGGGTCTCTGGAGGGGTCTAAAAAATTTAAAATCCTTTCTTTTTGATAATCATGTAAAAAAAACCAGGAAGTAGGTAGCACTAAAGGAAATAAAAAGGCAATAAGCTTTACCAGTCCTTTCTGAAATCCCTTATAAAAAATCATCCCTCCAATAATTAATAATAAAAGTAAAGCTGTGCCTAAATCCGGCTGTTTCATGATTAGAAGAGAAGGCACTAAACCAATAAAGCTAATCTTAAAAAAGTCCTTTTTACTTAAAACTCCCTCGGTCTTGCTCAGTAAGTAAGCCACCAAAATTAAAGTAGCAATTTTAGCCATTTCACTGGGTTGGAAGCTAAAAAATTTTAAGTCTATCCATCTTCTCGCTCCATAAACTACTTTCCCCCACTTAAATACAGCCAATAAGCACACAATGGAAATACTATAAAAATAAATAGCAACATATTTTAAATGTCTATAGTCTATAAAAAGAGATACTAATAAAAATAAAAACCCAAGCCCACCCCAAATAGATTGCTTTACAAAAAAAGGAGTAAAATTTAATCCATCTTCCAATCTATATACACTAGCAGAAAATAAATTTACAACTCCAATTGTAAAAAGGAAAATTACTACAGTAAAAAATCTAAAATCTATATTTTTAATTAATCTTCTGTCTATCATTTTTATTCTTTAAATACTGATATATTTTTTTTACAATTGGCCCACTTCCAGAAGCACCATGCCCACCATGTTCCATTAAACAAACCACCACATATTTTTTCTTACCAATAAAACCAAAACTAGCCATCCAGGCATGGTCCCTATACTTATAAGGAATTTCTTCTACTTCCTTTTCTAAGTCTTCCTCTTTTAATTTTACTACCTGGGCAGTACCTGTTTTAGCTCCTATTATTAGGCCCAGATTTTTTAATCTTCTCGCTGTCCCTCTTTCAGCCTGTACAGTATCAATCATGGCTTTTTGAATAAATTCCAGACTGCTTTGAGAAAAAGGTAAACTTTCTGGAAACATTTTTTGCTCTTCTAACAACAAGGAAGGTCTGTAGGTTATTCCCTTATTTACAATTCCTCCTATAAACTTGGCTACTTGCAAAGGGGTAACCAGGACATATCCTTGTCCAATGGAAACATTTAAATTTTCACCCTTTTGCCATCCTTCTTTAAAACGTTTCCACTTCCATTCTTTACTGGGGAAAAATCCAGATTTTTCATAGGGTAGATTGAGAAGAGTTGGCCTGGCAAAACCACTAGCCAGGACAAAAGACTTTAACTCATCAATATCTATATCTTCTCCTTGCTTGTAAAAATAAACATCACAGGATTCTACCAAAGCCCTGTTTAAATCCACCCAGCCATGCCCTTCTTTTCGCCAGCACCTGAAAACTCTGCGTCCCAGCTTATAAGCTCCAGGACAAAAAATCCTTTCCAAGGGATCAATTTTTAACTTATTTAATAAAAAACCTGCCATTACTAGTTTAAAGACAGACCCTGGCGGATAAGTTCCCTGAGTCACTTTGTTCTGTAAAGGATGAAAAGGATGTTTAAGCCAGGCTTTCCACTCCTTTGCACTTACTCCAAACACAAACTTATTTAAATCATAACCTGGAGAGCTTACCAGGGCTAGAATTTGTCCTGTTTCTGGGTCCAGGACCACCACTGCCCCTGCTTTCCCCTCCAGAATTTGATAGATATAGTTTTGAAGTTCAAGATCTATACTCAAAAAAACATCTTCACCAGGCTGAGGAGGAGTAAGCAGGTTTTCCTTAAAAACCCTCCCTACAGCATCTACCTCTAACTTCTTTTTACCTTTTTCACTTCTTAAGATATTTTCATAACTCTTTTCAACCCCATTTTTACCAATGTAATCTCCTGGATCTAAATTTAAGTCCTTATTTAAATCTTCTTCACTAGCCAGACTTACATACCCTAAAACATGACTTAAGGCATAGGCATGGTTATATTTCCTTCTTGGCCTTACTATTATTTTTAAAGCAGGCCACTTATATATCCTGGACTCTATTTTAGCCAGTTCAGAAAAATTTAAGTTTGTTAATAAAATAAGAGGCTCAAAAACCTTTACTCTTTTTTTTACTTTTAAAAATTTTTCTTTTAATTCGGTAAAATCTTTTTTTAAAAGACTACTTATGGTTTTTAATTCCTGCTCACAGCTCTTAATCTTATCTTTACAGTCTTCTCTAATGATAGCTAAATCATAAGCAGGCTCATTAAAGGCTAAAAGTTTTCTTTCCCTATCTAAAATCAATCCTCTAGGAGCATATACCTTTACTATTCTAGTCCTGTTATCCAAAGACTTCTTAGCAAAATAGTCACCTTTTAAAATTTGTAAAAACCACAATCTGACACTAAAAATAAAAGCAATAAAGAATATAAGCAAAATTAAAATTTTGGAAGAATAATCTTCTTCCCAATTTATCTTGGGTTTAAGTAAGTTCATATTTTTCTACTATAAAAGAAAAAATATAGTATGTTAAAAAAGAAAATACAAAATATAATAAACAATTAAAGCTTCTAACATAAACATTTAAAAAAACCCGGGCTTCTTTAATTAAAAAGAACAAACTCAAAGAAACTAAAAAAAAATAAATAGCATCAAATACCAATGTTTCAAAATCAATAAACTTACTTATTAAATGAAATAATAGATATTGAACAAAAACAAAAGGCAAAAAAATGGAAAAATTAAAACTAGATACTCCCTCTAGCAACACCAAAGATATAAAACCTAAAAACCAAAAAGTAGCATACTTACCTTTTTTAAGATTAAAAAATAAAATTGGAGTAAACATTTCAACTACTGGCAGGTAAGACATGCAAAGAACAGAAAATATAAAGTAAAATATATAAACAAATATTATTTTCATTTTCTTAGAATTAAAACTTCTTCTAAAAGATAAGGATCTACCAGAAGAGAAGCTTTTACATCCAAAAAAAGAGAAATATCTTGAGATTTAAAAGAATCAATTTTTGCAATAGGTAGGCCTGGAGGGAAAAATTCATCTGTACCAGAAGTTAAAAGGATTTCACCCTTTTCTAAGGTTACATTTTTAGGCACATACAGTACACTTAATAAGGACCTATACCCTTCTCCCTTTAAAATCCCAGGTACCCTGTGTTTGGCTGAAACAACAGCAATCTTACTATTAGGGTCACAGGCCAGAAGTACTAGAGAAGAAGTAAGAGAAACTTTTTGTAAACGTCCAATTACTCCATAAGGACTTAAAACCACATCATCTGGCTTTAGTCCCTGAACCTCTCCCTTATCCAGGACAATTGTCTCCAATAACCCCCCTGGCCCTAAACGCTTGGCTAGGATTCTACTTCCTATATATTTATACTCAGGAAAGGGGTTAAGGTGAAAAATACTGGCAAAACGCTCCAAAGTATTTAGTTTAAATTCCAGGTTATGCTTTTCTAGAAGTAGCTTGTTTACCTGTTCTTTTAAAAGGTCATTTTCCTGCTTTAAATTTACCAGATAAATATACGAATTCCAGAAATACTCTCCCTTTTCCTTTAAGTAATCTACAGGCTTTAAAATCCAGCCTACCACTTCCAGCCCGGTCTTGCCCAAGGTTTTATCCAGGATAGCAGTTTTACTATTAAGAGTATAAAGCAAAAGATACAGGGCTAGAAAAAGAAAAAAAAGCCTCAGGAGATTAGTAGAAGTACGCTTAATCTATGGTTACCTCCTTTAAAACATCCAGGTTTTCCAGGACCTTACCTGCTCCTAAAACCACAGTGGAAAGGGGATCGTCCACTACAGTAATAGGTAAATCTGTAGCCTCTCTAATTAGAGCATCTAATCCTTTTAACAGGGCTCCGCCTCCTGTTAAAACAATACCTTTATCCACTATATCTGCAGCCAATTCTGGCGGAGTTTGCTCTAAGGCAATGCGCACTGCTTGTACAATGTTTTCCACCTGTTCAGAAATGGCTTTTCTCACCTCTTCAGAAGTAATGGTAATATGCTGGGGAATACCAGAGACCAGGTCCCGGCCCTTAATTTCCATTTCCATTTCTTCTGATAAAGGATAGGCCGAACCTATATTAATTTTAATCATTTCTGCTGTGCTCTCGCCAATAAGCATGTTATATTTTCTCTTTACATGGTGAATAATTGCTTCATCCATTTTATCTCCACCAACCCGCACAGACCGACTATAGACCACTCCAGAAAGGGAAATTACTGCCACCTCAGTAGTTCCACCTCCAATATCTACAACCATATTGGAAGTAGGCTCAGTAATGGGCAAATTAGCACCAATAGCAGCAGCCATGGGTTCTTCTATGAGATAAACTTCCCTGGCCCCAGCACTCTGGGCAGACTCTCTAACCGCCCTTTTTTCCACCTGAGTAATGCCTGTAGGTACGGCCACTATAATTCTGGGGCGAACCAGCCTTCTACTATTATGCACTCTGCAGATAAAATGCCTGAGCATGGCCTCAGCCACTTCAAAGTCAGCAATTACCCCGTCTTTCATAGGCCTTACAGCTACAATATTTCCCGGAGTTCGGCCCAGCATTCTTTTGGCATCAGAACCTACAGCCAGGACCTTATTGCCCGAGCGCAAATCTCTACGCACTGCCACCACAGAAGGTTCATTGAGAACTATCCCTTTACCTTTCACATAAACACAGGTATTGGCAGTTCCCAGGTCAATGGCTAAATCAGAAGAAAAGGCTCCTAAAACTTTATTAAATACTTTAAACATATTCTAACTCCAAACTAACTTTAGGTTTAGACTCCTAACTTGAGAGAAGAAAAAACTCAATAGCTATGATGAGATATTTTCCTCTAAATTTATATTTAAAGAAAAAATTTGGTCAAAGAGTGCAAAAAATACCTCTGGATGCAGGGTTTTCCTGTCCCAACCGAGACGGCACCCTTTCCACTCAAGGATGTATTTTTTGCAACCCTCAGGGTTCAGGAACCTCTTTAAAAACCAAGGGTTTATCTCTTAAAGAACAATTTAGCTACTTTCAAGCAAAATTTCAAAAAAAATACAAAGCTCAATTATTCCTGGCTTACCTTCAATCTTACAGCAATACTTACGGACCGTTGGAAAAAATTAAAAAGGTCCTGGAAGAAATAAGTTCCTTCCCTCAGCTAGCTGGCCTATGCCTGGGCACGAGACCAGATTGTTTAGATGAGGAAAAGCTCTCTTTAATTGCTAAATACCACTTTAAAGAAGTGTGGTTGGAAATTGGCCTTCAATCTGCTCACAACCGCACCCTTGCCCTCATCAACAGAGGTCATCTTAAAGAAGACTTTAGTCAAGCAGTAAAAAGGGTGCACTCCTTTGGCTTTAAAACCTGCGTGCATGTAATCGCTGGACTTCCTCAAGAAAAAGAAAAAGACTTTTTGCAAACCATCGAGTTTATCAACAGTCTACCTGTCCAAGGAATAAAGTTTCATAATCTTTATATTTGCGCTAATACCAGGCTGGCTGACCTCTACAAAGAGGGCAAATATATGCCTCTAAGCTTAAAAGAGTATGTAACCTGGCTGAGAAAAGGCTTGGAAAGTTTACGGCCAGACATAGTAGTCCACCGCCTAAATGGCGACCCCCAACCCCAGGAACTCATCGCACCTACCTGGGCTGGCAATAAGCAAGAGGTAATAAAAAACATCTTATTAGAATTGGAACAACATGACTCCTGGCAAGGCAAAGCCAGAGGAACCTCTTTAGTAGAATTAAATCACTTCCTTTTATAGTAAAAAAATAATTGACTCCAGAAAGGTAAGTAAACATTTACTTACCCTATGCGTCTTACTGGAAGAGAAAGAAGACAAAAGATATTGCAGGCTGCCAAAAAACTTTTTGCCAGCAAGGGATTTAAAGGCACCACAACCCAGAAGCTAGCTCAAGAAGCTGGCTTAAGTGAAGCCGGACTTTACAAGTACTTTAAAAATAAACAAGAGATTTACGAAGAAATTTTAAATCAAAAAATTCAAGATATAGATTTTTACTTTCCCAGTGGACAACAACCTAAAAACAATCTAAAAATAGAACTTAGAGAATGTGCTATTAGATTTTTACAGAGAAATATTCAAGATACTACTTTCTTAAAAATTATTCTCTATAGTGCTTTGGAAGAAAATGATTTTTTATTTTCCTTTTTAAAGGAAGTAAGAAAAAAATTTTTTACACCTATAAAAAAATCTATAAAAAAAGGGATAGAAAATAAAAAAATAAAAAATTTTGATGAAGATATTTTAGCTAAATTATTCTTTTCTATGATTTACTATACATTACTCTTAAAAACTTTATTCAAAGATGAAAGTTTTGATGCTTATAAAATTGAAGAAATAGTTGATTTGATTATTGAAATATTTTTCAAAGGAGTGGAAAGTGAATAATAATTTTAATAACCATCGACATCAAAAAAGAATAAAGATATTTATGACTATCGTAATACTTTTAATCATACTTTCTTTTCTTTACTGGTTTTTCCTGGTTAGAGGACGGGAGTTCACTGATGACGCTTATATTCATGCTGATATGGCTAAAATTTCTTCTCGTATTTTTGGTACCATAAATAGTATATTAGTAGAAAACGACGATTACGTAAAAAAGGGTGATTTACTCTTAACTTTAGATGACAGGGAATTAAAGTTAGAAAAAGAATCCCTTTTAGCCGTTAAAGAACAAATTTTAAGTGCTCTGGAAGCAGAAAAGATAAACCTGGAAATGATAGATAAAACCACTTTAGCTGATTTAGAAAATGCCCAGGCCAATCTTAAAAAGGCTATACACATAAAAACACAAACAGAAAAAGAACTAGAAAGCTTAAAAAAACAACGAGAAGAAACCATAATTTTATTAAACCAGGCCCAAAAAGACTATAAGCGTTACAAAGATTTAATCACCAATAAACTGATATCTCCCAGAGAATTTGAAGAAAAGGAAAATAACTTAAATATCTTACAAGCAAAAGTAGATTCCATTGACAAAAAAATAGAATCCTTTGAAGAAGTTTATAAGCAAACCCAGAGTCAAATTAGAAGCTCCAGAGCTATTTTAGAAAAAAGTAAGGCTCTTCAGTTAAATGTCCAAAGAACAAAGCTCAATATAAAGAATTTAAAAGCCAAACTAGAAGAAGTAGAAACTAAAATAAAAAAGACAGAACTGTATTTAAGCTATACTCGAATTACTGCTCCTATTTCTGGCTATATTGCTCAAAAAAGCATACAGATAGGTGAAAAAGTACAACCTGGAGAACCCCTTTTAGCCATTGTTCCTTTAGATAAAATTTATGTAGAGGCCAATTTTAAAGAAACTCAGTTAACACACATGTATTTGGGGCAGAAAGCAATTATTGAGCCAGATATCTATCCGGGCTTAAAACTGGAAGGAAAAGTTGTAGGAATTAGAGCGGGCACAGGCACCACCTTTTCCCTCTTACCTCCAGAAAATGCTGTAGGGAACTGGATTAAAGTAGTACAAAGGGTGCCGGTAAAAATTCTTTTTACCGAGCCCATTCCTGCAGAATATCCTCTAAGAGTGGGGCTCTCTCTGGAAGTAACTGTGTTTACCTCTGAAAAAACTGGTCCAAGACTCAGGAGTGCCAAGTAAGTGTCTGTACCCAGGGTAAATAAGTGGATAATAGCAGGTACGGTTATCCTGCCTACCTTTATTGAAGTAATGGATACCAGTGTGGTCAATGTATCTCTTCCCCACATTCAGGGAAGTTTGAACGCAGGAGTAGATGAGTCCACCTGGGTGCTTACCAGCTATCTGGTTTCCAATGCCATTATTATTCCTATTACCGGCTGGCTAGCCAGTGTTTTTGGACGTAAACGCTATTTGCTTTTTTCCATTTTTCTCTTCACCTTTGCTTCCATATTGTGTGGAGCAGCACCCAGCCTGGAAATCCTTATTCTGGCCAGAATTCTCCAGGGCATTGGGGGGGGGAGGATTACAACCTCTCTCTCAGGCTATTTTATTAGAGACCTTTCCGCCCAAAGAACACGGAGTGGCCATGGCCATTTTTGGTATGGGAGTGGTGCTTGCACCTACCATAGGTCCGGTTTTAGGGGGATGGATTACGGATAACTTTTCCTGGCGCTGGGTCTTTTATATCAATTTACCAGCAGGTATTTTGGCCATCCTCTTAACTATCTTTTTTATTTATGATCCCAGCTATCTCAAAAATAAGGCCAAAAACTATATTGATTATATTGGATTGAGCTTAATTGTTGTGGGGCTGGGAGCCCTGCAAGTGGTCTTGGATAAGGGAGAAAGAGAAGATTGGTTTAATTCTGACTTTATACTTACCTTGAGTATTATTTCAGCCATTAGCCTCACCCTATTTGTACTCTGGGAGTTAAAAAGTAAAAACCCAGTAGTAAACCTAAAAGTCTTTAAAGACCGTACCTTTACCCTGGGAAATATTATTATGTTTTTAGGATTTCTCTCCTTTTTTGGAGGGATAGTCCTGCTACCTCTATATTTACAACAGCTCATGGGGTATACTGCTCTCTGGGCTGGTCTGGTATTGGGCCCAGGAGGTATCTCCACCCTTTTGATTATGCCCATAGCCGGAGCACTGATGAAAAGGGGGGTACAGCCCAAATACCTCCTCTTTTTGGGGCTCATCATTGCCAGTTATGCCCTGTACTTAATGTCTGATTTTAATTTAAGTGCCAATTTTCTCAGTATAGCTTATCCTAGAATCATTCAAGGATTTGGACTTGGACTTTTCTTTGTGCCTTTAAGTGCAGCCACCTATCTCAATATCCCCAAAGAGCAAATGGGTAATGCCACAGGTATATTTAATCTTTTGAGAAACCTGGGCGGAAGTTTTGGTACAGCCATAGGCACCACTTTGCTCTCGCAGCGCTCTCAAGTACATCAGAACTTTTTAGTAGAGCACATCACCCCCTTTAATCCTTTATTAAAAGCCAAAGCCTATCTCTTAAATAAGCTCCTGGAGGGAAAAGAAGCCCTCTTACCTCAGGGAAAGGCTCTGGCCCTATTATATAAACAGGTACTGGCTCAAGCCCAGATGTTGGCCTTTAATGATTGCTTTTTGGTCTTCTCTTGTTTAACAGCAATCTTAATCCCTTTGATCTTTTTTATGCAATCCAGTGGAAAAGAATTTAAACCTGTGGTCTTAGAGTAAATAGGGAGGATTTTATGTATAAAAAATTAATATTCTTTTTCTTCTGTTTTTTTCTTCTAACCCCTGCCTATGGACAAGAAGCGCTCAATCTTCAGCAGACTTTAGAAAAGGGCCTTAAGGACAATCCCTCTCTTCAAGCCTATAAACAGGCCTTAGAAGCCAGTGAGTACAACCTCAAAGCCAAAAGAGGAAGTTTTGGACCATCCTTAACCACTAACTATTCTTACCTTCACTTAGATGAAGAACCCAGGAGTCAAGGGCAAAAAGCAGGAGACCAAGACCTCTGGACTTTGAATTTAAATCTTAGTCAGCCTCTTTTCACAGGTTTTTATCTTTTAAATGACTATCAAAAGGCCAAGCTGGAAAAAGAACAGGCTAGACTACGCCTCAAGCAAGCCAGGATAGAATTGGCTTACAAAATAGAAGAGAGTTTTTTCAACTTTTTAAAAGCCCAAGCTGAAGTCAAAAGTGCCCTCAAAAGCACAGAAAGATTAAAAAGCCATCTCCAGGTAGTTACCAACTTCTATAATGTAGGCCTAAAACCCAAAATAGAAGTATTACAGGCACAAGTGGAGCTTTCTCAAGCTGAGCAATACCTTATTGCAGCTCAAAACCAACAAAAAACTCAGGCAGCACTTTTAAATTCCCTTTTAAATATTCCCATCACTCAAGAGCAAAATTACATCGGAGAGTTAAAGTTTTTACCTTTAAACCTGAGCCTGGAAGAATGTTTGCAAGAAGCCTGGAAAAATAGGCCAGATCTTATTTTAGCCCAAAAAAGCGTGGAAATTGCCCATAAAGAGAAAAAACTGGCCTTAAGTAGCTTTTACCCTCAGGTAGAGGCTGATTTTGATTACTATCGATATGGAGAAGATCCCCGGGTAGATGGCACCAAGTTTAAAGATCCCAGTCAGTGGCAGGTAAGTGTAGGGTTGAAGTGGAATCTTTTTGAATCTGGTCAGAGCTTTTATAAGGTAAAACAGGCCCAAAGCAATATCTTTAGATTGGAATCAGAATATCAAAATCTAAAAAACACTCTCTCCTTTGAAGTAAAAGCTGCCTACCTCAAAGTGCAAAGCCAAAAACAAAGCATCATAGTGGCTAAAAAGGGTCTGGCTGAAGCTGAAGAGGGTTTCCGTCTGGCCCAGGCCCGTTATGAAGCCAAAGTAGGCACCAACACCGATGTCTTAGACGCCCAGGCCAGATTAAGCAAGGCTGAAGCCAATTACATCCAGGCCATGGCCGATTATCTTATTGCCCTGGCCAATCTCAATAAGGCCATGGGAAAAGAGGAGTTTTCTTTTTAAGTTAAGTGGATTTCCGTTTTCTAAAGCCCACTTTTCTTTCTGCCAGATAGGCGAGCTCTTTTAGCCTTCTATCTACCAGATCATAGATGGAATTAGGACTAAATCCCCCTCTGGCCAAAGGTTTACCAGCTTTTTTGCCTGTTAAAATTTCCAGGGCCTCTTCAATGGTGGAAACAGCATAAATGTGAAACTTCCCGGCCTTTACTGCCTCCACCACCTCATCCTTTAACATCAAATGCACCACATTATCCCTGGGGATAATAACTCCTTGCTCGCCACTTAGGCCTCTGCGCACACAAACAGCAAAAAAACCTTCTATTTTTTTGGAGACCTCACCCACAGCCATAATCTCCCCAGCCTGATTCACTGCTCCAGTAAAAGCCAAAGAAAGATTAAGAGGAACCCTGGCCAGGGCAGATAATAAGGCAGCCAGCTCTGCTCCAGAGGCAGAATCTCCATCAATGTGAGCATAACTTTGTTCAAAACAAAGGCTTCCTGAAAGCACCAAAGGTTTATCCTGGGCAAAGAGGTTTTGTAGATAGCTCTTCAAAATCATCATGCCCTTGGTATGAATAGGACCTCCCAGCTCAGCCTCTCTTTCCAGGTCAATAATTCCCCCATGTCCTACTCCAACAGTACAGGAAATCTGGTGAGGGAAAGCCATAACATAATCCCCCACTTCTACCACAGATAAACCATTAGCCCGCCCCACAGCAAAGCCCGAAGTCTTTACTTTAATCAATTCCCGATCGTAATCTTCCATAAATTCCTGCTCGTACAGGTTAAGGCGAAACTCTCTATTGCGTAAACTCCTTTTCAGGCAAGCTGCGTCAATCTTTTTTTTCTTTTTACTACAAGCCAGGGTGTGGGCTTCTAACATTATCTCCTTTAAGGTGGAAAAATGTAAAGAAAGCTTTTCCTTATCTCCACACAACCGGCTAGAAAAATCTACCAACTCAGCTAATCCATCTTTGGTAAGAGGTTTTAAAGACTCTTCCTGGGCAATCTTTGCAAGCACACAGGCATAGTTTACAATATTTTCTTTGGTCCTATAAACTGTACTTTGCAAGTGAGCCTTTAGCTTAAATAGTTTTCTAAAGCGTTCATCCTGTTCATAAAGCAATTCATAAAGTTCATCTGTACCAATCAAAACCACCTTTAACTCCAAAGGAATTGGTTCAGGAGCAATGGTTTTGGTACGAATGAGATCGTATTGGTCTCCTGGATCTTCCAGTACTGCTACCTCTTTGTTTAAGGCCCTGAGCAAACCTTCCCAGGAAGAAGGATGGCTTAAGATGTCTTCCACCTTGAGGATTAAAAATCCCCCATTGGCCCGATGGATGCTCCCACTTTTAAGCAGGGTAAAATCCGTATAGTAAGTTCCCAGCTCAGTTTCGCGTTCAATACACCCTAGTAAATTGAAATAATTGGGATTATCCTCCACAATTATGGGCGGAGCATTTAAACAGGAATTATCCACAAAAAGATTTACTTCATAGCGCTGAAAAAAATCTTCTCCCCCGCCAAAGAGATCCTGGGATAAAGAAGCACGGCTGTCTTTTTTGCGAAATTCTTCTAAATTTTCTAAAATGTCCTTTTTTAATTCTCCTAAAAATTGCTTTAGTTTGGGAAACTGGCCAAATTCCTTTTCCACAGGGTCGAGGGCCTGCTTGATTTTTTTGGAGGCAACTTCTTGTTCCAATTTGCGTTCACTTTGCCGAAAATCTTCTTCTTCCTTTCCCATCTTGCGGGTATAATCTAAAAGCACCTCCATGACCTTGTTGCTTTTAACCCGCAATTCTTTCTTAATTCCAGGCTCAAGTTGCTCAAATTCTTCAGGAGTCATTACTTTCCCTTCAAAGACAGGATATAAAGTAATACTCTCCTCATCCATATTCAGACTAAAACCATCTTTTTGAGCCTTTTCTTCCATTTTATTAAGCAAATCATCTCTACTATCCTGATAACTCTGAATCAAATCATCGTGTTTCTTTATAAAAGCATCCTGTTCAAAGGCCCTGGGAATAGTCTTTTTAAGCTCTTCAATAGCCTTTTTTAATTTCTGTTTAAAAGCTTTACCTTGTCCGGCTGGAAGACTAATGGCCCTGGGCACATCTGGATTTTCAAAGTTGTATACATAAATCCAGTCCGGTGGAGGAGTACCCTTGGGCAAATAGGTACTCAAAAATTCTCTAACCAAATAGGTCCTGCCTACTCCTTGCTCTCCAGAAACATATAAGTTATAGCCCTTTTGCTTTATTTCCAGAGCTAGCTTTAAAGCCTGATAAGCCCTCTTTTGAAACACATCCAACCTGGGTTTAAAGGCTTTACTGCTATCTAAAAAAGGAATCTCACTTGCTGGCAACTTAACTCTAAGCTCATTTACCTTAAGCTCGCATCTCCTTTTAGTGCCATTTTGCTTTTTTAATCCCTCCAAAGAACTTCCCTCCTAAAGAATAAAGATAAACTTAAAATCTAAACACTCCTGGGACCAAAGGCAAGCAATAGTTGGCACAGGCTCTTTTTTTAACAGACTGAAAAAATTAACAAAAAAACACAAAACTTTTTGTGAAGAAAAAAACAAATCACCAATTGACTAACACCTAGACCTTGTGCTAGAAGCCTGCCATTGTGAATGTTTGAACGAACTAAAAGTATGTTAACCCAAGGAGAAAAGAGCTCTTTATGTTCTTTAAAAAACGAGATAGTGCCCTGTGGCAAACTTTAAGCAAAGCCAGTCTTATTGGGATTCATCTGGTCACTTGTACCTTTGTTGGTCTGTTGATTGGTTATTATTTGGACAAGTGGCTAAATACCAAACCCTGGTTCTTAATCCTTTTTTTAATTTTTGGCATTGCTGCTGGTTTTAAAAATATGTACCTGGAGACTAAAAAAATCCAGCAGGAAGAAAAAAAGCGTGAACAAAGTAAATAAAAAGGTTGAAAAATTTTTATATCAAAGAAACTTTAAGGTAGAAGGTGTACGCAAACTGGTACGCAATCAAATCTACCTTTCTCTAGGTGGAATGGTTTTAACTTTACCTTTTTTTTCAAGCTGGTGGCTGGAGTTTAGCATCGGCAGTTTGCTTGGGCTTTTTAACTTTTATTTTTTGGCCAAATTGATTCAAGAATTGGTTTATATCAAAAGAGGAGCTGTAGCAGCTCTACTTTTTCAGTTTTATTTAAGGCTTTTTATTACAGGAATCGTTCTTTTTATAACAATTGTCTATCTCAAGGCGGACATAATAGCCCTCTTAGGAGGGTTAAGTATAGTTTTATTAAATGTTATTCTTTTTGGCTTAATACTAGTTGGGGAAAAATTTAAGGAGGCATAATCAATGGCAGGCAGTTTACATCCAGTGTTTCTCTTAGAAGAAGCAGCAAAGTTGGTCGGTCTAGTGGATGCCCATGGGCACAGTTTAATACCTAACAATGTGCTTTACTCCTGGGCAGTAATTGCAATTCTGGTTTTCTTTGGCTGGAGGGCTACCAGAAACATCTCCTTGGTGCCCAAAGGAGCGCAAAACTTTTTTGAATTTATTATTGGCTCCTTAGAAGACTTTGTGGTTGCCAATATGGGAGAAGAAGGAAGAAAAGTATTTCCTGTTTTGGCCACTCTCTTTATCTATATCTTTTGTTCCAATGTAGGTGGTCTTATTCCTGGTGGAGATGCACCCACTGCTAACATCAATACCAATGCCTCTATGGCTATTTTTGTTTTTCTTTACTACAATTACTGGGGGATTAAACTACACGGTGTAAAATACATTAAACACTTTATGGGACCCTACTGGTGGCTGGCTCCTATTATGTTGCCCATTGAGTTGGTCAGTCATTTGGCCAGACCTCTATCTCTTACTCTCCGTCTTTTTGGAAACATCATGGGTGAAGATATAGTTTTGGCTCTGCTCTTTATCCTGGCTCCCATTGTTTCCACTTTACCCATGTACTTCTTGTTCTTGCTGGCTGACTTTATTCAAGCCTTTGTATTCTTTATGCTCTCTATGCTTTACTTAAAGGGAGCTTTTGAAGAGGCTCACTAATTTACGGGGGGAATGGTCGTTTGACCAAAAATTATAAATTCTTAGGAGGTTTTGTGATGCGTAAAGTTTTAATGGTTGCTTTAAACACTTTGGCTTTCATCGTTATGGCTAGCGTAGCTTTTGCTGCTGAAGCTGCTCCTGAAGTTATTTCCTTAACTTCTATTGCTACTGCTTTGGGTATGGCTCTTGCTGCTGCTGGTTGTGGTATTGGTCAGGGCCTTGGCCTTAAGGCTGCTTGTGAAGGTACTGCTAGAAACCCTGAAGCCAGTGGTAAAATCACTGTTACCATGCTCATCGGTTTGGCCATGATCGAGTCCTTGGCTATTTACGCCTTGGTTGTTAACTTGATTCTTCTTTTTGCTAATCCTTTCTTGGGTTAATAAAAAACAATCAGAGGAAAGCCTACAAAAGGCTTTCCTCTTTTTTTTGAGAAAGTATTTGTTAAAAATTTCACACTATCATGAACAAGGTAATGTTTAACCTGAAGAATGAAAAAATTCCCCGGGCCACAATTACCAGGCTGGCCCTTTATGTTCAGCAATTAGAAGCTCTAGAACAAAAGGGAGAAAAGGTTATCTCCTCGGAAAAATTAGCTCAAGAATGCGGGGTAAACCCTTCTCAGATTCGTAAGGACCTGGCGTATTTTGGGGAATTTGGAGTTCGAGGGGTTGGTTATTACATTTACGAGTTAAAAGAAGCCATCAAGAAAAGTCTGGGCTTGGATCGCGTCTGGAATGTGGTTTTAGTGGGTGTAGGTAATCTGGGAAGAGCCCTTCTCAGACATAATGTACTCAGAAAAAGGGGCTTTGTTATCGTAGGAGCCTTTGACTGTGACCCCTTTAAAATTGGGGAAGAAGTAGCAGGATTAGAGGTCTTTTGCTCCAGTACCCTACCAGATAAAATTCAGGAATTAAATGCTGAAATAGGTATTATCACCACTCCTCCAGAACGGGCTCAAAGAGCTGCCAACAACTTAATCAAAGGTGGAATAAAAGGTATTGTCAATTTTGCTCCCACTCGCATTTCTGCTCCAGAAAATGTAGTGGTAGAATATGTAGATTTTATCAACCATCTCTTTTCCACTGCCTTTCAAATTTCGTTAAACCAGAGTAAAGGCCTATATATTTAGTGCCTTTATTTTTTCATTTTTCTAAAAGCACCACCTGCTCAATAATATTCAACTACTTTGAACTAAAAAAGGGACCAAAGAAAAAACTTGCCAAGAGTATTTTTCTTGGCTAACTAATATCCTCTTTAGTTTTAGTTTTTTTCTTTGAGGAGGTTTAGTTATGAAAAAGGACATTCATCCCAAGATGTATGATACTACTGTGGTTTGCTCCTGTGGTCATAGTTTTGAAACCAAGTCTACAGCTGGTGAAAAGATTATGGTGGAAATTTGCTCCAACTGTCATCCCTTTTTCACTGGTCAGCAAAAATTTGTAGATACCGCTGGAAGAATAGATCGTTTTCGTCGCAAATACGCAAAATTCCAAGAAAATTCTGAAGAAAAATAATCTATGGCCAATGTTTCCATAGGTGGGCAAGCAGTCATGGAAGGAGTGATGCTCCGTTTCCGTGACTGGTTGTCTATTGCTGTGCGTACTCCTAAAGGGGAAATAATTGTTGAAACCAGAAAGTGGTGGAGTCTAAGTAAAAAAAAGTGGCAAAAAAAGCCCTTGATTCGAGGGTTCTTTATCCTCTTAGAAACCCTGGTAAATGGCATTAAGGCCTTAAACTTTTCCACTAAAACCATTGTTGAGGAAGAAGGAGAAGAACTTCCTTCCTGGACACTTATATTAAGCCTGGTTTTGGCTTTAGGTTTTGGTTTATTGTTATTTGTTTTTCTTCCCCATGGAATTTCCCTGCTCTTGAATAAACTGGGGATTAGTGGAGATTTAAACTCCTTTTCTTTTCATTTTGGGGATGGTGTAAGCAAGTTTATTATTTTTATCCTTTATATTTTGGGCATTTCTCTTTTGCCTGAAATCAAAAGAGTTTTTGAATATCACGGAGCAGAGCACAAAACCATTCACGCTTTTGAAAATCAGGAAAAGCTTACTCCTCAAAATATAAAAAAATTTTCCAGGCTACATCCTCGTTGTGGCACATCCTTTTTGCTTTTTGTCCTGGCTTTATCCATTATTTTGTTTACCATTGTTGTACCTTTATTTTTCAAAATTTTTCCAGTAGAGAATTTTTGGTTGCGCCATTTAATCGCAGTGGGCTTAAAAATTATTCTCATGGTTCCCATAAGTGGACTAGCTTATGAAACTATTAAACTGGCCAGCCAAAAAGAAAACACCTGGTGGTGCAAATTACTTTGTTTGCCAGGACTTTTTTTTCAACTTCTCACCACCAAAGAACCAGATGAAAAACAAATAGAGGTTGCAGTAGCAGCCCTGGAGAACCTTTTAGAGAGAGGAAATTATGCTGGCTAAACTGGATAGTTTGGAACAAAAATTTATTGAACTGGAAAAAGAACTAAGTGCTCCAGATATTTTTCAAGACCAGGAAAAATATAAAAAAGTCTCCAAAGCACACGCAGAGTTAGAAGAAATTGTAACTACCTATAGGGAATATAAAAAATTAACTCAACAATTAGAAGAAAGTCAGGAACTACTCAAGGACCCAGAGTTAAAAGACCTGGCAGAAGAAGAGATAAAGACCCTCAAAAAAGAACTAACAGCCTTGGAAGAACGTTTAAAAATCCTCCTGGTACCCAAAGATCCTTTGGATGAAAAAAATATCATCCTGGAAATAAGAGCTGGTACAGGCGGAGAAGAGGCTGCTCTTTTTGCCGCAGACCTCTTCCGCATGTATTCCAGGTATGCAGAAAAAAAAGGCTGGAAAGTGGAAATCATGGATTCCCATGAAACTGGTACTGGAGGTTTTAAGGAAATAATTGCCAATATTTCGGGAAAACAGGTGTATAGCCGTTTAAAATACGAATCAGGAGTGCACAGAGTCCAACGAGTACCAGCCACTGAATCCCAGGGAAGAATCCATACCTCAGCTGTAACTGTGGCCATTTTACCTGAAGCAGAAGAAGTAGATATTGAAATCAATCCAAATGATTTGAGAATAGACGTCTATCGTTCTTCAGGGCCTGGCGGGCAAAGCGTAAATACCACAGACTCTGCTGTGCGTATCACTCACATCCCCACAGGGTTGGTGGTTACCTGTCAGGATGAAAAGTCTCAACACAAAAATAAAGCCAAAGCCCTTAAGGTGCTGCGTGCTCGCCTCTTGCAAATAAAACAAGAAGAACAAAAAAAAGAATTGGATGAAAACAGGCGCTCTCAAGTGGGTAGTGGAGATAGATCAGAACGAATCAGAACCTATAATTTTCCCCAGGGAAGAGTTACTGACCATAGAATTAACCTGACCATATACAACCTAGAAGCTGTCCTGGAAGGAGAACTGGATCAAGTTATCGATCCTCTAATCCAATTCTTTCAAGCAGAAGCCCTAAAAGCAGAGGCTATAAGCTAGTGTGTCTTCTAGTATTAAAGAGCTTTTAATCGCAGCCAAACAAAGATTACACCAAAAAAACATTGAAGGCGCTTATCTAGCGCCAGATTTAATTTTAGCCCATCTCTTAAAGGTCACCAAAGAGCATCTATACGCTTACCCAGAAAAGCCCGTACCACCTAATCTAGCAAAACACTTTTGGGAACTTATAGAGAGAAGAGAAAAAGGTGAGCCTCTAGCTTATATCCTGGGTAAAAAAGAATTTTATGACCTGGAACTGGAAGTAGCTCCAGGCGTACTCATTCCCAGACCAGAAACAGAATTAATTATAGACATTATACAGGAGTACTTTTCACCCAGCCAGAAATTTATTTTTGCTGATTTGTGTACTGGGAGTGGTTGCCTGGGCATCACCATAGCTAAAAAATTTCCTCTAGCTAAAGGAATTTGCCTGGACCTCTCGGCTAAAGCCCTACAAGTAGCCTCCAAGAATAAAAACAAATACAACCTAAAAAAACAGTTACTTCTGGTTCAAGGAAACTTAACCCACTTTTTCTTCCAAAAACAATTAGACCTGATAGTAAGTAATCCCCCTTATCTTAGCTATGAGGAAGTGGAAAAGAGTTCTTTGGAAGTCAAAGGATACGAACCTCATCTAGCCCTTTTAGGCGGAAAAAAGGGGCTAAAATTTTATCCCTTCCTAAAGCGTTTAATTCAACAAGCTTTAAAACCCAGAGGAATATTTATAGCTGAATGTTCTCCCTTGCAAAAAGAAGATTTGAAAACCATCTTCTCTTCCTTTCCTAACCTAAAGATAATTAAAGACCTTGCAGGACGAAATAGATTTGTTTTTGTCCAAAACCATTGCTAAAAAACAACAGTTATCTTTTTAACAACAGTTAGTTGCCTTTCTTTAGTTAAAAATATACAATTATTTTAATAAGTTAGAATAGGCACACTTCTTGCTTTTAGGAATGAAAATTTAAAATTCTAAAAGGAAAAAATAATGCGTCAAAAGACTATAAAAAAAGATATTAGCTGTTCAGGCATAGGTTTACATGAAGGGAAAAAGGTAAATCTTACCCTGAAACCAGCTCCAGAAAATACAGGAATTGTTTTCTGGTTAAAAAAAGGTAGAGAAAGGGTAAGTTTGGATCTAAACCCTTACTATGTCTCAGATACCCTTCTGGCTACAACTCTGAGCAAAGACAACAAACAGGTAGCCACAGTAGAGCACCTCTTAGGTGCCATTCAAGGTCTGGAAATAGATAATCTTTACATTGAAGTAGAGGGAGAAGAGCTACCCATAATGGACGGTAGTGCTACTTCTTTTGTTTTTTTAATGCGCTCTGTAGGACTAAAAAAACAAAACGCTCCCAAGAAAGTTTTGGGGATAACTAAACCCTTAAAAATAGAAAACGGAAATAAAAAAATCGAAGCCAGACCCTATAAGGGCTTAAAAATTCACTATGAAATAGATTTTCCCCATCCTCTAATTGGCAGGCAAACCTACACCTATATAAACTCTCCAGAGCGTTTTGTTACAGAAATAGCCAAGGCCAGAACCTTTGGTTTTTTAAAAGACGTAGAAATGCTCCAACAGGCTGGCAAGGCCAAAGGTGGTTCTTTAGAGAATGCCTTAGTTCTGGATGAATATGGCCTTATCAACACCGATGGTCTTCGTTTTAAAGATGAATTTGTTAGGCACAAAATTCTGGATTTTCTAGGAGACATTCTGTTAATTGGTATGCCTTTATGGGGAGAATTTAAGGTCTCCTGCTCTGGCCATGCCTTTAATAACCACTTTGTACGCTTTCTTTTAGAAAATAAAGACCACTACTTAACAGAAATAACCTTAAGCGAAGAAAAACACCTGGCTCCCAAGAAAAAGCCTGTTTTTGAGGCCGAGCCAGAAGTGGTTTTAAATATGTAGAGTAAAATTCTCTACTCCAGCAAGATTTGGTATTATAAAAAGTAAGTTTACCTTTAATAAATTCTCTAGAAGTGTTTTCTTCTGACTCTCTCTATAATTTGATATTTTTTGCCTTAACTGTTCCTATATGTGGGAAAAGGATAACTTTTCTTCACTAGCTATATTTATATTTACCTTAGCCAAAACCAGGGAGGCAAACAGGAAGATATTACTATATCTGGAAATATCCTCTTCATAATTTGATCTTCTTTGAACCATCTCTTTTACCTAAAAAATTAAGTAAAAAAAACATTTTACTCTTTTTGACAAGATTTTGAAAATTAAACCCAAAAATTCTTATAAAAAATAGATAAATTTAGATAGAGACCCAAAAAAACAATTATTTTTTGAGAGATGAAAACAACTTAACTGGTAAGTTATTTTATTGAAAAAATAGTTTTTTAAGGCTGGAAAAGTATCACTCAAACCTATCTTCTGAAAAAAACAAAAAAGCCTCACCTAAGAGATGAGGCTTTTCTTCTTTTTTGGCGTCCCCAAGGGGATTTGAACCCCTGTTACCGGCGTGAAAGGCCGATGTCCTGGACCGGGCTAGACGATGGGGACGCATTCTGGCTGGGGGACAAGGACTCGAACCTTGACTAACGGGGCCAGAACCCGTCGTCCTGCCATTAGACGATCCCCCAAGTAAGCGAGGAAACCTTCTTACTGGCAGGTGCTTTTTTTGTCAATCTTTTTTTTCTTTTTTTAAAGAACTGTCCTCGTCCAAAGGAAAGGTGCTTCTAGCCAAAAAAGGCTATGCTTGTCAATCTTTTTTTCTACTTTTTATAATTGGCTTCCACCTCAATAATTACTCCACCTCTGGGTTTAAACTTACCTATAACCTGCATCTCCTTAGGTGAACACACTTTAACCAGATCATCCAAAATACGATTTACCACTGTTTCCATAAAAGTAGGTTCCTGGCGATAACTGAAGAGGTAAAACTTTAAGGATTTAGATTCTATACATTTTTTATCAGGAATATAACGAATAAGAATAGTGCCATAATCAGGCTGTCCAGTCATGGGACAAAGGGAAGTAAATTCATCGCTTATCATGGTCACCCAGTAGTCCCTATCTGGAAATCTATTGGGAAAAGTTTCCAGAATATCTGGAGAAACCTTGGAAGGATATTCTGTTTTACTCTTCCCAAGTAGTTTTAACCCTGAAACATCATCAAACACGCTTCTTCCTCCTTATTTTTTATTCTTCTCTAACATCTCTTTTTTTCCTGTTCTCTTTGGCTCCAAATAAGCTTTTTACCACCTTACTTACTACTTTTTAAGTATTTAAAAAATTCACTATTGGGAGTTAAAACCAGCTCTGTATCCTTACTTAAACTCTGTTTATAGGCTTCCAAAGAGCGGGTAAATTGATAAAATTCAGAGTCTTGCTCCAGGGCCTTGGCATAAATCAGCGTAGCTTCAGCCTCTCCTTCACCCTTTAATTGCTCAGCCTTTTGCTTAGCCTCTGCCAGCATAATAGTCCTTTCCTTATCTGCCTGAGCCCTGATCTTAGTAGCTTCTTCTCGTCCTTCAGAACGATATCTTTTGGCCTGCCTTTCCCTTTCTGCTCGCATTCTATTGTAAACAGCCTTTTCATTTTCTGGTGGCAAGTCTGCACGCTTAATTCTTACATCCAGGACCTCAATTCCATAGTTAGCCAAAAGTTCATCACATTTTTTGGTCACTCTTTCCATTATCTCTGCGCGCTTGGAAGAAACCACTTCTGTTAACAAATACTGCCCCAAAGCCACTCGTAACTCTGCATAAACAATATCATCTATGCGTGAAATACCCTGGCTAACAGTTCTAACACTTTGATAAAACTTTAAAGGATCTTTGATTCTCCAGCGAGAATAATTATCCACTACCAAATTTTTCTTGTCCTGGGTTAAAATCTCAGCTGGTGGAGCATCGTATTCCAGGACCCTGGCATCAAAATAAATGACATTTTGAATAAAGGGCAATTTAAAATGCAAACCAGGTCCCAAAGCTTCGCTTACAGGCTTACCCAATTCCAAAACCAAGGCCTTTTCTCTCTGGTCTACAATAAACACTGACTGCCACAGCCCAAGAGCCAGAATAAAACTTAATATAATAAAAAAAACTTTAAGTTTCATAAATCTATTCTCCTTTTCTCTTTTCCAGCTTATTTAAAGGTAAATAAGGCACTACCCTCTCCAGAGATTTATCGGTAAAAATAATCTTACGCACATTGGGACTGGCCAAAATTTCTTCCAGGGTTTCCAAATAAAGCCTTTTTCTGGTAATATCTTTGGCCTTTTTATATTCCTTAAGCACAGATAAAAACCTGGAAGTTTCACCTCTGGCCTTACGCACCACACTTTCCTTATAAGCCATGGCTTCGTTAATAATAGCAGCCACTTCACCTCTAGTCTTGGGGATAAGATCATTGCGATAGGCTTCTGCCTCATTTATATATCTAATTTTATCTTCTTTGGCACTGGCCACATCTTTAAAGGCGTCCACTACCTGCCTTGGGGGGTGTACATCTTGTAATTGTACTGCTACTACCCTGATCCCACTTTTATATTTATCCAAAATGGTTTGCAAAAGTTCTCTTGCATCATTTTGAATAGCAAGTTTGCCTGAAGTAAGAGCAGAGTCTATTTTATTATAACCGATTACTTCTCGCATAGCAGCTTCAGCTGCATCCTTAACTGTCTTTTCTGGGTCAGCTATATTAAAAAGATAATTTTTAGGATCTTTTATTTGATATTGAACAATAAATTGAACATCTATAATGTTTTCATCACCAGTAAGCATCAAAGACTCTTCAGGTACAAGTCTATATTGTATATTCTTACTTATAAGAGATTTTGATAGTGTTCGAAAACCAATTTCTATTCTCTGAATACGAGTAACTTTAGGAGTTTGCACTTTCTCAATGGGGAAAGGAAAATGATAATGAGGTCCAGGAGTAGTAATTCTATGAAATTTACCAAAACGCTGCACAACCCCCACTTCATCAGGCTCTACAATATATATTCCACTAAGTCCCCATAAAACTAAGACAATAAGCAAAAGGATTGAACCACCTGGAAGTTTTTTTCTCCATTCTGACCACTTACTTTTAAAATCACCCAAATCTGGCCCTTTGGGCGTAAAACCCTGCCTTTCTCTTTGTTGTTGTAATTTTTCCCAATCCCAATTCATAAACTATCTCCTTCCATGAACTTTAAACTTTTAATGTTCTTTACATACCCTAAATAAGTAGTCAATAAACCCTAAAATGAAAAATCAACTTAAAAAACCAAGTAAGGTATTTCCCAAAAGTGAAGCATCATAATAGGGAAAGGACTCTGGAGAAACCAGATTTCTAAAGACTATCTCTATTCCTCTGGATTCTAAAAATTTCTTTTCCTGTGCAGTTAAAAAGTGATGTTTTTTATCCAAAAGTACAATCTCTACTCCCTGCCACCAATTTTCCACCTCTAAAACCTCAACCAACTTTTCCACCTGCTCCAATAAAGAATAGCCATAGAGTTCGGGGTCTTCTCCCAGGTTGGGGATAAATATTTTTCTGGCCTTACTTTGCCCAATGGTTCTGCCCACGCCTTCCACCAGCAAGGAACAAAGGATACTGGAAAAAAAACTGCCCATGGGATAAAGAATAAGTTTGCTTTTTAGTATGTATTGACGCACTTCTCTGGCAATTGCTGGTCTTACTATTTCTTTTTTTTGTTTGTCGTAAAGATAAATATTTTTTATCTTTTTCTTTAAAGGCGGGCATTCTTTACCTGTGATTTTATGTTGGCCAAGTATCTTTTCTCCACTTTCCAAATACACCAAAAGGTCCAGGCTGGCATCCACTATAGGTCTAACCAGTCCCTTTATCTGTAAAAAAGTATGACTAAACTCCAAAAAAGAATTTAAGTCCTTTTGCTTATGTAAATAAAGTCCAAGTAAAAACAAATTACCAATACTGGCTTTAGCTAAGGAAAAGTTTTGGGGCAATCTTGGATAAAGATATTGTAAATAGAAAAGAATCACTTCTCTATCTTCCCTGGATAAAGTTAAGACCAGAGGATGCTCTCCCTGGACAATGGTTTTAAACTCTTCCCGGAGAGCTTCAGGGGATCTGGTTTGGGGCAGCCTATAGGAAAGGAATTTGTGTTTATTCCTTTGCGCCTCAGAAGAGATATCCATAAGGCTTAAAAGCCTATTGCGTAAATCACCCAGGGCAAAAACCTGAAAGTGTTTTCTTATCTCAGCAGAGCTTCCACCTGAATCAAAAGCAGTAAGCAGGTGCACAGAAAACACTTTTTCTTTTAAAAAAATACTGAGTTTTTTTAAGGCTGTGCCCCCACTAAAAAAAAGCATTCCCTTTTCCATAACTAAATCTAAATAAAATAACTTTATCCTTAAGACAACTTTGTTTTTCTCTTGTCTTTAAAAAAGGTTAAAGGTATGCTTGACCTAAAAAAAGGAGTTTAAGAGATGAAAGAAATAAAGGCAGAAGTTTTTAGGGCTTATGACATTAGAGGCATTGTGGATGTGGACTTTGACCCAGAATGGGTAAAGACCCTTGGGCTTGCCTGTGGTACTTATTTTCGCCAACAGGGTATAAAAAGGGCCGTAGTAGGCCATGACTGTCGCCATACTTCTCCTCTTTACCAGCAATGTATCATCGAAGGGCTTACAGAAACAGGAATGGATGTAATCTTTTTAAATATGGTCTCTACTCCACTTTTTTACTTTGCAGCCAGAACGCTCAATTTCCAGGCTGGAATAATGATTACAGCCAGCCACAATCCACCAGAATTCAATGGCTTTAAAGTCTGGGCTGGTGATTCCACTATCCACACGGAGGAAATTCAAAAAATTTATCAAATCATGAAAAGTGGAGAATTTATTCTTCCCAACTACAAAGGAATGGCTACTGAGCTAGACATTGTGCCCTCTTATATTAGCCACATCGTCAACCAGGGAAAGTTTGCCCATCCAGTCAAAGTGGTGGTTGATGGCGGCAATGGAACTGGCGGAAAAGTGTGCGCAGAAATTTTAAGAAAGGCTGGAGCTGAAGTGATAGAGCTTTATTGTGAGCCAGATGGCAATTTTCCCAACCACCATCCTGACCCCACAGTGCTGGAAAATATCAAAGACCTGAGGCAAAAAGTTAGAGAAGAACATTGTCACCTGGGCATAGGTTTGGACGGAGATGCTGATCGCATTGGAGTAGTGGATGAAAAGGGAGACATCATTTACGGGGATAAATTACTAGCCATATTTGCCCGCGAACTACTTAAGGAAAAACCAGGTGCAACCATTATTGGGGAAGTAAAGTGCTCTCACCTTTTATATCAGGACATTGAAAAACACGGGGGCAGGCCCATTATGTGGAAAACAGGGCATTCCTTAATTAAGGCCAAAATGAAAGAAGAGCGTGCCCTTTTAGCTGGAGAAATGAGCGGACATATGTTTTTTGCTGATCGTTATTTTGGTTTTGATGATGCCATTTATGCAGCCTACAGGCTGGTCAAAATAGTTAGCCAGAATCCAGAAAAAAAACTAAGCTCCTATCTGGGAGATTGGCCTAAAACCATTACCACTCCTGAAATTCGCCTGGATTGCCCAGAAGAAAAAAAGTTTAAGGTCGTACAAAAGGCCCTTACCTATTTTAAAGACCAGTATGGAGTTATTGATGTAGATGGAGTGCGAATTGTTTTTCCAGACGGCTGGGGATTGCTTAGGGCTTCCAATACCCAGCCTGTATTGGTCTTGCGCTTTGAAGCAGAATCAGAAAAACGCCTGGAAGAAATTCGTAGCCTCATTGAAAATCCTTTAAAACAATGGATAGAAGAAGCCTAACTAAATGAAAAAAATAATTTTACTTTTTATCTCTGTTGTTCTGATTTTAGGGGCCAGTTATATTTTCTGGCCCCAATCTTCCAATAAAATCCAGGTCTTATCCACCGCTCAGGTGGAAAGGGGTAGTGTAAAACAAATCCTGCAAGTAACTGGCATAATCAAGTCGCAGGTAGGTGGAATTGTCAAAATAGGCGCCCAGGCCACAGGCCTTATTACTGAAATGAAGGTCCAGGTAGGAGATCTGGTCAAAAAGGGAGACATTATTGCCCTTATAGACCAAAGAAAAATCAAGGCCCAAATTCAAAATAGTAAGGCCAAAATCAAAGCCCTGGAATTAGAATTGGCCAATCTCAAGCACACTTATCCCTTAAAAATAGCCCAAAAGGAAAAAGATATTGCCAGGCTCCAGGCAGAGGTGGATTTTTGGGCAAAACAAGTTCAAAGGTACCAGAGCCTTTTTGAACAACACCTGGTAGCCCAGGTTGAGCTAGAAGAATATGTAAAAAATCTTAAAAGCAAAAAAGAGGAACTGGAAGCCAACCGTTTGGCCAAAGAAGAACTGGAAAAAGAATTTTTTTACACCCAGAAAAAATTAAAAGAAAACCTAAAAGCAGAGCAGGCCAATTTAAAAGAACTCTTAGTGGAAAAGAGTTTTCGGGAAATTAAAAGCCCTCTTACTGGTTATGTAAGCCAGGTCACTGCTCAAAAGGGAGAAACCATAGTCGCAGGATTACAGGTAGCCAATCTTATTACCATCTTAGACCCCAGCAAACTGGAAATGCGCATCTACATAGATGAAACAGATGTGGGACAGGTAAAACCAGGTCAGAAGGTACGCTTTTGGGTGGATGCCTTTCCCCAACAAACCTTTGAGGGCAAGATTAAAACCATTTATCCAGAACCTGAAATCAGGGACAACATTGTTTACTATCTTGCTCTCGTGCCCCTCACCTTAGCCCAGACTAAATATCTAAGACCAGAAATGACCACTCACTGCCAAATAGAAATCGCTGAAAAACAAGATGTACTCAGGATTCCCAACCAGGCTCTCAAGTGGGTTAAAGGAAAAGAAGTGGTCTTTAAAAAAATTGGCAAAGAGTTTAAACCCCTTTCCCCCACCCTGGGCTTAAGAGGCTTTAATTATAGTGAAGTAATTACAGGCTTAGAAAAAGGTGACCTGGTGGCCACTGAGGTGGTCCTGGGCCAGAGTAAGTCTGCTCAGTAAGTTTTCCCTATGAACTTAATAGAAACCCAAAACCTAAGAAAGGTCTTTAAACAAGGAGAAGTGGAAATAGAAGTTCTAAAGGGAATTGATTTAACCGTACAAAAAGGGGATTTTATTTCTCTGCAAGGAACTTCTGGCTCTGGCAAATCCACCCTTCTTTCCATCCTGGGGCTTTTAGATAGCCCCACTTCTGGCAGTTATTTCTTTAAAGGAGAAGAGGTGACTAAACTCAGTGAAGAAAGGATTAGCCAAATTCGCAACCAGCAACTGGGCTTTGTTTTTCAACACTTTTTTCTCATTCCCTATCTAACTGCCCTGGAAAATGTACTTATCCCCACCCTGTACAACAAAAACAGCAAACAAAGCCAAAAAAAAGCCAGGGACTTACTGGCCCTTTTAAACCTTCAGGATAGATTACACTTTAAACCTGCTCAATTATCTGGCGGGCAACAACAACGCGTAGCCATTGCCCGGGCCCTGATTAACGAGCCAGAGATAATTCTGGCTGACGAACCCACTGGACAATTAGACTCTCGCACTGGCGAAGAGATTTTAAACATTTTTCAAAAGATAAACGACCAGGGTAAGACCATAATTTTAGTGACCCATGATCCCAAAGTAGCTGGGTTTGCCAGGCAAAGTATTATTTTAGAAGACGGGCAAATTGTCAGTCAAAAGTTAACCAAATAGATAACAAGAAAATCTATCCTTTTAATATGCTTAACCTGTGGCTAAAAAAAATTTCCTTTCTCTTCTGGCTGGGCCAAAAATCCCTTTTAGCCTATAAGTTGCGTACTTTTTTTGTGCTTATGGCCATTGCCTTTGGTATCTCTTCCATCAGCATAGTTATCTCTTCCATTGATGGAGCCCAGAAAAAGGCCGTACAGATTGTAAACTGGTTTGGGCCAGATGCAGTATTTGTCTTGGGAGGTGATATTTACTCCAGGGCCCTGGGACAACGCCGCTATACTTTAAGTTTACAGGACCTAAAGGCCATAAAAGAACATTTGCCAGGAGTCTATCTGGCAGTGCCCATGCGGGCTATTCATAACATCCAGGTGCGTTACAAGGATAAAAACATGCAAGTAAACTCAGTAATAGGCTCCACCGCCCATTATGCTGATTCCTGGAACTGGCCTTTAAGTGAGGGACGAGACCTCAACGAAGACGACTATAAAAGGGCCAAGAGAGTTGCCCTAATCGGGGCCAATTTAGCTCGTTTTTTCTTTCCAGATTCCAATCCCTTAGGCAAAACCCTTTTTGTGCAAAATCTTCCCCTGCAAGTAGTTGGAGTTTTAAGTGAAAGAGATTTTTCTGGAGGCAGTGGAGACATAAACAAACGCCTCATCATGCCCCTTACCACCCTTACCAAGCGGTTTAACTTAAACAGAACCTATTACCGCGCTCTAAGACTTAAATTCCTTTTTCCTGAAAACATGCAATTTTATGCGCAAAACCTGGAAAGCTTACTGCGTTATACCCACAAGCTTCGTCCTGAGGAGCCCAATGATTTTACCATCTTAACAGCCCAGGATATTTTAAAATTTCTCTCCATGCTCAAAGGTGGACTGGTCCTTTTTTTAGGCCTTACAGCCTGTATTACCAGCATTATAGGCGGCTTTGTCCTGGCCAATCTTTTTTACCTCAACATAGAAGAAAGGAAAAAGGAAATAGGCCTCAAACTAGCTCTAGGTTATCCCAAAGAGCTTATTCTAGCCCAGGTGCTTTTAGAATCCCTTTTGCTTTGCCTCTGGGGTGGGCTGTTAGGCCTGGGATTGGGCTATGGGTTGGGTTTGCTTTTAAACAAACTCAATCTCATACCATTGCAATTTTCTTTAAAAACTTTTAGCTTATCTTTGGTTAGTGCCCTGGCAATTGGGATTGGCTTTTCCTTTAAGCCAGCCAAGACAGCTGTAAACATAAGCCCCTTGGAAGTATTAAAGAGTTAATAAAGAGTTAATTATGTCTCATAAAAACACCTTTAGGCCCATAGTCAAAGGAGTATTGCTGGCCTTTATTTTTGGAGGAGCAGCTTTTTTATTCTGGAAAAACTATGAATATTCTCTGTCCAAAATAAAAAACAAACAATCCCTCTGGGACCAGACCAAAACTCTCAGTACTGAAGAAAAAAAAGTTATTTATAACTTTGCCCATTACCTGGAAAAAAACTATGGACTTAAATTACGGCTAAAAATTACCTACGAACACATCTACATTCCCAAACTGGATAAACGAACCTTATTTATTGGCCTTGCCCCCAGCAAAAAAGAAGTTATCGTGCGTTTTCCTCCTCTTCTGGAAAAAGCAGTGGGACTGGACTTTATCCGTTATCTACAAGAAAAACACTTTCAGCCCTATTTTGAAAACAACAACTGGCCTGAAGGACTTATCTCTGCCCTGGTTTTAATTCAAAAAAAGGTAGAGCACCTTGGCTAAACTTCCCAAAGTCTATCTGTACACAGATGGTTGCTCTCTGGGCAACCCTGGCCCTGGCGGCATAGGAATTATTTTGCGTTATAAGGATAAAGAAAAGGAAATTTCCCGGGCTCATCCTCACACGACCAACAATAGAATGGAACTAGAGGCAGTAATCACAGGCCTGGAGGCCCTGAAAACCACCTGTGAAGTGGAAGTGTTCACAGATTCTCAATATGTGGCCAAAGCTTTAAATGAGGGCTGGCTGGAAAAGTGGCAAAAAAACAACTGGAAAAATTCCGCCAAAAAGCCTGTAAAAAACCAGGACCTGTGGCAGAGACTTTTGCCTTTATTAGAAAAGCACCAAATTACCTTCCACTGGATTAAGGGACACAACCAACACCCAGAAAATGAACGCTGCGATTTTCTAGCCAAACAAGCAGCAGAAAAAATAAAAAAGGAGAAAAAGAACTAGGTTCTTTTTCTCCTTTACTTTGCCCAAAACTTTTACTTCTTTTATAGACCAAGTTGCTTTTTAATGTAATCAAAATCCAGTAAAGAGCTTACCAATTTGGTCCCATGTTGTACCTTAATAACATCTCTTAGCTTTACCCTGGACAAAATAGCATCCATTTTTTGAGCCACTACATAAGTATCGTCTCGAACCAAAATAATAGGCACTCCCAGAACTTCTGCCCTGGTCATAATAATGTCGTTGGGATATAGATTTCCAGTAAGAACCAAACACTGACAATTTCCTTCCAGAGCTACCAACTGTACATCTGAACGGTCACCACCCACGATTACTGCTGCCTTGGGATTTTTCTTAAAGTGGGTCATAAAGTTTTCCACCTGCATGGTGCCAATTAAAAAGTTTTCTACGACCTTGTCTGCCTTTTCATTGGCAACAATAATCCGACCACCCAGTCTCTTGGCCAGGTCACTTATCTTAATAGCTCCCATCAAGGGATCCCTGGGAATAATACCCAAAACCTTTACCCCTTTACTCTCCAGAAAGGGAACTATCATTTTATTTAGCTCTTCATTAAAAGAAGGTGGAATATCATTTAACACACACCCAATAAGCCTGTCCTTTAATTCATCTTTTAATACTGCCAGATAGTCGTAATTGAGTTCTTTGTCATAGCGATCAATTACAATGGATTTGCAATCCAGCTCTTTCACCAGGTTTACGCCATCTACATTACAATACCTTCCAGAATACATACTTCCAGAGCCAGATACCAGCATAATATCCTTGTCTTTGCTAAGCAAAGCATAAGCTTCCTTTATTTTTTGCAACAGATTTTCACATTTACCGCTAAAAGCCTGGATTTTGAAGTCATGGTCTACCACCACTGGAGTAAGTTTCTCTGGATCTTCTGAAAGCCCCAGAATTTCTTGCATAAATAGAGCGTCTTCGTCTCCCAGCTTGTCGCCAACTTTCTTGGGCATAGCTCCCACTGGTTTCATATATCCCACTTTATAGCCTTCTTTCTGAAAATAAAGAGCTAAACTCATGGTAATTAAGTTTTTACCAGAATACCCAGAAGTAGAGCCAATATAGAGACTTACCATGTTTGTGCCTCCTTCACGTGTTTACTTTAGTTTCCTAATAAAAAGAACTTATCCATCCTCCAAGCACCAACCTGGTGAGAGGATAAAATTTAAAGGTAAAAGGAATATTGAATTTTACTTCAAATAACAATATGAAAAATCTATCTCTATCTAATAAGGAGTGCTTAAACTAAAAAATGAAAAAACACAAATCCAATTTAAGCGAACTGGAAGAATACCTAAACTATCCTTTTCGTAATTCTCAGTTATTAGAGCAGGCCTTAACCCACACTTCTTATGCCAATGAAAGCAAAACTGAAGATAATGAACGCCTGGAATTTTTAGGAGATGCAGTATTGGAATTGGCTGTATCTCATCTGCTCTACCTTTCTTTTCCTCAAGCAGAAGAAGGTAAGCTTACTAAAGCTAGAGCTTTTTTGGTTAATGAAAAAAGTCTAGCCAGAGTTGCTCATAAAATTAAACTGGGACAATTTATAAGGTTGGGTAAAGGAGAAGAACAACAAGGCGGAAGAAAACGGGAAAGCATCCTGGCAGACACTTTAGAAGCCATTCTTGGTGCAATCTATTTAGATAGCCAGGACTTTTTTCTGACCCAAAAAATAGTTGCCTACTTGCTAAAACCTTTCTGGCCTAAAAAAGTTGAAGAGCTAGAGGAAAAAAAGGACTACAAAACCCTTTTACAGGAATTAACTCAAGATAGATTTGGAGATAGACCTATCTATACTTTAGTGGATAGTTTCGGGCCTGATCATGCCAAAACCTTTAAAGTAAAACTCACCCTTCCCTCCAAAAAATTTCCAGAATTCTTTGCCCAGGCTCCCAGCATAAAAAAGGCAGAACAACAAGCAGCCAAGAAAGCCCTTTTCTTCTTGCAAAAAGAGCTAAATATCAAAAATAACTCTTAATACTTACAAGTGATTCCTGACCAAAGTTTTTCAGGGAGCTTAAAATTCATTTAAGCTCCCTTTGCTACAAGCCTTTGGTCATTTTTTTGACTAATTTTTAAAACTAAGCTCCACCACCTATAAGTTGCATGGCCATTCTGGGCAAACTATTGGCTTGAGCCAGCATGGCTACTGCAGATTGAGTGAGAATTTGATTGCGGACAAACTCAGTCATTTCTGTAGCTACATCTACATCAGAGATACGAGATTCTGCAGCCTGCAGGTTCTCCGCCTGAATCTGTAAGTTGGTAATGGTGTTCTCCAGACGATTTTGCAGTGCTCCCAGAGCAGCCCTAATCTTATCCTTGGAAACAATGGCTTCATTAATCTGATTTAACGCAGCTTGAGCAGCACTTTGGGTGGAAATGGTATAACCAGCAGCACCACTAGCAGCAGCATTACCCAGGCCAAAGGCAGAGGCTGTGGCGGTTTGAATGGCAATGTAGTAATAGTCTTCTGCAGAATCATTACCTGTACCAAAGTGAATCTTTAAGGGACCTGTGGGAGTTAAGCCAGCACCATTGTGGCTACTTCCCCAGTCAGCAGGGTTAACCGCACTTGTTGAGAGGTTTCCATTTAAGAGATAAATGCCATTAAAGTCTGTGGCATTGGCAATTCGGGTAATTTCTGAAGCCATGGCCTGATACTCAGAGTCAATAATC
>NZ_JBSRHE010000004.1:0-130631 GCF_055126295.1 Desulfonauticus sp. | reverse complement strand
ATAGCACCTGTAGCGATGGAAAAGGGATTAAGGTTTGCGATAAGAGAAGGTGGAAGAACAGTAGGTGCTGGTGTAGTTACTGAAATCTTGGAGTAGGATTATGGTTACAATGACTAGTGATAGAATAAGAATAAAGCTAAGAGCTTATGATTATAGAATATTAGATAAGGCAGTGGCAGAAATTATAGAGTCTGCTAGAAACACAGGGGCAAGTGTGGTGGGTCCCATTCCTTTGCCCACAAAAATTCATAAAGTTACAGTAAACCGTTCTGTACATGTGGATAAAAAGTCTAGAGAACAGTTTGAAGTTAGGACCCATAAGAGACTGCTGGATATTTTAGAGCCTACCCAGCAGACAGTGGATGCCCTGGGCAAACTTAATTTGCCAGCAGGTGTTGATGTTGAAATAAAGCTATAAGGCGAGGACAAGATGAACAAGGGACTTGGAATAATCGGAAAAAAGTTAGGAATGACCAGGATTTTTGGAGAAGATGGCTCTGTAGTTCCTGTGACAGTTGTCCAGGCAGGGCCTTGTCCTATTATTCAATTGAAAACTAAAGAAGCAGATGGCTATGAAGCCATTCAGATTGCTTTTGAAGAGATTCCAGAAAAAAAGGTAAATAAACCTTTAAAAGGACATTTCTTAAAAGCCAATAAAGGATTTTTTCGCTACCTTAAAGAGTTTAGATTGGATAGTGTTCAGGATTTTGAGTTGGGTCAGGATATTACAGTGGAAATTTTTCAGCCTGGTGAAAAGGTTAGTGTAACTGGCAAATCCAAAGGTAAGGGGTTTGCTGGTGTTATGAAAAGATGGGGCTTTGGTGGCTCTCGTGCAACTCACGGTGCAGAGAAGGTTCATAGAGCTCCAGGTTCCATTGGCCAGTGTGCCTATCCTGGCAAGGTGTTTAAAGGTAAGAAAATGGCTGGTCATATGGGTAATAAACAGGTTACTTATCGTAACTTAGAAGTAGTTGGAATAAGACCAGAAGAAAATGTAATCTTAATTAAGGGTCATATTCCTGGACCTAAAAATGGCTTAGTATTTCTACGAAAGCAGAGCTAAGAGGCGTGAAGAGATGATTAAGGCAAAAGTATATTCTCAGACTAATCAAGAAGTTGGTGAAATTGAATTAAGAGAAGATGTTTTTGGAGTGGAAGTTCGTCCAGAGCTTTTACACTTGGTGGTAAGAGCCCATCTGGCAGCCAAAAGACAGGGAACAGTAGCCACAAAAAATAGAGCCAAAATAACAGGTGGCGGACGTAAACCCTGGAGGCAAAAGGGTACTGGACGAGCCAGGGCTGGCAGCAGCCGTTCTCCTTTGTGGAGAGGAGGTGCTGTTATTCACGGACCTCAGCCCAGGGATTACTCCTTTAAGGTGAATAAAAAAGTTAAAAGATTAGCCCTGAAGATGGCTTTAAGTTCTTTACTGGCAGAGAATAGATTAAAAATAGTAGATAAATTTGAACTGCCAGAAATAAAGACCAAAAAGTTTGTAGAGATTAAAAATAATCTGGGTGTGAAAAAACCCTTGATTGTTTTACAGGAAAGGTATAACAACCTTGAGCTTTCTGCTCGAAATGTTCCTGGGGTAGGAGTTCTTACCCAGGAATTTTTAAATACTTATGATGCTCTGAAGCACTCTGAATTGGTAATAGAAAAGGAAGCCATACTTAAACTTCAGGAAAGGTTGGGATAAAATGGATATCACGAATGTTTTAATTAAACCAATTTTAACCGAAAAAAGCACCATTTTGAAGGATACTCAAAACAAGGTGACTTTTCTGGTTCATCCCAAAGCCAACAAGTATCAGATTAAGGCTGCAGTGGAAGAACTCTTTGGAGTGAGGGTAGAGCAGGTAAATATAGTAAAGAAACATCCCCGGTTGATAAGAAGGTTTGGAAGGGTAGCAGGTAAAAAGTCTGGTGGAAAGAAAGCTTATGTTACCTTAGCTCCTGGGGATAAAATTGAATTTTTTGAAGGGGTTTAATCATGGGTATTAGAAAGTTGAAACCCACCTCTCCTGGAAGACGTTTTCAAACAGTAGCCACTTTTGAAGAAATAACCAAGACAACCCCAGAAAAGTCTCTTACCAAGGGGCTGAATAAAAAGAGTGGTCGCAATAATTATGGAAGAGTTACCTCCAGGAGAAGAGGTGGCGGAAATAAGCGCAAGTACAGAGTGATTGATTTTAAAAGAGATAAGTTTGGTGTTCCAGCCAAAGTTACGGCTATTGAATATGACCCCAATAGAAGTGCCCGTATTGCCCTGCTCACCTATTTGGATGGCGAGAAGAGGTATATCTTGGCTCCAGTAGGGGTGAGTGTGGGAGACCAGGTGGTGGCCGGTACTGATGTGGACATTAAACCTGGAAATGCTTTGCCTCTAGAAAATATTCCAGTGGGTACAGTTGTACATAACATTGAGTTGACTCACGGAAGAGGCGGGCAGTTGGCTAGATCTGCTGGAACTTACGCCCAGATTTTGGCCAAAGAAGGTAAGTATGTCCTTTTGCGTTTACCTTCTGGAGAGATTCGCTATGTTTTGGGTAAAAACATAGCTACTGTTGGACAGGTAGGCAACCTGGACCATGAGAACATTTCTATAGGAAAGGCTGGTAGAAACAGGTGGTTGGGAAGGAGACCTAAGGTTCGCGGTGTGGCCATGAACCCAATTGATCACCCCTTGGGTGGTGGTGAAGGTCGTTCTTCTGGTGGAAGACATCCTTGTTCTCCATGGGGTTGGCCTACCAAGGGATATAAAACAAGAAATCCCAAGAAACAGTCTAGTAAGTTTATTGTAAAAAGGCGCAAATAAGAGGTGAGTTATGCCTAGATCACTGAAGAAAGGTCCATTTGTAGATGATCACTTGCTGAAAAAAGTGGAAAAGGCGCGGCAAGAAAAGAGTAAGAAAGTAATTAAAACCTGGTCCAGAAGGTCCACAATTATTCCAGAGATGGTAGGTCTTACTTTTGCTGTCCATAATGGGCGTAAGTTTATTCCTGTGTTTGTAACAGAAAATATGGTAGGACATAAGTTAGGTGAATTTGCTCCTACCCGTACCTATTATGGCCATGCTGCTGATAAGAAGAGCAAAGGTAAGGGTAAAAAATAAGAAAGGGTAAAAACCATGGAAGTGAAAGCAGTTGCGAAATATGTGAGAATTTCACCAAGAAAGGCAAGGTTAGTGGCTGAACTTATTAAAAATAAACCTATAGAGGATGCTTTAAATATTTTGAAGTTTACGCCCAAGAAAGCTGCTAGATTGATTGGGAAGGTGCTTAGCTCTGCTATTGCCAATGCTGAGCACAATATGAGTTTGGATATAGACAATCTATATGTGAAACAGGTTATTGTGAATGAAGGTCCTACAATGAAAAGGATTAAACCTTATGCTATGGGAAGGGCCTTTTATATTCGAAAGAGGACCAGTCACATAACTGTTATAGTAGATGAAGCATAGGAGGGCGTGTTTTGGGTCAGAAAGTACATCCATACGGTTTTCGTTTAGGCTACACCAAAAATTGGCTGTCCCGTTGGTATGCAAAGGCTGATTATCCTCAGTTTGTTTACGAGGATAAGCACATTCGTAAATTTGTAAAAGAGAAACTCTATCATTCTGGGGTTTCCAAAATAGAAATTGAACGGGCAGCAGATAAGGTGAGAGTTATAGTTAACACTGCAAGGCCTGGCATTGTGATTGGACGTAAGGGCGTGGAGATAGAAAATTTGCGTAAAGAATTACAGAAGAAGTTTAAGAGAGAATTTAATATTGAGGTCTTGGAAGTTAAAAGACCTGAGACAGACGCCCAACTTATAGCCGAAAATGTTGCCTTGCAATTGGAGAGAAGAGTTGCCTTTCGTAGGGCCATGAAACGAGCCATTGGCTTGGCCATGAAATTTGGAGTGAAAGGAATTAAGATTTCTTGTGCTGGCAGACTTGGTGGAGCGGAAATAGCTAGAACTGAATGGCAACGAGAAGGACAAGTTCCTTTGCAAACTTTGCGTGCTGATGTGGATTATGGTTTTGCCATAGCCAAGACTACTTATGGAGTAATTGGGGTAAAGGTCTTGGTCTACAAAGGCGATATTTTAGATGAGGTAAACTAAAATGCTTAGTCCAAAAAGAATTAAATATCGTAAGCAGCAGAAAGGAAGATTGAAAGGAAAGGCTCATCGTGGCAATAAGGTGAGTTTTGGCGAGGTTGGATTAAAGGCACTGGAGCATGGTAAACTTACCAATCAGCAGATAGAGGCAGCTCGTGTAGCTATGATTAGGCATATAAAAAGAGGCGGGAAGATTTTTATTAGGATTTTCCCTGATAAGCCTATTACTGCCAAGCCTGCTGAAACCAGAATGGGAAGTGGAAAAGGTTCCCCTGTAGGATGGTGTGCTCCTGTTAAGCCTGGTAAAATTTTGTATGAAATTAAAGGGGTAAGCATTGAATTGGCAAAAGAGGCCTTGCGCAGAGCCTCTTATAAGCTACCTATAAAAACCGCTATTGTGGTTAAGGAGATGTAGAAGTGAAGGCAAAAGAACTGCGTAAGTTGGCTGTTGGTGAATTGCATAAAAAATTGCAGGAATTAAGAAGAGAACTATTTAATTTACGTTTTCAGCATGCCACAGCACAACTGGAAAATACTCAGCGTATTCCCCAGGTAAAAAAAGATATAGCCAGGGTTTTAACAGTATTACGTGAAAAAGAGTTGGAGTCTCAAAATGAGAACAAATAGGCGTAAATTAGTTGGTATTGTTGTAAGTGATAAAAGTGATAAGACCATTGTGGTGCGAGTAGATAGGTTGGTAAAACATCCACTTTTGGGTAAATACATTAAAAGAAGAAAAAAGTTTATGGCCCATGACCCCAATAATGAATGTAAGATTGGGGATAAAGTGGAGATTATTGAATCCAGACCTCTTAGTGCCCGCAAACGCTGGCATTTGGTGCGTATTATAGAAAAAGCTAAGTAACGAGGTGGGCAATGATACAGGTGGAAAGTAGATTAGAGGTAGCTGATAATTCTGGGGCTAAGAAAGTCGCCTGCATTAAAGTTTTGGGCGGCTCCAAGAGGAGATATGCTTCCATTGGAGATATCATTGTGGTTTCAGTAAAGGAAGCTATTCCTCACTCCAAGGTAAAAAAAGGTGATGTGTACAAGGCTGTAATTGTTAGGACCAAGAAGGAAGTAGGTCGTCCTGATGGCTCATATATTCGTTTTGACGAAAATGCAGCAGTTCTTTTAAACAAGAACTTAGAGCCTATTGGGACACGTATCTTTGGTCCTGTAGGTCGTGAGCTTAGAAGTAAAAATTTTATGAAGATTGTATCTTTAGCTCCTGAGGTACTGTAAAATGGCACAGAAGATTTTGGTAAATGATAAAGTGATGGTGATTGCCGGCAAAGATAAGAATAAAGTTGGCAAAGTAATTAAAATTTTAAAAGACAAGCATAAAGTTATAGTAGAAGGGGTTAACAAGGTAAAAAGGCATGTTAAACCCAATCCCTACCGTAATGAATCTGGAGGGATTGTGGAGAAAGAAGCTCCTATTGATATCTCTAATGTAGCTTTAATGTGTGAGTCTTGTGCTAAGCCAACTCGTGTCGGCTTTAAGTTTACAGAAGAGGGTAAGAAAGTACGCTACTGTAAAAAATGTAATGAAGTAATTAGTAAGGTGCGATAATGATGAGGTTAGAGAAGTTATACCAAGAGAAAATAGTTCCTCATTTAATGGAAGAATTTAAGTATAGTTCCTCCATGGAGGTACCTAGGATATTAAAGGTATCTCTTAACATGGGGTTAGGGGAAGGCAGTCAAAACAACAAACTTATTCAAGATGCTGTAGAAGAGTTAACTTTGATTGCAGGTCAAAAGGCTGTGATTACCCGTGCGAAAAAATCTATAGCTGCTTTTAAATTAAGAGAAGGCCAGCCAGTAGGTGTCAGAGTTACTTTGCGCAGGGAACGGATGTGGGCATTTTTGGATAAGTTATTTAATGTTGCCTTACCCAGAGTGAGGGACTTTAGAGGAATCCCTGACAGAGGGTTTGATGGAAGGGGCAATTTTACTCTGGGAATTAGAGAGCACACCATATTCCCAGAGATCGATCTAGATAAAGTAGATCGAGTAAAAGGAATGAACATTTCTATTGTAACCAGCGCAAAGACAGATAAAGAAGGCAAGGTCTTATTGGATATGCTGGGATTGCCTTTTAAGAAGTAAGGAGGATACCTAGTGGCGCGTAAAGCATTAATAATCAAGGCCAAGAGAAAACCAAAATTTTCTACAAGAAAATATAATCGCTGTCCTCTCTGTGGTCGGCCTCGGGCTTTTTTGAGGCGTTTTGGAATTTGTCGTATTTGTTTTAGAAACATGGCTTTGGCGGGAGAATTGCCGGGCGTTAGAAAATCTAGTTGGTAAGGAGAATTAAAATGCAATTAACAGATCCTATTGCAGATTTGTTGACCCGAATTCGTAATGCCCATTTGGCCAGACACAAAGAGGTATCCATTCCTAGGAGTCGTCTTAAAGAAGAAATTTTACGAATCTTAAAGGAAGAGGGCTTTATCAAGGATTATATTGCTGAAGATAGAGAGTTAAAGGTTTTTCTGAAGTATTACAATGGTCAGCCAGTAATTAAGGGTTTGCAAAAAATAAGTAAGCCCAGCAGGCGAGTTTATGTAAAAGCAAAGGAAATACCTATTGTACGGAATGGGTTGGGCATAGCGATTTTATCAACTCCTAAGGGAATTATGGAAGGTAGGCAGGCCCGTAAAGAAAATGTTGGTGGCGAATTAATCTGTGAGGTTTGGTAGGAGTTTTGTCATGTCAAGAATTGGGAAAAAGCCAGTAAAACTACCCAAAGGGGTAGAAGTAAAAGTTGAAAAAGACCAGATTCTGGTAAAAGGCCCCAAAGGCCAACTTACTTTAAGTACGCATCCAAAGATTTCTTATCGCCAGGAAGGCGAGGAAATTTTTGTGGAAAGAAGCGATGATACTAGAGTAGCCAAAGAGCAACATGGATTGCGTAGAACTCTTTTAAATAATGCTGTTATTGGAGTAAGTGAAGGGTTTAAAAAGACTCTGGAAGTAGTTGGTGTGGGTTATAAAGTGGCGGTTAAAGGCAACACTGTAGAGCTCAATGTTGGATATTCTCATCCAGTAAAAATGGAATTGCCCAAAGAGCTTAAGGCTGAGGTGGAAGGAAACAAACTTACTATTTCTGGTATTAACAAAGAAATGGTGGGTGAGTATGCAGCTCGCATTAGAAGAGTGAGACCACCAGAGCCTTATAAGGGTAAGGGTATCAAGTATATTGACGAGCAGATTAGGCGTAAAGCTGGTAAAACTGGTAAGAAATAGGTGAGAGCAATGAGAAAAACCAGACAAGAAGCTAGGCTGAAAAGAAAAATTAGAATTAGAAAAAAAATTAGGGGTACAAGTGAGCGTCCCCGTTTGGTAGTATTTCGTTCCAATAGATATATTTATGCCCAGGTTATTGATGATTTGGCTGGTAAAACCTTGGTTTCTTATAGCTCTTTGGTAATGGGAAAGAAAAATGTTACCAAAGAGGTGGCCAAAGAAGTGGGGAAAAAGGTGGCTGAACTGGCCAAAGGCAAAAATATTGAGCAGGTAGTTTTTGACCGTAATGGTTATTTATATCATGGTAGAGTAAAAGCTTTGGCTGATGGAGCCAGGGAAGGTGGACTAAAATTTTAAGAGGGTGATCATGGAAAAGAAAGAGTTTGAACTGATAGAGAAAATAGTTTACCTCAATCGAGTTGCTAAGGTTGTTAAAGGTGGAAGAAGGTTTAGCTTTAGTGCCTTGGTAGTTGTGGGAGATGGTCAGGGTAAGGTTGGCTATGGTTTGGGTAAGGCCAATCAGGTACCTGATGCCATTAGAAAGGCTACAGAAAAGGCTAGAAAAAATATGATAGAAGTACCTCTTCATGGTACCACCATCCCTTTTCAAGTGATTGGTGAATATTGTTCCAGTAGAGTTTTGCTAAAGCCCGCCAGTCAGGGTACTGGTATTATTGCAGGTGGTGCTGTACGTGCTGTTTTGGAGGTTTTAGGGGTAAAGGATATTCTCACCAAGTCTTTGGGAAGCAATAATCCTCACAATGTATTAAAAGCAACTATTCAAGGCTTGAGTGAGCTTGTTACTCCAGAACAGGTAAGTTTAATGAGAGGTAAAAAAGTTAGGCTTGTGAAGTAGGAGTGGCCATGATTAAGGTAAAATTGAAAAGAAGTCTTATTGGCTTAAAGCCTAAACAAAAAAAGACTATTCAGGCTTTAGGGCTGAGGAAAATAAATCAGGTAAAAGAACTTCCTAAAAATGATGCAGTTTTGGGAATGATTAAAAAAGTTGAAAACTTTGTTGAGGTGGTGGAATAATGAAGCTGCATGAATTATATCCTTTTGAGCACGAACGTAAGGAAAGAAAACGTGTGGGCCGCGGAGATGGAAGTGGCCACGGTGGAACTTCTTGTAGAGGACATAAGGGACAGAAGTCCAGAAGTGGAGGCAAGGTTGCTCGCTGGTTTGAAGGTGGGCAGATGCCTTTGCAAAGAAGATTGCCCAAGCGAGGCTTTAAAAATCCCTTTAGAGTGGAATATGCTATAGTGAACTTAGGTGTATTGGCTGAGAAGTTTCAGGATAAGGAAGAGATTTCCATAGAAGATTTTTATGCCAGTGGTTTGGTAAAGAAGAATTTGCCTGTAAAGGTTTTGGGAGAGGGTGAACTAAATCGTCCTTTAAAAATAACAGCTCACAAGTTTAGCAAATCCGCTAAAGAAAAAATCGAAAAAGCGGGTGGGAGCGTAACTCCTTTGGAAGGTTAATATGGCACGGGCACAAACTCCTGGTATTGGTGCTGGTATTGGTACAGGTGCAGGTGAGTTAAAAAAGAGAATTTTAATTACTTTTTTACTTTTGGCTGTTTACAGAATAGGAATTCATGTTCCTGTACCTGGAGTAGATGGTAGCGCCTTAGCTGCTTTTTTTGGACAGGCCAAAAATACCCTGTTTGGACTTTTTGATATGTTTTCTGGTGGAGGGCTAAACAGGCTCTCCATTTTTGCTTTGGGTATTATGCCCTACATTTCTGCCTCTATTATTTTACAACTTTTGACTGCAGTAATTCCTGAACTCCAGCGCTTGAGCAAGGAAGAAGGTGCTGCGGGTAGAAAAAAGATAACCCAGTATACTCGTTACTTAACTGTAGTTATTACCTTAATTCAGGGTGTAGGTATTGCCATTGGTCTGGAAAACATGACCAGTCCTACCGGAACACCTATTGTGTATCAGGCTGGCTGGGCCTTTCGTCTGACCACCATGATTACGCTTACTGCGGGTACAGTCTTTTTGATGTGGTTGGGTGAACAGATAACTGAATTTGGGATTGGTAATGGTATTTCCCTGATTATTTTTGCTGGAATCATTGCCCGTCTACCTGGTGCTCTTGTAAACTCTTTTCGTTTGATTAGCACTGGTGAGGCCACTCTTTTTACAGTTCTTTTTGTTTTACTCATTATGGTAGCTGTTTTAATTGGAATTGTTTATGTGGAAAGAGCAATACGCAAGATTCCCATCCAATATGCCAAGCGTATGGTGGGAAGGAAGTTATATGGAGGCCAGACCAGTCATTTGCCTTTGCGTTTAAATACTGCTGGAGTTATTCCTCCTATTTTTGCTTCTTCTATTTTGATGTTTCCAGCTACTGTGGCTAATTTTTCCAATGTGGATTGGGTAAAACAGATAGCCAGTTATTTTTTGCCTGGTACCATCTGGTATAGTGTCATTTATATTGGGCTTATTGTATTTTTCTGTTATTTTTACACAGCAATTATTTTTGACCCCAAGGATATTGCTGAAAATTTAAAAAATCATGGGGGCTTTATTCCTGGAATAAGACCTGGTGAAAAGACCAAAGAATATATTGATAAGGTGTTGTCCAGGTTGACCTTCTGGGGAGCCATTTATGTTTCTGTAGTTTGTATTTTGCCCATGATTTTGATTAAGCAGTTTAATGTTCCCTTTTATTACGGTGGTACTGCTTTGTTGATTGTTGTGGGTGTGGCCATGGATACCATGTCTCAGGTGCAGTCCTACTTCATTAGTGGTCAGTACGAAGGACTTATGGGCAAAACCAAAATAAAAGGGCGTCGTTTTTAGTTTGAAAAAGTATAAGGGGATATTTTTAAAAAATAAGGAAGAGATTGGCCTCATGCGTGAGGCCAATCGAATAGTGGCCTTAATCCTGGCAGAGCTGGAAAAGGAGATAGCTCCGGGATTGACAACCCTGGACCTAGAGCGTAAAGCAGAAAGCCTTTGCCAGAAATATAAAGTTAAACCTGCTTTTAAGGGATATCATGGTTATCCCTATATTTTATGTTGTTCGGTAAATGAGCAGATAGTTCACGGCTTTCCTTCAAGTAGAGAGCTACAGACAGGCGATATTTTAAGTGTGGATATGGGAGTTGTTTATAAAGGCTTTTACGGAGATGCAGCCAGGACTTTTGCAGTAGGAGAGATTAGCCCTCAGGCTCGAGAATTGATGCAGGTTACAGAAAAGTCCCTTTATAAGGGAATTGAGCAGGCTAAAGTAGGTAATAATTTATACGATATATCCGCGGCTATTCAAAGCTATGTGGAGGCTAGGGGCTTTCACATAGTAAAACGTTTTGTTGGGCACGGAATTGGCACCCGCTTACACGAAAAGCCGGAGGTACCAAATTTTGTACCAATCAATGCCAATAAGATCCCTCTCAAAGTTGGCATGACTCTGGCGATAGAACCAATGGTGGCAGTGGGTACTGATGAAGTTGAGATTTTAAAGGATAACTGGACCGCCGTAACCAAAGATGGAAGTTTGGCTGCTCATTTTGAGCATACCATAGCCATAACTTCAGAAGGTCCTGAGATTTTAAGCCAAGTTTAGTGGGGGAATTATGAAGGTTAGACCATCTGTAAAGAAAATGTGTTCCAAGTGTAAGATAATTCGCCGTAAAGGGATTTTGCGAGTAATCTGTGAAAACCCACGGCACAAACAAAGACAAGGTTAGGGGGTAGATGTGGCTAGAATAGCTGGAGTAGAACTGCCTAAAAACAAACGTATTGATATTGCCTTGACCTATATTTATGGGATTGGCAGAACTACAGCCTTGAAAATTTTAGAGGCTACAGGAATTGAGTGGACTAGAAAATCTGATGACCTGACACCAGAAGAAGTAAATGCCATTAGAAATGAAATTGAAAACAACTACAAGGTGGAAGGTGATTTAAGAAGAGAGGTAACAGCCAATATTAAGAGGCTTATGGATATTGGTTGTTATCGTGGTCTTAGACACAGAAGAGGACTGCCAGTAAGAGGACAGCGTACTCACACCAACGCCCGTACTCGTAAAGGTCCTCGTAGGTCTTTGATGAAGAAAAAGAAAAAGTAATTAAGCTAGGAGTAACATAAATGGCAAAACGTAGAAGAGGCGGTAAGAAGAAAGAGAAAAAGAACATTCCTACTGGATTGGTCTATATCACTTCTTCCTTTAATAATACTATTGTTACTTTCACTGATATGAAAGGTAATGTAATTGCCTGGGCTAGCTCTGGAACAGCAGGTTTTAAGGGCTCTAGAAAGAGTACCCCCTTTGCTGCTCAAAAGGCAGCAGAGATGGCAGCCAAAGCTGCTCAAGATCATGGAATGAGAACTGTAGGAATTTTAGTAAAAGGCCCAGGTGCAGGACGAGAATCAGCCATGCGTGCTATTGGTGCAGCAGGTTTTAAGGTTCGTTTTATTCGGGATATTACTCCTGTACCCCATAATGGCTGTCGTCCACCTAAAAGGCGTAGAGTGTAAAGGAGGAATAAATTGGCTAGATATAGAGAAGCAAGATGTCGTTTGTGTCGCAGAGAGGGCACCAAGCTCTTCTTAAAAGGCGACCGATGTTTTACTGATAAATGTGCTTTTGAAAGGCGTCCTTTTGCTCCGGGTATGCATGGAAGGATGCGTAAAAAATTGACTGACTATGCTTTGCAGTTAAGAGAAAAGCAAAAGGTAAAAAGACTTTACGGAGTTCTGGAAAAACAGTTTAAAAATTACTTTAAAGAGGCAGCTCGCCAGAAAGGTGCCACTGGTGCCAATTTGCTTATTTTATTAGAAAGAAGATTGGATAATGTAGTCTATAGACTGGGTATGGCTGAATCCAGAATTCAAGCCAGGCAGTTAGTTAGACATGGTCATTTTTTAGTAAATGGTCGTAAGGTGAATATTCCTTCTTTTTTAGTTAAGGAAAATGATGTCATAGAAGTAAAGGCCAAAAGTAAAGAAAAGTTAATCTTTAAAAATGCCCTGGAAACTTTGGCCAGAAAAGGTATTCCAGCTTGGTTAGAGGTGGATGAAGGTAATTTAAAAGGTGTAGTTAAAGCTATGCCAACCCGTGAGGATGTAACCTTCCCAATTAACGAACAACTCATTGTTGAGTTGTACTCCAAGTAAAAGTAGGTGATATAATATGATTAGAAGTGGTGACAAGCTTATTAATACGCGCAACTGGACAGAACTGGTTAAGCCCAAACAGCTTGTCCGTGACGAGAAGTCAACAGATTCTTATGGCAAGTTTATCTGTGAGCCTTTGGAAAGAGGATATGGTACTACTCTGGGCAATGCCCTGAGAAGAGTGCTTTTATCTTCTTTACAGGGAGCAGCTATTGTTGCTGCTAAAATTAGAGGAGTTCAACACGAATTTGCTACTATTCCTGGAGTATTAGAGGATGTAACAGATATCATCCTCAATCTAAAGCAAGTTCGTTTTGCCATGAGTACTGAAGAGCCCCAACACCTGCAGCTTATTGCCAATGAAAAGGGGGAAGTAAAGGCTGGAGCGATTAAAGAAAGTCCTTTGGTAAAGGTTCTAAACCCTGATTTGCATATTGCTACTCTGACTGATGATATTGATTTTGTAATTGACCTGGAAGTGAGAATGGGCAAGGGCTATGTCCCGGCAGAGTTGCATGAAGGTTTGGATGATGAAATAGGGATTATTAAGCTAGATGCTTCCTTTTCTCCAGTTAAAAAAGTGGCTTTTAATGTTGAGCAGGCTAGAGTTGGGCAAATGACCAACTATGATAAGCTTATTCTGGAAGTCTGGACCGATGGTTCTGTAACTCCAGAAGACGCAGTTGCTTACAGTGCCAAGATTTTAAAGGAGCAACTCACTATTTTTATTAATTTTGATGAAGTGGAGAGCACTTCTCATACTGAAAGCAAAGAGGAAAAAGAGGAGTTAAATGAACACCTCTTTAAACATATTGACGATTTAGAGTTACCACCCAGGGCCAGCAATTGCTTGAAAAGTGTTGGCATTACCTTGGTGGGTGAATTGGTCCAAAAAACAGAGAATGAGTTGCTCAAGATTAAAAACTTTGGCCGTAAATCTTTGGACGATATCTGGAGGGTCCTGAATAGTTTGGGGTTAGAGTTTGGCATGAAAATAGATAATTTTGAGGCAAAATACAAAGAATGGTTAAAGAGGAAGGATAAAGATGAGGCATAGAAAAAAAGGTCGCAAATTAAATAGAACCTGGGAACATAGAAAAGCCATGTTTAAAAATATGGCTCAATCTTTGGTAGTCCATGGTCGTATTAAAACCACTTTACCCAAGGCCAAAGAATTGAGAAGGGTTGCTGATAAACTTATCACTCTGGCTTTGCGTAATGATTTGCCTGCCAGAAGACAGGCCTTTAAAATTCTGGAAAATCACGGTTTGGTGAAAAAACTTTTTGATGAAATTGGACCTCGTTTCAAAGATGTTCCTGGTGGTTATACTAGAGTAGTAAAGCTTGCCCTTCCTAGAAGAGGGGATTGTGCCAAGATGGCAATTGTTGAGTTTAGTGTAAGCGGAGAAAAGAAAGAAGAGAACCTGGAGAAAGCCGAAGAAACTGCTGCCAAGGAAAATACAGAAAGCGCAGAATAAGTAGATTTTGAACCTAACTTTTAAAAATTAAAAAAAGGAAGGTCTTAGACCTTCCTTTTTTTTTATTTTTCTAGTATTGTTAATTTGAATATAGAGTATTTTTTATTTGAATATTAGGAGAAAAGTTCATGGATTTGAGAAAACTGGAAGCCTTTTATTATGTCTTTAAAACAGGTTCTTTTTCCCGGGCTGCTGAGGAGATTTTTTTATCCCAGCCTACTGTAAGTACTCATATTTCTTCTTTAGAAAAAGAACTGGGAGTAAAGCTTTTTGATCGGAACGGCAGGAATGCTTTGCCCACTCCAGCAGGCAGGTTGCTTTTTTCCAGGGTGCGTGAACTCTTTGACCTGTTGAAAAAGACCAAGCAAGAAATCAGTGAGCTTAAAGAACAGGTGGAAGGAGAGGTGATTATTGGAGCCAGTACCATTCCTGCCACCTATCTTTTGCCTCCGGTTTTGGCCAATTTTCTTAAGGAATATCCGCGAGTTAGCGTGAGCTTAGAAGTGAGTGATTCCTGGGAAATATGGAATAAAACCATTAATGGAGAAGTGGATTTTGGTCTTACGGGAGGAATTTTTGAAGATGATTTTTTACAGGTGGAAAAGGTCTTGGAAGATGACCTTATTGTGATTGCCAGTCCTGAATTAAACCTGGATTTTACTAAAGTATTTAACTTTTCCCAGTTAAAGACTTTGCCCTGGGTCATGCGAGAAAAGGGCTCTGGCACCAGAAAGGCCATGGAAAGGACCTTAAATCAAGCAGATGTGCCTTTTTCAGAGTTAACAGTGGTTCTGGAAGTTAAAACTACAGAAGCTTTAGTCCAATATGTGTTAAATGGCATTGGGTTGGGGTTTACCTCCAGGATGGTGGTAAAAGATTATCTGGATAAGGGATTATTAAAGGAAGTAAAAATAAAGGATTTACATTTTTCCCGAAGTTTTTATTTGGTTTGGAATCCAAGAAGAGAAGCCTTTCCTCTTTTTTGCAAACTAAGGGAGTTTATTAAAAACAATATAGGCAAGGCAAGGGTGTAGTATGAGTAAAAAATTGGTGCAAACTGTCAAGGCTGCAGGTTGAGCTTCTAAAATTTCTCCAGGGGACCTGGAGGAAATACTTTTGGAATTGGAAGCAAAGCCAAGAGAGGATGTTTTTTTGCTTCCTCCTCTGGACTGGGCAGATGCCAGTGTGATTAAAGTACCTGCAGGTAAGGCCCTGGTTCAAAGTGTGGATTTTTTTACGCCCATAGTGAATAACCCTTACTGGTTTGGCCAGATTGCAGCTGCTAATTCCCTTTCTGATATCTATGCCCTGGGTGGAGAGCCCTATGCAGTAATGAACCTGGTTTGTTTTCCCATAAAAACCATGCCTAAAGAAGTATTAAAAGAGATTTTAAGAGGTGGCCTGGCTAAAATAGAAGAAGCAGGAGCAGCACTAGCTGGTGGGCATAGTGTAGAGGATGAAGAAATAAAATACGGCCTAGCAGTAACTGGCCTGGTGGAGCCTGATAATTTTGCCAGCAATAAGGGACTTCAACCTGGGGACTTTTTGCTTTTAACCAAACCCATTGGTACTGGTGTGCTGGCTACTGCCTTAAAAGGAGAAATAGGGGAAGAGGAGTTTATTGAAAAGCTCCTGTTTGAATTGTGTAGCAAATTAAACAAGATAGGTGGAGAAGCCATTAAGCGCTTTGGTCTTAAGGCAGCTACAGATGTAACTGGATTTGGTCTGGGCGGGCACCTACTGGAAATGGCCAGAGCCTCCAGGGTGGGAGTAGAGCTCTGGAGCAATAAAGTTCCTTTATTAGAGCCAGCTCTGGAAATGGCAGGTATGGGACTCATACCTGCTGGAAGTTATGCCAATAAACACTTTTGTTCCCAATTGGTGGAAATTAAGGGCAAGGTCAATGATTTGACATTGGATCTATTATTTGATGCCCAAACCTCAGGCGGCCTGATTTTGGGAGTTAATGCTTCTTTATTGGATCAGGTTCTGGCTTTTTTTGAGCAGAACAGGGAACAGGTAGCAGTAATTGGCAAAGCTGTCTCTTTAAAGGAAAAATACTTAACTATTCTATGAAGCCAATTACTTTCTCAAGTTCAGCAAAGTATGCTTCCTGGCTGGAATATCTCCTGATTTTAGGAGAATTGAAAGATGTTCCAGTTTGCGCAGGCTTGGGTAAGTGTGGTAGATGTAAAATCAAATTTTTGGATAAAGCACCAAAACCTACTTTAAAAGAAGCAGAGCTCCTTACAACTAAAGAAATCAATGAGGGCATAAGACTGGCCTGTGAGCATATTCCTAAAAAGGGTGAAGAAGCTATCCCTCTTTTTAAAAAGGAAAAGGGGCTTAGTCTGGCTCAGGAAGTGGATTTACTGGGAATAGATATAGGAACCACCACCTTAAAGTGGGGAGGAATAAGGAAAAATAAATTTGTTTTACTGGGTAAAAAAATAAATCCTCAAATGGGAGCAGGGTCAGAAGTTATAAGCAGATTGGAGTTTGCCTTAAAGGAGAATAATCTTTTTTTCTTAAGGGAGCTACTTTTAGAAGATTTGCAGTCCATAATAGGGCATCATAATAAACCTATGTGCATTACGGGTAATTCGGTAATGGTTTATTTGTTGCTGGGAAAAGATGTCTCTTCCTTAAGTAAAAGTCCTTTTTTTCTCACCTATAAAGGCAATACCAGGGAGAAAATATTAGGTAAAAAAGCATATATTCCGCCCTTGTTAGGCCCTTTTGTAGGCGCTGATATTAGTAGTGGACTTTATTTTATTTTAGAGCAGGGCCCTGAGTATCCTTTTCTTTTTTGTGATTTTGGGACCAATGGAGAAATGGTTCTGGCTAAAAATGAAAGGGAAATATTTTGTACCAGTGTGGCCATGGGGCCTGCTTTGGAAGGTGTTGGCCTTAGTTTTGGAGGTATTTTTTCTGAGAATAGCGTGAGCAAACTAGAACTTTTAGATTTAGTAAAAAATAAATTACCCCAGGATAATTTTAGAATAACTGGGACCGGTTATTTATATTTACTAAGCCTGCTTTTAAATTTGGATATATTGGATAGAAAAGGTCATTTTCAAGCCGGTTCAAATTGGAAATTAAACCTGAATTTACAATATAAAAATAATAAGTTGTTTTTAAATAAAGAAGTTTATTTAGATGGAAAAGATATAGAAGAAATTTTAAAGGTTAAAGCTGCTTTAAATTGGGGAATAAATTTTTTATTAACTAAAGGCGGGATAGCTTTTAAGGATATAAAGTCTATTTATGTTTCTGGAGCTTTGGGTAGTAATTTAACTGCTGATGTTTTGGTTAACTTAGGTTTTTTCCCTTTGACCTGGGAAGAAAAGATAGTTTTTTTAGACAATAGTGCCTTAAAAGGAGCTCTTAAACTACTTGTAGCTAAAAAAAGTGAAGAGGAAATAGGTAAGATTTTTGTTTCTACCAGGTATTTTAATCTGGCAGAGGATATTACAAGAAGGGAGCAATTTGTAGATTATATGCTCTTTGAGTTTGTAAACTAAAATTTATTCTCTTTCCCACACTTCTTGATAGCCTTTGCCTAAATAAGCTTCTTTGACTTCAGGGTGATTTAAGAGGTCTTGACCTGAGCCTTCCAGAACAATTCTTCCTGTTTCCAGCACATAAGCCCGATGACAAATCCTTAAGGCTGCTCTGGCGTTTTGCTCTACCAATAAGACACTTAAGTTTTTCTCTCGGTTTAACTTCAAAATAGTTTTTAAAATTTCTTTGGTTAAAAGTGGAGACAGACCCAGAGAAGGTTCATCTAAAAGCAAGAGTTTAGGGTCTGACATAAGTGCCCGGCACAGGGCTACAATTTGCTGCTCTCCTCCAGAAAGGCTTTTGGCTTTTCGGTTGAGTAATTTTTCTAAAATGGGAAAAGAAGCTAGTAAGTGTTGAAAAGTGGCTTCTACTTGTTTTTTATCCTGATTTAAAAAAGCTCCCAAAAGGATATTATCTTTTACCGAAAGCTCTGGAAAAAGTTTTCTACCTTCAGGACAAAGGCTTAGGCCCAGTTTTAGACGTTGAGGAGGAGAAAAATGATTTATTTTTTGATTAAGAAAAACAAGTTCTCCTTTTTTAGGCGGCAAAATACCTGCTATAGTTTTTAAAAGTGTGGTTTTACCTGCTCCATTGGCTCCTATGACAGTAACTATTTCTCCTTCTTTTAAGTGCAGAGATACAGATTTGAGTATTTTTATAGGGCCATAATAAGTGGTGAGGCTTTTTACAAAGAGCATTTTAATCCCTTTTTTCCTTTTCCTAATAAGCCTTGAGGCCTGAAGATAAGTATGAGGATTAAAAGAGAGCCATAGAAGAGGTCTTGATAGTCTGCCAGAGATTGTAAGAATTCTGGTAAGAGAAAGAGCACAACACTGCCCAGAACAGGCCCAAAAATAGTGCCCATTCCACCCAAAACAACCATGCAAAGGATTAAAACTGATGTATGCAGACCAAATACATTGGGTCCAATAAAGGTGATATAGTGAGCATACAAAGAACCTGCCAGGCCAGCAAAAAAACTGGAGAGTCCAAAAAGGAAAATTTTTAAAGGAAAGGGATGAATTCCCATAACCTTAGCAGTAAGCTCGTTTTCTTTGATGGCAGTAAGGTTTAAGCCCCAGAGGTGTTTTTTCAGGCGAAAGGTAAGAAAAAGGCAAAGGGAAATATTTGCCCAGATTAATAACAACAGTTTTAAGGAAGAAAGGTTAAAATTGGGTAGGCCATAAAGCCCGTCAGGTCCACCGGTAAAATTTAGGTTTTTTAAGATTAGTTCAAAAATAATCCCTAGCCCCAGTGTTACCACTGCCAAAAATTCGTCTTTTAACTTTAGGGCTGGAATACCTACGAGTATAGAGGCAAAAGAAGCTATTAAACCGGATAAAAGGAGCAAAAGGGGAAAGCCAAGCTGAGTGTGCAAAGAAAGCAAGGCTGAAGTATAGGCTCCTAAACCAAAAAAAGCAGCATGCCCCAGGGAGACCAATCCTCCCAGACCAACTAAAATATTTAGACTACTGCTAAGCAGGATGTATATTCCGCCTAAGATAAAGAGATGATAGAGGTAGGCTTGCATAATGGGCTATAACTAACAATTTTTTTGGAATTTCTCAATGGCTTATAATTGGAAAATATAGGCATGTTATTTGCTAAGATAATAGAATGATATTAGATGTTTGTGGGAGTAATTTTATTTTAGCAAAAAGGTGGTTGTAAGGGGAAAAGATAACTTATGGCAAAGCTAAATCTAAAGTTTTATAAGGGACAGGATTGTTATTCTGATGGAGATGTTGAGAATATTATCTTAGATATTATAAAAAAGGAAAAAAATTTTCAGGAGATAGTGTATAATATTAGCAATTGGGCAATACTTTATCATTTTTTGCCAAATAGGGAGAATATTTTAGATTGGTATGACTTTGATGACAAAGCTTCTCTTTTAGAGATAGGTGCTGGTTGTGGTGCGTTAACTGGATTATTTGCTAGAAAAGTTAAAAATGTAACTGCTATAGAGTTATCTAAAAGAAGGTCTGAAATAATTTATAATAGATATAAAGATTTTTTTAATATTGAGATAATAGTTGGAAATCTTAATGATATAGTGTTAGATACTAAATTTGATTATGTAACTCTAATTGGAGTTTTAGAATATGCTGCTAGGTTTACTCCAGGAAAAGAACCTTTTAAGATATTTTTAGATAATTTAAAACAATATTTAAAAGATGATGGAACATTGTTTATTGCTATAGAAAACAAATTTGGACTTAAATATTGGGCTGGAGCTAGAGAAGATCATACAGGAAAGTTTTTTGAGAGTATAGAAGGTTATTCCCCTTATACGCAAATTAGAACTTTTGGAAAAATAGAATTGGAAGAGCTTTTAAGAAGTGTTGGATTTAAGTCTCTCAATTTTTACTATCCAATGCCAGACTATAAATTGCCAAAAGTTATTTATAGTGATTCTTACCTGCCTAAAATTAACGATTTTTTTGATATTTATAGTCCGAATTTGGATAGGGATAGGTGCGTGCTTTTTGATGAACGAAAAGTTTTTAAAAATATTATAGAAAATAAGCAGTTTCCTTTTTTTGCTAATTCTTTTTTAGTGGAGGCACGTCTGTGAAAACAATCTTTGCTAAATATAATAGAGAAAGATTACCTGAGTATCAGATAGTTACCAAGATTGTAGAAGATAACCAAGGTAAGAGGTATGCGCTCAAAGAGCCTTTGTGTCCAGAAGCTTGGCAGCATCTTAATAATATATTTAAAAATTATAAATTACTTCAAACTACTTATAAGCTTAACTTGGCTAAGCCCAAGAAAATAAAGCAGGGGCTTATTTTTGAGTTTATTGATGGTAATCCCTTAGACTTGCTGATGTTAAAGGCTATAAAAAATAATGACAGAGAACTTTTTCAGGAATATCTAGAAAGGTTTTTAGGATTTGTTGATTCCATGGTTTCAAAAAGAAAAGTTATTTTTAAACCTTCTTTAGAGTTTGAAAAAATATTTGGCAAATGGGAGATTGAAACTCCGCAAGATATAATGGAATTAGCAAATGTAGATATTTCTTTTGAGAATATATTTTTAGATAAAGATGGAAAATTTTTTGTTATAGATTATGAGTGGGTATTTAATTTTGAAATTCCTAAAGATTACATTATATGGAGAAGCCTTTTTGTGTTTTCTTTACATCACTCTGTAGATATGCTTGGTTTCGCAAATATATATGGGTTAGATGATGAAAAATTATCAGAAATAAATAATAATTTTATGAAATATATATATGGAAATTATAAGTATATTGTCTCGTCTAAATCTAATAATCCATCTTATAAAGTTGATCTGGATGAAATAGTAGAAGTATTAAGTACTAATTAGAATTTTCTAAAAAATTAACAACTTTATTTGTAAAGATGAACATCATAGTATCAATTATTATCCCTGTTTTTAATAAGTGGGAGCTTACCAGAAATTGTTTGGTAAGTTTGAAAAAAAACACACCCAGAGAAGATGTAGAAGTTATTGTGGTAGATAATGGCTCTCAGGACGAAACAGCTACTTTAGCTAAGGGATTTGGCCGAGAGCTTTTTGGGAAAAGATTTGTGTATGTACCTTTGCCTGAAAATATAAACTTTGGTCCTGCTTGTAATCTGGGAGCAAAGATAGCTAAGGGTAAATTTTTATTCTTTTTAAATAATGACACCATTTTGACTGAAAACTGGCTGGAACCTCTGCTTGAAGTCTGGTCAAGTGATGAAGATATAGGAGCAGTTGGCCCCTTGCTCTTATACCCAGATAATACTGTTCAACATTTGGGAGTGGTAGCTAATTTGCATAGGAAAGTATTTCATTTGTACTCTTATTTTCCTAGAGAACATGAGGTGGTGAAAAAAAAACGTTCTTTTCAAGTAATTACTGGAGCTGCTTTGTTGATTAAAAAGGACTTATTCTGGGAGATCAATGGTTTTTATCCCAGGTATAAAAATGGTTTTGAAGATGTGGATCTATGTTTGAGTTTGAAAAATAAGGGGAAAAAGCTATTAGTAGAGCCTAAGAGTGTTATCTATCATTTATGTAGCCAGACTCCTAATCGTTATAAATATGATCTTTATAATAGTAAAATTTTAAGCAATAGGCATATTAATTCACTTAAAGAAGATTCATATCTTTATTACTTAGAAGATGGTTATGATTTTGAGCTTACTAGATTTTTAAAAATTTTACCTAACATATCTAAGGAAAAAGAAAAAGATTGGCTAAATAAAAAATTAGAACCTTGTTTTTATTTAGAAAAAATAAAAGAAGAGCCATTCTGGTTTAAGGGTTATTTAAAAGTTATGGATTTTTTTCTAGAAAAAAAAGATGTAGATTCTTTTTTATTGATAGCTGATCTTGCTTTAAATTTTTTTCCTTTTGAAGTTGTTTATGAAAAATTTTTAGAAGCTTTTCATAATGTTAAGGACAAGAAAATTTATCTTTTTATTGAAAAGAATAAAGAAATGATTTCTCAGGGAGAAGCTGAGTTTCGCAAGGGCAAGTATTTTCAAGTAGCCCAAAACTTGCTGGGTAGACATGAAATTTTGGACCAAAAGCTCCAAAAATGGCTTGAAAAGCACTCCTGTTTTCAGTAAATTACAAAATTTAATTATTTTTAGGGAGAGTGATTGTGGATTATAAAATAGAGGATATTTCCTATACTGTTACTGAATATTGCCCCGGGCCATGCAGGTATTGTTCTATCTGGAAACTGGAAGACAAAAGAAAAGAAGAGCTTACAGAAGAAGAACTAGATAGTATTTTTAGTTCTAACTACTTAGATTTAAAAAAAGTTCATATAACAGGCGGAGAGCCCCATCTTTCTGATACCTACATAAAGGCTGTAGATTCCATCTATAAGTTTCATAAAGACATTATAATTGACTCTCCTATTACAGGCTGGTTTCCTGAAAGGCATGTTGAAATTGCTAAATATGTTTTAAATAAAGTGCCAATTTATAGGTTAGACATATCCTTTGATGGAGATGAATCTACTTACTCTAAGATAAGATTGCATAAAAGGGGATATGAAAAGGTTTTAAAAACCATAGAAAGGTTAAAAGAAATTAAAGGAGTAGTTCTTAGACTTCAGTTTACAATTTATAAAGAAAACTTTCATCTTATAGAGTGGGTATATAATTTTGCTAAAAAGTTAGGTGTAGGCTTATATATTGGATACGGCAGATATAATCCTTCTAGATTCAGAAATGAGGTGGATAATTTAACTCAGAAAACTTTGAGTAAAGAAGATTTTTTGTTTTCCAGGCAAGAGTTAGAAGAGATAGACAGGCAGCTTAGAGCTATAGGGTATCACAAAGGAAGATATGCAAGTAAATATTTTTTGCAAAAAGCTATTTTTGAAAATAAAAGAATAGATTTCAATTGTTATATGGGAGCCAGGAGTATAGATATTGACCCTTATGGTAATGTGTATCCCTGTTTGCTTTGGTTGCCCTATCTTAAGATGGGGAATATTAGAACAGCCAGGAGCTTGGATAGAGTCCTGGAAAATTCTCGAAATATACTTACTAAAATAGAAAATAAAGAATGTCATCCTGATTGCTTATATACCTGTGCTAATAAATGTGAACTAATAGAGCCAAATATAAAATCTGTTGGTCTTTTAAAGTATAAAGGGAAATATGGATTCATTTTTTCTGACCTGGATGTAATTCCCATCAGGCCTTGGTGGTATGAGGAATATAAAGAAAAGGGAATCATTTAACTTATGATCTGGTTTGATCTGGTCACACCCAAGTCTGTGCTTTTTTTTAGAAAAATTATTGAAGCTTTGCAAAAACAGGGGCAAAGGGTTCTGGTTACAGCCAGGGAAGGCGTTGGATATCGTGAAGTTGTAGCCCTTTTAAATTTATATAAAATTGACTTTGTAAATAGAGGAGAATTTGGCGGAGGGGATCTTAGAGATAAGCTTCGAGCATCTATTGAAAGGCAAAAGGCTCTTATGGAGTTTATCTCTCTTTATAATATCAGCAAACTGGTTTCTTTATGCTCTGTAGATGCCAATAGAGTTGCTTTTGGTTTGGGTATTCCTATTATAAATTTTTATGACATCCCTTTATCTGATTGTTCAGCCAATTTTAAAAAGGCCTTGCCCCAGGCCAGGCTGACCATACCTCTGTCCACCAAACTTTTTCATCCCTATTTAGTTCCCAAAGAGATATTTTTGCGTTTTGGTTTGGAAGAGGACCAGATCATTACCTATAATTTTTACGATGTATATCTCTGGCTTTATGACTTTAAACCAGATAAAAAATATTTTCAATATATCTTAAACAAATATGGACTTGATAATGGAAAACCTCTTATTTTAGTAAGAGAGGAAGAGTTTAAGTCTTCTTATGTGTCTAAGAAAAATAATTTTCTTTATAAGGGAGTTGAGATTTTAAATAAAAAGTTAGATGCAAATTTCATCTTTATTCCTCGTTATGAAAGTTCTTATCTAGAGCAACAATTTCCTTTTGCCACTATTTTAAAAGAAAAAATTTATCTACAGCATTTATTGGCCTTTTGTGACCTTTTTATTGGCGGTGGTGGGACTATTAATGCAGAGAGTTGTTTTTTTGGCACTCCTACTATTTCCACCAGGTCTTTTGTAAGCCATTATGACAAAGTTTTGATAGACAAGGGCTTGATGAAAAAGGCTGATAATACCCAGGAACTGGTAGAAATTGCGCTGCAAATTTTAGGAAAACGAAATAATTCTGATTTTTTTCGAAAAATGAGCATAAATTTTGCTTATATTTTGGAAAATATTTTGGCCGTGTAAAAAATGTACACAGATAAACTTATTTTAAAACTTATAGAAGACTATCTTGAAGGGAAGGAACCTGAAAATATCGACTCAGAAGCTATCAGGGAGTATTTTATTCAAAAAACTGCCAGTGGTCATTTATTTACCAAGCGATTTTTATATGTATTTTTTCTTATGCAAAACAAAGTTATAGATAAAGATGATAGAATAGATTTAATTAAGAAAAAGTTAGAAAACTATTTTAATTTTTATAGAAATAAAAAAGAATATCTTTATATAAATGATACGATATTTTTATTAGATATTCTAAATAATAACTTTAAAGATGGATTATTAACCTATTGTAAAAGGTTATTTACTTTTATTGATAATAATGTCCTTGTTTCTGATGGTTATGATAAGTTTATTTCCTTTTTTTTAAGTAAAGTTGATAACAAGTTGATTTTAGAACTTTTATCTAACTTATTAGAAGGTGAATTCCTACTTGAGGTTGGATATAGAAAGAGAATAATGCTTTTTTCCTGGTTTATAATTTTGTATAACTATTCTTTTAATCTCTCTCCAGTAGAAAAAAGAGAGGTTATCTATCCTTTGTTTAAAAAAGTGATATCTTTTTTGATAAAAAATAAACTAATTAAAGACCTTTTATTCTTTCATAATATAGCTTATTCTGTCTTAATTGGCATTGTCCAAGATTTAACTGCTGACTTTCAGAAAATAGAAGCAGAAATATCCAGACCGTGTAGAGAGTTTTATAAACAATGGATTAAAGAGCATTTAAACCTGTCTCCACCCAAGCCCAAGAATAAAACTAGCAATGAAAAGATAAAAGTAGCTATAGTTAGACCTACTTTTTCCTTTTGGTCTCCTTTTAAGCTGGAATATTCTCTGGCTAAAAGTCTTTTACAAGATGCTGATTTTACCTCTAGGTGTGAGCTGTATTTTTATTCAATTTCTTTACTTGATTTTGGAACTCATCAAGATGAGAGCAAGTGCATAGAGATGCTAAGGGATATAGGCGTTGAAGTTAGAAAACCAGATGAGAGATTTTTAAAACAAGGTATATTTGTAGATAGGGTGAAGTTGATTTTATCCTTCAGGAAACAATTAATAGATGATGGGATTGATGTTCTTGTTTATTCTGATCACTTGTACTCTGTGGGTGAGTTTTTGCTCCTAACCAGGGCTGCCCCCAATCAAGTGTATTGGTGTCATATGAACCATGAGGTTGATAATGAAGGGATAGATGAGAGAATTATTCACTACCCACCTCCAGAAGATTCTAAGTTTAAGGACGACTTTCAACAATTTACTCTAAAATTAGATGACATTTTCTTGAAAGGAGATGAAGAACAATTTAAAAAAGAAGCTGCTCAAATAAGGGCCAAATACCCAAAAGGAGCAATTATTTTGGGCTCTATTGGTAGGTTGATCAAAGTAGATAACTATGATTATTTACAAACTGTTGCTAAAATTATGCAAGATAACCAGGATACCATTTATTTAGCCTGTGGTATAGGAGATGTGGAATCTATAAAAAGAAAATTAAGGGAAGTAGGTATAGATGAAAAGAGATTTTATTTTCCTGGCTGGGTTGATCCGAAGGTTTATAGATACGTAATAGATGTTTATTTAAATACTTTTCCTTTTCATAGTGGAGCAGTTATTGGAGAATTCTGGGCAAAAGATGATTATCCTTTTATTGTGAGTCTGGCTTAAAAAAGATTATTTTAAAAATGCAAATAGATAAAAGTAAAATAAAAGCTTATCTTAATCAGGCTAATTCATATCTGTGTGTAATTAGAAAAATAGGAAAAGATAATTATTATAAGAGGTTTAAAAGAGAAGTTAATCCTCAAAGCCATGAAGTACTTAGTATAAATCCAAAAGCAGAAGTATTTAAGGAATTAAAAAAACAAGCCAAAGAATATAAAGAAAAGTATTTTAAAAATAAAATTGTTTTAGGGTCAGTTTTAGATGAAAACTTACCTGATGAAGAGTTTTTAAGGGCTTTAAAAATAGTATTAACTGAATATGAAGAAGCTGTTTATGTGGGGTTTGTAAATCCTTGTTATAAAAAGGAAGATTTAGAGTCTCTGGAAAGGATAGTTCAAGGTGTAGGTATTGAAGAGAGTTTTTATATAAAAAAGCAAACAGATCCTCATTTTGGGTACTTTGTGATAGATGTTTATTTAAACCCTTTTGACTATACTCGTAAAAATATATCTGCTTTTAGGCAGTTAATAGAGTCAAACAGTTTTGTGTTTCTGAGGCCAGAGCTTCCTAAGGTACAGTTTGATAAGAAATACAATGATAATGAGCTTATCAATTTCTATATTAACGAATCCCTGGATATGATTCCATTTTACAAAGCTACCCAAAAATATCCAAAAGTTTCATTTACCAGAGATGATTTTTGGAATTTTAGCTTGCTTAAAGATAATAAAGAGTTATTTTTAAGTTATGATAAAATAATGGAAGAGAAAAATTTAGAGTTGCTTATTGAGATTTTAAGAAGATTTGATAATATAAAGATTATAGCATCAGGTAGTGATTATAATAAATTGATGATTGATAATAATTTTGAAAATAGAATAATCATTAATGATGATGTTTATGAAAGGGCGTATAGGTCGGATTTTTTTGTGTTGTTTGAAGATAAAAAATCTATATCTAATTTTGTATTTAATTTTACATTTTCAAGACCCATTAGGCTAAAAATTGATTTTCCTGAAAAGCCGCAATATTTGATATCTGCTGAAAACTACGAAAAAAATGTAAAAAGTAAAATTTTTAATGAGAGATTTGGTAAACTAATTGATTATAAACCAGAAAATATGGTTGATTTAATGTGGCTGTTAATAAAAGATTGCTTTTCATCTTATGAAGAGTTTAATGAATTTTACTATTTAAGTTCTACCAAAGAAGAATATTTTTATAAAAGGATATTATTGGAAATAAATAATCCTAAACTCATGTATAAAATTAGAATTTTAAAGAGACTGTCAAGAGTTAAACAATCAAATAGGAGTTGATATGCCTATATTAGATGTTAAGTTGATAGAACAGTACAACAAGATTCACAAAATAAAACATTATGGATATAATTCTATAAGATTTATTAATCTAATACAATTAATAACTTATGAAATTGATGCTAATATATTGTTAGACTATGGATCTGGGCAAAGCAATCTTTACAGTTTAATACAAAAAAAATTAAATCTTCAATGTGATAGATATGATCCAGCGATTGACAAAATTAGCAGTATTCCCAAAAAAAAATATGATTTGATTATTAATACAGATGTATTAGAGCATATACCCGAAACTGACATAGAAGATGTTGTTAAACATATCAAATATTATTCTGAAAATGTATTCTTTTTTATTGCTACAAGAACAGCTGCAGAAATTTTACCTAATGGAGAAAATGCCCACTGCACAGTAAGAAATGCAAACTGGTGGTTAGAAAAAATAAAAAGAGTTTTTCCTAAGTCTTTTTTGGTTTATAGTGAGTCTGATTGGGCTTGTGCTATTATCACCTGGAAAAGTAATTTTTCAAATATTTATGAGGAAATACTGTATGGAATACGTTATAAGCAAATCAACAATATTAGATAAAGTTGCTATAGAAAAAATGAAAAAGGAGATAATAGCAAGCTATAAAAGATATACAATTATTTATAGTAAAGATCTGTCAGAACATTTTGAAATAATTAAAAAAGATTTTTTAGGGAAATCGAGGTTAAGTTACGAAATTGCAAAGTTAATAGTCTGTATAAGAAGAAAGGTTGAACTTGGCAATAATTTAGAAAAATTTTTCTTTTTAGTTAAAAATGAAAATATTCATTTAGCAGAAAATTTAAATTTAAGATGGATAGTTTCTGTAATGGATACTATCATAGATTATGGAGAAAGAGTAGAGTCTTTGACAGCCTTAATCTTTTCTGTAATAGTTAATTTAATAAAGCTCAGTGAGACAGAAAAAAAATACTTTTATAAGAAAGTTGTGACCCCTGTTTTAGATGATAATGGGTATAGAAAAGAAATATTTGATGGGTTAACTTGTTTTAACATTTATACCGGTGATATGGTGGCAAACCTTTTCAGTAGAATTAATCAAAAAATTTTAGAAGTTGATTATCTTGTTCCATATTTTAATACACTTTTAGTGAGATTAGAATCTAATGAAAACTTTATTGCTATGGTAAAAAGATTTAATGTTCAATATCAAAAATGGAGAAAAGAGATTGTTTAAGAGGGTATACTTTAAAATTAATAATGTTTGTAATAGAAGGCAATTGCTATTAGAAAAAATAAAAAAATACTTATATGTTAATAATGTTTGTGTTGTTTATGATGTAACTGAGTCTGACGCAGTATTTTATTTTTCATGTGCATTTAATGAGGTAAATGGGTTACAAATTTTAAAAAATTTTATTGATAATGTAGGTAATAAAATTTTTGTTATAGGATGCTTGTCTTCTGTAGCTAAGAATAAAATATTAAAGCTTGGTGTTTCAGAACAAAAGATACTAACTTTTGACGATATAAATAAGTTAGACTATTTATTGTTTAATAACAAATGTATATCTATAAATAATATACCTGAACAAAATTATTTTTATAAAAGAAAAAACACTTTTTCTATAATGGTTTCTTATGGTTGTGACAGTAATTGTTCTTATTGTGGAGATAAAAAAGTAGTTGGCAGTATTAGAAGTAAAAGTTTACATGATGTATTGAAGGAAATTAATGGTGCAGTTGCTAAAGGTTGTAAAAATATAAATTTAATAGGAGACGATGTTGGCGCTTATGGAGTAGATCAAGGAACTAGTATAGTTGAATTGTTGAATTTGATTATATCTAATTTTAATAAGGATATAGAAACTTTAAATTTATTTGAATTAAATTTAAAATATGTAAAGAAATATTTCAAAGACTTTGAAAAAATTTTTGACAGTAAAAAAATAAAGAATTTAGTAGTAGCATTTCAGTCAGGTAGTGATAGAATTTTAAAAATAATGAATAGAGATTATAGTAAGAAAGATATTTTAAAAGTCTTAGAGTTGTTAGATAAATATAAAATAAACTATCATTTGCATGCAATAGTTGGTTTCCCTACTGAGACTGATGAGGATTTTGCAGAAACAATAGATATTTTAAAGAAGTTTAATTTTAGTTCTTGTTCTATGTTTAGATATCAAGACAGAAATTATGTGTCTTCTACTAAAATTTTTCCAAAAATTGAAAAGCAAATAGTAAATAATAGAATTGCAAAAGTTGAAAAAATGCTGGAGACAACATATTACTCTATTCACAAAGAGGATAAGGTTATATTTAGAAGGCGTTTTAAACTTCTAAGTAAGAAGCAATGTGTTGTAGTATTAGCTATGCATAGAAGTGGTACATCTGCGATTACTGGTCTATTGAATAAAATGGGGGTTTATTTAGGAGAAGAATTATTAGAAGCAAATGAAGGAAATCCAAAAGGCTATTTTGAAAACAAAAAATTATTATTTTTTAATGATAGCCTTTTAAATAGCTTAGGGACATGTTTTGAGGATATAGAATTTGATTATAGATGGATAATTGAATCTGATGATTATGATAAATATGTTAATGATCTTTGTGGTATAATAGATAATGAATTTGATGGTGTGGATTTATTTGCCATAAAGGATCCTCGTTTATGTTTGTTATTTCCAATATATGAAGAAGCATTAAAGAGACTTGGGTTAAATATAAAAATTATAAGAATGATAAGAGATCCTTTAGAAGTAGCTGTTTCTTTAAAAGCAGTAGGTGATTTTGACTATAACAAATCATTGGCTTTATGGATAAACTATAACCTATTGGCTGAGTATTTTATAGGTGATAAATATCAAAAGATTAATGTTGTGTACAGTAATCTTTTATATGATTTTGATAATAATTTCAATAAAATTTCAAATCTTTTAGGAATTCAATTTGATAAAAATAAAAAAGAGCTTAGTTCATTTTTAGATGAAAATCTTTATAGGAGCAGAAAAAAGGACGATGTAATAGTTGAAAAAAACTTATTAAGCTTAGGAATGGAAATATACGAAAAATTAATAAAAAATAGCATTGAAAAGGATATTGTTAAAAATTATCTTTCTCAATATAGGAGCATTATAAACAGTGAAAAATTTTTTTTAATTGAGAAAAGCTACTACAAAAGAAAATATTCACAGTTAAACCAGTATAATTCTCATTTAATAAATCAAAATAAGTATTTAACAAATGAAAATAAGTATATAAAGTTGAAATTAGAGAATATAGAAAAATTGACTTATTATGAGAGAATAAGTATATTTGGCCTAGGTAAATCTGGCAAAATGACTTACGAATTTATATCAAAATATTTTCCAGAAAAGATAAAATATTTTATTGATGATAATGTAAAGGGAGAATTTAATGGAATACCAATTGTGACAACAAATGAGTTTTTAGAGAATCATCAGAATGAAGTAGATGTAGTTTTATTTGGTAGGTATCAACATTTGAATCCTAAGTTGGTATCTAATATAAAGATAAAATATTTGAGATTGGATAACATTATTTAGGGATTAATATGGGAGAAAAGTATTCAAAAATAGCAGTGGTAGATATTCCCTTAAAGCATGATTGTCCAGAATCTGTAGATTTTGAAATTCTTTACAGGAGAGTTGGTCTTAATACTGGTAATTTATTATTTGTTAATGCCGTATATAGGCATATAATGGGAAAATTAGAATCAGTTGGTTACTTGTTTGATCCTCATGAGGTTAACAAGAAATACGATGTACTAGTTATTCCTGCTGTTAATTGGTTACATTCACATTTTAATTGGAGTAGTCTTAATGCTCTATTAAAGAAAGTCGAAATACCTATAGTTCCTTTAGGAATAGGGTTGCAGGCAACTGAAGAAGATTTAGATAAAGTGGTTATTAATAACACATGTTTAGAATTGATTAATTTATTATCTCAAAAATCGAAATATATTTCTACTAGAGGAGAGTTCACGAGTTCTTGGTTAAAATCTATTGGGATAAAAAATGTTGTTACTACTGGTTGTCCTTCATTATATATGAAGTTTAATAATAAATTTATTTCTTATACAAAAGAAGGTGATATTTTACTACAGGGAACTAGGCATGGTTATATCTCTGAAAATTCTATTATTTCTAAGGTAAATAAGTATATATACAGTTTTGCTGGAAGTTTTTTTTGTCCTATTATATATCAATCTGAACCAGAATAAATAGAGTTTCTATTGCATAAAACTTTTAAAGATAAATATAAATTGGATTTAATACTTAAGCTGTATGCTAAGAGTAGCCTATCTGAATTAATAACCTATTTAATTAGTAAAGGTAATGTTTTTTTTGATGTGGATAAATGGTCTGATTTTGTAAAAAAATATAGCTATATTGTTGGTACAAGGCTACATGGAACTATTGTCGCACTTAATTCTGGTATTTGCGGTTTTTTAATATGTCATGATTCTAGGACGTCTGAGGTAGCTAAGTTTGCAGAAATACCTGTTTTAAAAGAAAGAGAAATTTTAAATATTTTTAACTATAATCAATTGAAATTATTAATTAAACGGCGTGAAGAAAATGTGAATAAATATTTATTTAGAAGGAAAATAAATGTGCAAGTGTACACTGACTTTTTAGAAGAATCAGGTTTTTTGATAAATAGAGAAAATATATTATCGTAAAGATAAAGTGAAAATATTAAATAGGTATTTAAGTTATTATGCTGACCTGTGATGATGTGATTGTCTGTAATTTAAGATAATTTAAATTATTATTTAGAAAATTTGTTAAAAAGATAGTAAAAGGTTTTTTGATTTTTTATTTTGTTTATGATAGATAAAAGTTTTGTTTTAAGTTGTTAATATTTATAAATAGTATGGTGGTTTTTTGTTTAAAAAGTGAATGTTTAATATTTATTTATACTTTATAAAGTAATGTTATTAGACTATTTTTTAAGATGTTTGCTGTTATAAGTATGGTTAGACGTAATTTTAAAAAATAGTAAAAGAAAAAAATAGATGTAAATTTTTTAGATGATATTTATTGTATAATTGATGAGTTTTGTTTTACTAAATAATAATTGGACAGCTAGTTAAAGTAATAGCTAGAACTGATAATTTAGTTGTAATTGAAGCTTTTATGACTGATAAGCAGATAAACGAGTTACAATTAAAATGAAAGGCAAATACTTGGATTGTAAAAAAACTTAATTATTTTTTTAAGTAAAAATTTTTAAGGGGTTAAAGCTTGAAAAAGATTTCAGTTATTGTTCCAAATTTTAATCATGGTAAATATTTATATAAAAGAATTAAGAGTATTTTAAATCAATCTTTTCCAATTTATGAACTTATAATAATTGATGATGCTTCAACTGATAATAGTGTAAAAATTATTAAAAATATAATAAATAATATTAATTTCTCTGTAAAGTTTATTATTAACAAAAAAAATAGTGGTAATGTTTTTAAACAATGGTATAAAGGTATTTCTTTAGCAGAAGGTGATTACATTTGGATAGCTGAATCAGATGATTGTTGTAAAAATAATTTTTTAAAAGAGGTTATAAAGCCTTTTGATGATGAAAGAGTGGTTTTATCCTACTGTCAATCAGCTGTAGTAGATGAAAATGATAAGATAATGCATAAAAATTATCTGTTTTATACTGAAGAAATTTCATCTATGTGGAAAAAAGATTTTATTGTTGATGGTTTAGATTTGTTATTTGGAGCGTTTTATGTAAAAAATGTTATTCCAAATGCTAGTGCTGTGGTGTTTAGAAAAGATAAGCTTAAGTATGTTTTTGATAAGAATAAAGAAGAAATTTTTAAGTTTAATGTAGCTGGTGATTGGTATGTTTATGTACTGCTTTCAACTTTAGGAAAAATTGCTTTTTTATCTGATGTTTTAAATTTTCACAGGAATCATTCTAACACTTGTAGGAATAGGTTTGATCATACTCATGAGGTGTCTTTGGTGAGGAATAAAATTTTAGAAATTTTATATGATCAATTAAAACAATACAATAAAGAAGTAAAATACATGTCTAAAAATAATAAATATATGGATTTAATTTTTTATTTACATAAAATAATAAAATCCTTAAATATGATAAATAGTTTATTGAATCAAGAAATTAAGTTGAAAAACATTGCTTTAGATAATTTGGAGTTTTTAAGAATGGCAAAAAGTATAGCAATATTTGGTTTAGGAAAGTCAGGTAAAATGACATATAATTTTCTTTCTAAATTTTATCCTGAGAAAATAAGGTATTTTATAGATGATAATGTAAAAGGAAATTATGAAGGGATCCTAATTGTTACTACGGATGAGTTTTTGGAAAAATATCAAGATGAAGTTGATTTGGTTGTGTATGGTAGATACCAAAACTTAAACCCAAGGTTATTATACAATCTTAAGACACAAAATTTAAAACTTGATAACATTATATAAAAGGATATTTAATAATGGAAAAAGAATTTGTATATATAGTAAAAGGATATTGCCCGATTTGTGAAAAGAAAGTTCAATTTAAGAGCAACCGTAAATGGTTAAGAGATAATTACTTATGTGAAATATGTGGAAGTATTCCACGCGAGAGAGCTCTAATGTATGTATTGAAGCAGATCTTTGGATATAATTACACTAATCTTATTATTCATGAATCTTCGCCAATTGACAGAGGGACTAGTTTGAAGTTAAAAAAAGAGTGTAAAAGTTATATCCAATCACATTTTTTTCCTGATAAAAAAGATAAAAAAAATGGCGATTTTTATAATATTGATTTGCAGAATCAATGGTTTGACTCTGAACAATTTGATTGTGTAATTACACAAGATGTCATGGAGCATTTGCCTAATCCTGAATTAGCTTTAAAAGAAATTTATAGAACTTTAAAAAAGGGAGGTTATTATATTTTTACTGTTCCTCTTGTTAATAAATTCAACAACACTTTAAGGTGGGCAGATATAGATGCGAAAGGAAATATTGTCTGGTATTATTCTGAGGAATATCATGGAAATCCAATTAATTCTAAAGGAAGCCCTGTTTTTTGGCATTTTGGATATGATATAACCCATTTAATCAGAAAATGGGAAGAGCGTTTTGTAACTATTATTTTTTCGATAGAAAATAAATATTTAGGTATAGAAGGTGAATATAATGAAGTTATTGTTTGTAAAAAATAAAGGTTATTAATGTATGAAATATATTGCTTTTTATTTGCCACAATTTCATCCTATTCCAGAAAATGACAAATTTTGGGGAAAAGGTTTTACAGAATGGACAAATGTGGTATTAGGAAAACCGAGGTTTAAAGGCCATTATCAACCCAAGCTACCTGGTGAATTAGGCTTTTACGATCTACGTTTAAAAACTATATAAGAACAACAAGTTGATTTAGCTAAATCTTACGGTATTTATGGTTTTTGTTTCCACTTTTACTGGTTTCAAGGCAAAAGACTTTTAGAGTTACCCATTAAGCAGTTTGTTGAAAATGAAAATATTGATTTTCCTTTTTGTCTTAATTGGGCTAATGAGAATTGGACTAGAAGATGGGATGGGAGGGAAAATGAGATTTTGATAAAACAGGAACACTCATTTGATGATACTGTTAGATTTATAGAGTATGTTGCAATGAACTATATGATGCATAAAAATTATATTAGAGTTGAGGGTAAGCCCGTATTAATTATATACAGACCAAATCTTTTTAATGAGCCTAATAAGCATACAGATTTAATTAGAGATTGGTGTTTTAAAAACGGTATAGGAGAAATATATCTAATTGGAACACATGCTATTGAACATTATGATCCAAGAGATTTTGGTTTTGACGCTGCATTGGAATTTGCACCTAATACATTTCCTGCCAGTGAGATTACAGATATATTAGTGAAAAGAAGAAATTTTAAAGGTAAAGTTTTAGATTATTTATCTAATATTGATCTTGCAATAAAATATGATAATATAGCTCCTGATTTCGAAAAATTTAGGGGAATTTGTCCTTCATGGGATAATGAAGCAAGACGTAGAGGAATGGGTACTACATTCTTTTTCTCTTTGCCATTGTATTATAAAGCCTGGCTAAGTATTGTATCTGATTTTACTTTAAGAAAAATATCTGAAAAAGATAAAAGGTTTGTATTTATAAATGCATGGAATGAATGGGCAGAGGGCGCTTGTCTTGAACCAGATAAAAAATTTGGCAGGCAATATTTAGAAGCAACAAAAGATGTATTAGATTTTTTCGAAAAGAGAAATAATTTAAATAAATTAAACATACTCTTCATTAGTCATGATGCTTGTTTTGGAGGGGCTCAGAAGGTTTTATTAAGTATAATAAAATATTTAACTCAAAATCTTCACTTAAACTGTAAAGTTCTTTTTTTAAATAGGGGTGAATTTTTAGGTGAGTTTCAAAAATATTGTGAAACTTATGTTATAGAAGATAAACATAATAAAACCGATGAATTATTAGGAATTATAAAAAATATGTTTTCAGGTTACCCTGATATCATATATGGAAATACAGTTGTTTCCGCTAAAATTTATGACAAATTATCTAAATTGAATATCCCAATAGTTTCACACATACATGAGTTAGAAAGTTCTATTCAAGAATATGCTAAAGACCATATTGACAACTTAGTAAAGTATACTAATTTTTTCATTGCTGTTTCGAAAAGTGTATATAAAAATTTAAAAAGAAAATATGGTATAGATAAAAGTAAAGTGTCAATAATTAACGAATGTATTGATACCTCTCAATATAAAAATATAAAAAAAGAAGAATTAAGAAGTAAACTTGGCTTACCTGTCCATAAAAAAATAGTCTTAGGTGTTGGAATTGGAATGCCTTTCAGGAAAGGGGCCGACCTGTTTATTAAAGTTGCCCTAGAAACGAGAGAAATTAATGATGATATTTATTTTTGTTGGGTTGGAGGGTTTGATAAAAATTATTATAATAAAGATTTTGGCTTTTGGAAAGATTATGTTTCATTAATTGAAACCATGGATAACATAGAGTTTACAGGGTTTACTATGAATGTAAATGATTATTATTTGGCAAGTGATATTATGTTTTTGTCATCGAGAGAAGATCCTTTCCCACTAGTAATGTTAGAGGCAGGGCTAAATAATTTACCTATAATTGCGTTTAAGGGTGGCGGAGGTGCTGAAGAATTTTTGGATAACGGTACAGGTATTTTAGTAGAATTTGAAAACACTAAAAATGTTGTAAATAATATTATTGAATTAACTAACAATGCAGAATTTTCTAATATTTTGGGCAAAAAAGCTAAGAATAAGGTTGAAAAGTTTTATTCAGAGTGGAGAATAGGATGTCAGGTATTTTCTTTATTATTTGATATTATAATTAATAAAAAATAAGCATAGTTTAAAAAAATTATGTTATATGTTAAAAGATTCTTAATAAAATATTTTATAAGTTTAAAAAGGGGGAAATGTATGAATTTAAAAGTAAATAAGGAAAAAATAGAGAACTTAGTAAAAAAAGAGAGCTTTTTTTGGGGAAACAATGCTGAACATTATTTTAATTCATCTGAGGAGTATATAAACAACCAATTTAGAGATGTAATTTTACCTTTTTTAACAACTTTAATATAGACTTTTCATATACAGCAGATTTTGCCTGTGGAAGGGGTAGGTGGATAAATATTTTAAAATCATATTCTAAACAAATAACATTGATTGATGTGAATAAAGAAAATATCGATTTTTGCAAGAAAAGATTTAAAGATTTAGATCGTTTGGAATACTTTATATGTAGTGGGTATAACTTACAAGAAATTAAAGATGATAAATTTACATTCATATTTAGTTTTGATTCAATGGTTCATTTTGATGTTATTGTTATAATTTCATACTTATTTGAGTTTTATAGAGTCTTAAAAAAAGATGGGTATGTTCTTTTGCATCATTCTAATTGTAGTTGTAATCTCGGTGGCGATTTTAGGCATAGTCCGCATTGGAGAAATTTTATGACTAGAGAATTATTTAAGCATATATCTATAAAATGTGGTTTTGAAGTTGTCGAGCAAAAAATAATAGATTGGGGAGAGATAAAAGATTTAGATTGTATAACTTTGTTAAAAAAATAAAACTAAGTAATACAATGTTATTCTAGTCAAACCTAAAAAATCTCTTTCATAAAACCAATTTGAGGAGGTTTTTGGGATTATAAAAAAACTTTATAACTGTACATATGTTTTGATTAAGATGAGAATTAAGAAAAATAGGTTTAGTAAGAAGAGAATAAGATTTTTATCTTATGATTTTTATTGTTTTTTCTTTATTTTATATCTATAATTACAGAAATATGGATTTAAATAGATGGTAATTATTAATTAGAATATTAAATTTAATTAAATGAAAAATAACATAACCTACTGTAGTGATGAAAACTATTTGCAATATTTTTTTGTGTCTTTGTTCTCACTTCTTAAAAATTGTAGTGGTATAGAACTAGATTTATTTTTGGTAACAGATTGTAAAAATAGTTTGAAGTTAAATTTGATAGGTGAATTTTTTGTAAAGAATTTTAGCGTAGCTATAAATTGTATTGAGATAAAAAAAGAAAAATTTGTTAATTGTAAAATTTCCCACCACATTAATCATTCTACCTATTATCGCTTTATTTTACCTGATATCTTACCTGATAGTGTGGACAAACTTTTGTATTTAGATGCGGATACCATAATCAATGGAGATATTTCCTCTATTTTTGACTTAACTTTTGATAGTGATATTTATCTTTATGCTTGTGATCATTTGTTTAAGCCTGAACAAAAGCTTCATCTGAGGCGTTTTGGTTTATATGAGTACGATGAGTATTTTAACGCAGGAGTACTTTTTATAGATTTAAAAAAGTGGAGAGAGGAAGGTATTTCTAAAAAGCTTATGGATTTTGCCTATGATAGGTTTGATGATATTTTGTGGTGGGATCAGGATGTGTTAAATGTTTTTTTTCATAAAAAATGGAAGAAACTACATCCAAAATACAATGTAATCTGGGAAGTTTTGGAATCTAACTCTGATAATCCAGAGATAAAAGAAGCTAAAGAAAATCCTGTTATTGTTCACTATACTCGTTCTGTAAAACCCTGGCATAGTAATAGTTATCATCCTTTACGCCATTTATACTGGGAATATAGAAATAGTCTTCCTGCAGAGCTTTTGGAGGTATTAAAGTGATACTTATAACTGGTGGAGCTGGATATATTGGTAGTCATACTAATAAGATGTTAAGTCAAAAGGGATATAAAACTATTGTATTTGACAACCTGGAAAGAGGTCATTTGGATTTTGTTAAATGGGGAGAGTTTTTTAAGGGGGATTTGAGAAATATAGAAGATATAGAGGAAGTTTTTAGGCAATATTCTTTTAAAGCAGTTATTCACTTTGCAGCTTATGCTTATGTGGGAGAGTCTGTAGAAAATCCTGATATGTACTATGAAAATAATGTCCTTGGAACTTTAAATCTACTTAAAGTTATGAAAAAATATAAAGTCCAGAATATAATTTTTTCTTCTTCTTGTGCTACCTATGGTATTCCTCAAAAAATACCTATTACTGAAAACACACCTCAAGTACCTATTAACCCCTATGGTAAAAGCAAATTGTTTTCAGAAAACATGATTAAAGATTTTGCTGAAAGTTTTGGCTTAAAATACGTGATTTTAAGGTATTTTAATGCTGCTGGAGCTGATCTGGAAGGAGAAGTTGGAGAATTGCATCACCCTGAAACCCACTTGATTCCTCTGGCTATTTATTCTGCCCTGGGTAAAATTGATAGGTTACAGGTCCTTGGTAGAGATTATCCCACAAAAGACGGTACCTGTATAAGGGATTATATTCACGTGTTTGATTTAGCAGATGCGCATATAAAATCCTTAGAGTATTTATTAGGTGGAGGCAGTTCTGAGGTATTTAATGTGGGCATAGGGACTGGTTTTTCAGTCCAGGAGGTTATAGAGGCAGTAAATAAGGTTACTGCTAAAAAGGTCAACTATGAATATAGTTCTAGAAGGCCAGGAGATCCTCCTATGCTGGTTGCTTCCAAGGAGAAGATAAGTAAAGTTTTAAAGTGGCAACCACGTTTTACTCATATTGAGCAAATTATACAAAGTGCCTATAACTGGCATGTAAAGAATAGTTAACTGGTTTACAGGTAAATTTAAGATGAAAATAGGTGTTGCTCAGGGAAGGTTTCATATAGTTCATTTTGGTCATATGGAATATTTATTGGAGTGTTGTAAAAGATGTGATTATTTACTCATTGGTATTTCGGATATGGATCCTTCTTGTGCCTATTTTGATTACAGTGATATTTTAGAACAGGATAAAAAAGAAATGAAGCCCTTTAGAAGCTTTGAAGATCCCATTTATCCTTTTACCTTTTTTGAAAGAATGCAGATGCTTAAGCTGGCTTTATTGGAGCATAATATTAAAGCCAGTTTTTTTGATATTGTTCCCTTTCCCATTCATAAGCCCTGGTTGATAAAGTACTACATACCCAAAAGCTCCAATATTTTTGTCACTATTTATGATAAATGGGGAGAGTATAAGGTTAAGCTTTTGCAAGAGCTTGGTTTTGCAGTGCAAGTCCTTTGGAAAAGAAGCATGCAAGAGCGGTTTACTACTGGCACAGAAGTAAGGAAAAGGTTGCTAAAGGGAGAAGATTTTCAAGATCTGGTTCCCAGATCTGTGTATAAATTTTTAAAAGAATTTTATCCTTTTGATTGAGCTGGTATGTATTTGTTGACCAATTTAGATAAAACAAAGGGAGTAAATAAGTCCAATATATATTGGCAAAGGGGGAAGGTGCAGCGAGAAGATAGGGAAAGGTTAAATGGCCATAGGGCTGGCTTGATCTGGTTTACTGGCCTTCCTGGAGCAGGAAAGTCCACTTTATCTAAGGAGTTGGAATATAAACTTCATCAAAAAGGTATAAAGACTTATCTTTTGGATGGAGATAATATCAGACATGGCCTTTGTAAGGATTTGGGGTTTTCTAAAGAAGATAGAAAAGAAAATTTACGCCGTATAGGAGAAGTGGCTAAATTGTTTGTAGATGCTGGGATAGTAACCATTGCTGCTTTTGCTTCTCCTTTTGCTGAAGATAGAAATTTAGTTAGAAGCTTATTTAAAAAAGAAGAATTTATTGAGGTGTATGTGAAATGCTCTTTGGAAGTGTGTATGCAAAGAGATCCCAAAGGGCTGTATAAAAGGGCTAAACAAGGAGAGATAAATAACCTTACAGGATTTAATGCACCTTATGAAGAACCAGAAAACCCTGAAATCATCGTAGAAACAGATAAAAAAGATATAGAAAGCTGTATCCTCAAAATATTAAGTTATTTAGAAAAATCAAAAATTATAAAACCTGTTGTTTAAATAAAGGGTCTTTTATTTTTCCATAAACTTACTCTTATAATCTGCATAAGAAAATTCTCTAATTAGCTTAACCTGTTTTTCCTTGAGGTTAAAAGTAGCCAGAGAGGGCAGGTTTATCCCATTAAAAAAGGTATTTTTAACAAAGGTATAAAGGGCCATGTCGGTTAAAACCAGTTTATCTCCTGGTTTTAAGGGATTATCAAAGGAGTAAGTTCCAATGATATCTCCAGCCAGACAGGTTGGGCCTCCCAGGATATAGGTGTACTTTTTCCTTTGAGGTAGGTCTGCACCTATTATCTGTGGTCTATAGGGCATGGCCAATACATCGGGAAGATGATTTTCTGCTGATATGTCCACTATAGCTATATTTTGCTCTCTGGTAATGACTTCCAGTACTGAAGTGACTGCTACCCCTGCATTTAAAACAACTGCTTCTCCAGGTTCTAAATAAATATCTAAATGGAACTCTTGTTTTAAATCCTTAATAAGTCTTATGAGCAAATCTATATTATAGCCTGCTCTGGTAATGTGATGTCCTCCCCCTAGATTAAGCCACTTTATTTTAGATAAATAAGGATAAAACTTTTCTTTTACTGCGTTTAAAACTTTTTCCAGGTGAATGCTATCCTGTTCGCATAGGGCATGAAAGTGCAGTCCATCCAGGAAGCTAAGATGCTCTTCTTTTAACTCTGAAGAAAGCACCCCAAAGCGGGATTTAGGAGTACAGGGGTTGTATAGCTCTACTTCTACTTCTGAATATTCAGGGTTTATGCGAAGGCCTATTTGAATCTGGGGGTTTATTTTTTTAACTCTGGGCTGAAATTTTACAAGTTGTTCAATGGTATTAAAAATAATTACATCTGAAACTCTGGCTATTGCTTCTAACTCTTCTTCTTTGTAAGCTGGAGAAAAGGTGTGTACTTCTTTTTGAAAGTACTCTCTTCCAAGTTTTGCTTCAAAAAGTCCACTAGCACACACTCCTGCCAGATACTTGCTGAGAAGAGGAAAAGTAGCTGGCAGGCTATAAGCTTTTAGGGCCAAAAGGATTTTGGCCCCTGTTTTTTTTTGCACCCAATCTAAGGTCTTACAATTACGCTCAAGAACATCTTCACTGATAAGGTAGCAGGGAGTTTTTACCTGCTGAATAATAAACTCTGGATAGTCTTCTTTAGCCTTTAGTAAAGAGTTTTTGGCTAGTTCGAGCATTATTCAGGCAAGTCCCCTTCAAAGTCTACTACCTGCCAGGGAAGACCATTTTGGGCAATGGTTTCTAAAAAGGGATCTGGATCTAGTTGTTCAATATTGAACACTCCTTTACCACTCCAGAGGCCTTTTAAGACCATCATGGCTCCAGCCATGGCAGGAACACCTGTGGTATAAGAAATGGCCTGGGATTGAACCTCCTGGTAGGCCTTGGCATGGTCACAGACATTGTAAATGTATTTGGATATTGGCTGGCCATCTTTTATTCCTCTAAAAATACAACCAATAACGGTTTTTCCCTTGTAATTGGTTGCTAGAGAAGCAGGATCTGGAAGAAGGGCTTTTAAGAATTTAAGGGGGACAATTTTTTGTCCTTCAAATTCCACTTCATCAATTCTAGTCATTCCCACATTTTTTAGTACTCTTAGGTGAGTAAGATAGGTATCAGAAAAGGTCATCCAGAAACGGATGCGTTTTAGTCCCTTAATGTGTTTGACCAGGGATTCCATTTCTTCATGATAGAGAAGGTAGCTTTCTCTGGGACCTGCTTCAGGATAGTTGAAGGTAAAATGCACAGAGTTTTCTTCAATTACAGGTGGCGTTTCAATCCATTTTCCTTCCTGCCAGTGTCTCACTACCTGAGTGATTTCTCGAATATTTATTTCAGGGTTAAAATTGGTGGCAAAGGGATGTCCATGCTCTCCTGCATTACAATCTAAAATATCAATGAAGTGAATTTCATCAAAGAGATGTTTCTGGGCGTAGGCGCAAAAGGCATTGGTAACACCAGGGTCAAAGCCACAACCCAAAATAGCCATAAGGTCAGCCTGTTCAAACTTTTCTTGATAGGCCCACTGGTACTTGTATTCAAATTTGGGATTGTCTGGTGGTTCGTAATTGGCAGTATCTAAATAATGGACCCCTGTCTCCAAACAGGCATCCATAATGGTCAAGTCCTGGTAGGGCAAAGCCACATTGATAACCATTTCTGGTTTAAAATCTTTAATAAGAGCTACCAGTTCTGGAACCCTATCTGCATCTACCTTGGCTGTGGAAATTTCTATATTGTAGAGTTTTTTAACTTCCTGGGCAATTTTTTGGCATTTAGCTAGAGTACGACTGGCCAGACAAATTTCAGAAAAGACTTCCTGGTTTTGAGCACATTTTTTGGTGACCACATTGCCAACTCCACCAGCTCCAATGATTAAAACTCTGGCCATAGTTTTTCCTCCTTTTTGGGGGGTTAATTTGTTTTGGGTCGCTCCTAGGGTAGTTTTTGAGTCTGGTCAATATTTTTTTCTATTCCCAGGAAGAACCATTATAACGAAAAATTTCTGTAAGTCTTCTAACCTTTACCGGGACAAAAGAAGTTTGTCTTAGACTTTCCAGAGTCAAAGCTTGAGCCTGGTAGATGACTTCGTCATATTCCAGGATTCCCAGGTAGGAATTGGGAGTTTTTTTCAGGTGAAAAGAGATACTTTCCGGGTTTATTTTGGAGAAACTGGCCACATAGAGATTGTTTACCTGGACAATTTGAGGTTGTTGCGGGGAATACTGAAAGTTGTTATTAATATTTTCAACCCAGGAGATGACAAAAAAAGCCAATTTTTTCCAGACTAGAAAGTCCTGGTCCTGCGCCTGTAAGTTTAGGGGAAGAAGAAGGAAAAGGAAAACTAAAAATACTCTTCTTCCCCCAAACATTTCTGTTCTCCTATTCAGCCAGTCTTATTTCCACTCTTCTGTTTAGTCTTCTGCCCTGTAGGGTTTTGTTGTCAAATTTGGGTTTGCTTTCTCCATAGCCAATGGTTTTAATCCTATTTTTATTCACTCCTTGTTGAATTAAAAAGCTGGCTACTGATTGAGCTCTTTTTTCTGAGAGCTTTTGGTTGTATTTGGCCGGACCCATATTACAGGTATGGCCTTCTACAATGATTTTGCGTTCAGGATATTTTTGTAAAATGATAGCTGCTTCTTCTAAAATGGCTTTGGCTTGAGGTTTAATCTTGGCAGAGTCAAAGTCGAAGTTTACGGATCTAAACACAATTACCTGCTCTACCTTTACTGGCTTTTTTTCTACTTTTTTAGGCGCAGGTGCAATAACAGGTTTTGGTTTAGAAATAGGTTTAGGCGAAACTTGAGGAGTGGTTTGGGCAGGTTGAGCAGGTTTAGTTTCCTGGCTGGTATAAAAAACTCTTTGCAGATAATTATTTAAATTATTTTGATTGGTTAATTCATCCGCAAAAATTAAGGTGCTACAGGGATTAAGATCAGTTAATTGTTGGAGTGTTTTTACCTGAGGGCTATTTTTTTCCACGCCTATGAAATGAAAGCAAACCCTATTGGTATAGTTATCGTATATGTTTTGGAGTACAGGTAAAGGTTCTTGTCCAGAATTTTGTCCACCATCAGTAATTACGATTACTCTGGTGGTGCCTGCAGTATTTTTTAGTTTTGTTTCGTCTAATTTAGCCAGCCCATCTCCTATGGGAGTAAAGCGGCCAAAAAGAGGAATGTCCTCTGAAATTTGATTGATTTTTTCCTGAAGACGAGCCTGATTGTAGGGGCTTAAGGGAAGATATTCCTGAAAGGGAGCAAAGGTATATAAAGCAAAGTTGGCCTCTAAAGGGGGAAGATTCTGGTTGATAAGGGTTAAGACTTCTTTGGCTAAGGCGACCTTTTTTTGACCTTCATTATTCTTTTTGGACATGGAGCCAGAATGGTCTACCAAAAAGATAAAATTATCTGCCTTTGGGATATAATGCTTGGCCCAGGCCTGGGTTAAGAAAAACAGGGAACATATTAAAATAGAAAGTAAAATTTTTTTCATCCTTTCCTCCTTTTTAAGGATAATTAACCAGTTTATGAAAAAGGTTATAAAGCTATTTCTAAAATGTCAATTGGAGAAAAATAAAGTAAAAAATAGAGGAATCAGAATTTCTTAAGAGAGTTTTGTTGCGACCTATAAAAGCTTTGAAAAGGTGTAGGGGTTGTAGATTGAGAAGATAGGCAGTATAAAATAATTAAAAAAGGTGAATTTTTGTTTGTTGTAAAAGATAAACATTTGATTGCTGGACTGGATGGGGATAGGCTGGAGATTATAGGCCAACTCTCCCTTTACCTTTACTGAAAAAATCACTAACTTTAAAAAATAAATAAAAACTTAGCTCTAGAGGTTTAAAAATGAAAAGACTTCCCATAGGGATAAGCAGTTTTAAGGAGATAATTACTGAGAACTATGTATATGTGGATAAAACTGAATTTATTTGTAAGTTAAAGGAGTTGGGGAAATATTATTTTTTATCCCGCCCCAGAAGGTTTGGTAAGACTTTGTTTGTGGATACCTTAAGGGAAGTGTTTGAGGGGAATAAGGAGTTATTTAAGGGGCTTTATATCTATGGCAGGTGGGATTGGAGTAGGAGTTATCCGGTTATCCACATTAGTTTTGCTGAAGGAGTGGTGAGGAGTTTAGAGGAGTTAAATCAGAAGATTTATGAGATATTGGATAATAATCAAAAGAGACTGGGTATTAGCTGTGAGTATAAAAGTTTTTCTGGATGTTTTGGTGAGCTTATAGAAAAAAGTGTAGTTAAGTATAAGAACCGGGCAGTTATATTGATAGATGAGTATGACAAGCCCATTTTGGATAATATAACCGATCCAGAGTTAGCCCAGGAACTAAGAGAGGGGCTAAAGAATTTATATTCAGTAATCAAGGGTCAGGATGCCAATATAGAATTTGTGTTTATGACCGGGGTAAGTAAGTTTAGCAAGGTGTCGATTTTTTCTGGTTTGAATAATTTGGAAGATATAAGCGTAGATCAAAGGTATAATGCTATTTGTGGCTATAGGGAAGAGGACATTTTAACTTATTTTCAAGATTATCTTGCAGGTAAGGATATAAAGGACATTCGCAAGTGGTATGATGGTTATAGCTGGGATGGAATAAGCAGGGTATACAATCCCTTTAGTGTGCTCAATTATTTTGCCAAGGGCGAATTTCGGAACTACTGGTTTGAAAGTGGTACGCCTGGTTTTTTGATTAAACTCCTTAAGGAGCGTAACTATTATATACCTGATCTGGAAAACCTGGAGGTAGGAGAGAGTTTAATCGGAAGTTTTGATTTAGATTTTATTGAGCCAGAAAATATTTTATTTCAGGCAGGTTATTTGACCATAGTTGGTAAACGCTGGCTGGGTAACAGACTATTTTACAGGTTAAGATATCCCAATCTGGAAGTAAAAGCCTCTTTAACTGATTATCTTTTAAAGGCCTATAGTTTTGATTTAAAGCTCAAGGAACAAAATCAAAGCACTTTATATCAAGCTCTGGTAGCTAAGGATTTACTAAAAATAAAAGAAATCATGCAATCTCACTTTTCTTCCATACCCTATGATTGGTACAGGAAAAACAGGATAAATGAGTATGAAGGATATTATGCTTCTGTATTTTACAGTTATTTTGCCTCTCTGGGATTGGATATAGTGGTGGAAGATAGCAGTAGCAAGGGTAAGGTGGATATGACAGTGCTTATGGAAGATGGTATTTTTATCTTTGAGTTTAAGGTCCTGGACAAGGAGCCAGGTAAGGCTCTGGCCCAGCTAAAAGCCAGAGGTTATGCTGATAAATACAAGTCCAAAAACCTTCCCCTTTATTTAATAGGTATTGAGTTTGATAAAGAAGATAAGAATATCAAAGAATTTCAGTGGGAAAAGATTTAGTGCTGGCTCTAGTTAAAATTCTGCTTTAGGTCTTTAACTGGTTTTATTCTTTAGAAGTTCTTAATTTTTCAATAATTATGCCCTGAGTTGACTTTTGTGGTTAAAGGATTAAATTTTTTAGCATGAGTGAAAATAGCTTGTCCCAGATTTTGGTGGAAAGAGAAGTTGGAGACGACCTTAGAGAGCCTCATAGATACAAGGTGTTATTACATAATGATGACTATACCACCATGGAGTTTGTGGTGGAAGTTTTGAAAAAGGTGTTTCACAAGACTGAAAAAGAAGCCTATCATATTATGATGACAGTACACACCAAAGGCATTGGGGTGTGTGGAGTATATCCCAGGCAGATTGCTGAAACCAAGGTGTTTTTGGTGAGACAAATGGCCAGGGCCAGAGGATTTCCTTTAAAATGTACTATGGAAGAGGTGTAAATGTTAAGCAAAGAATTAGAAAGAATCATTAGTCTGGCAGTTCAAGAGGTAAAAAAACGTCACCATGAGTTTTTAACCTTAGAACATATTTTATACGCTTATACTTTGGATGAAAAAGGTAAAACCATTCTAGAGGATATGGGCGCAGACATTGAAGAGTTAAAGGACCTTTTGGAGCGTTTTTTTGCTGAAAATCTAGAAGTCATGCCCTATGCTTCTGAAAGAGAGATTATTCAGACTGTAGGTGTACAGCGGGTAATTCAACGCGCCATTATGCATGTGCAAGCAGCAGGTAAACATATGGTGCAGGCAGGGGACCTCCTGGTTGCCTTTTTTGAAGAGCCAGAAGCCCATGCAACCTATTTTTTGCGTACCCAGGGAATTACTCGCCTGGAGTTGCTGGATTATGTAGCACATGAAATGGAGCGGGACTTACCAGGCAGTTCCTGTCCAGATTGTGGGAAGGAAGAGAGGACAAAGACCACAAAAGAAGGTAGAGAAGGTTATCTGGAGCAGTTTACAATAGACCTGGTGGAAAAGGCACGGTCTGGGGAAATAGATCCTTTGATTGGCAGAGAGAAAGAACTAAGACGGACTATTCAGATTTTACTTCGCCGTCGCAAAAATAATCCCATTTTTGTAGGCGAGCCAGGAGTGGGAAAAACTGCCATGGCTGAAGGGCTGGCTTTAAAGATTGCCAGAGGGGATGTTCCTCCTCAGTTTAAAAATACAAAAATCTTTGCCCTGGATATGGGAGCTTTGTTGGCTGGGACCAAGTTTCGTGGAGATTTTGAAGCCCGTTTAAAGGGCGTTATTAAAGAATTAAAAAAGATAGAAGGTGCTATTTTATTTATAGATGAGATTCATACAGTGGTTGGAGCTGGTGCTACCAGTGGCGGCTCCATGGATGCTTCTAACATTTTAAAACCTGTATTAGCTTCAGGAGAGATTAGATGCATTGGTTCTACCACTTATGAGGAGTATAAAAATAATTTTGAAAAGGATAGGGCTTTATCCAGAAGATTTCAAAAGGTTGAGTTGAGTGAGCCCAGTATAGAAGATACAGTAAAGATTCTGAAGGGATTACAGCCCTATTATGAAAAGTATCATGGAGTAAAATATCAAACCAAGGCACTTTTAGCTGCAGTAGAGCTATCAGCACGATATATTAATGACCGCTACCTTCCAGATAAGGCTATTGATGTGATTGACGAAGCTGGAGCTGTTTTTACTTTGGAGAAAATAAGATTTAAGAAAGCCAAGAAAACTATTACTCCCAGGGATATAGAAAAAGTAGTGGCCAGTATAGCCAGAATTCCTTCCAAAGAAGTGAGTTTAAGTGATAAAGAAAAGCTTTTACACTTAGAAGAAGACTTGAAAAAAGTACTCTATGGTCAAGATGAAGCAATTCATGTTGTCTCCAAAGCCATTCGAAGGGCAAGAGCCGGGCTTAGGGATCCTCAAAAGCCAGTGGGTTCTTTTTTGCTCATTGGCCCCACAGGAGTGGGCAAAACAGAATTGGCCCGTCAATTGGCCCAGACTTTAAACATTAACTTCTTGCGTTTTGATATGAGTGAGTACATGGAAAAGCATGCTGTTTCCAGACTTATTGGTTCGCCTCCAGGATATGTGGGCTTTGAACAGGGAGGATTACTCACTGAGGCCATTCGCAAGCATCCCTATAGTGTGTTGCTTTTAGATGAAATAGAAAAGGCCCATCCTGATATTTTTAATATTTTACTGCAAGTTATGGACCATGCCACCCTTACAGATAATACCGGGCGTCAGGCAGATTTTAGGCATGTAATTTTACTGATGACTTCCAATGCTGGGGCCAGAGAAATGAGCACTCGTTCTATTGGCTTTAAGTCTGAACGAGTGGAAGATAAGGTGCAAAAGGGGCTTAAGGAAGTAGAAAAACTTTTTAGCCCAGAGTTTAGAAACAGATTGGATGCTGTGGTGCCTTTTAAGGGGCTTGACCAGGGAATAATGGAACGGATTGTGGATAAGTATCTAAGAGAACTCAATGGGCAGATAAAGGACAAGGAAGTTGTAGTTAGCTTGACTCCCCAAGCCAGGTCCTGGTTGGCCCAGAAGGGATATGACCCCGACTTTGGGGCCAGACCCCTGGCCAGGGTAATGGAGCAGGAGTTAAAAGACTTGCTGGCTGAGAAGATATTGTTGGGTGAGATAAATAAGGGTGATAAGGTAATAGCTGATTTAGATAAGGATAAGCAGAAAATCATCTTCAAATTAACTACCAAGGTAGTTTAAATATAAACAGTGGCAGTCTTTTTTTTAGGCTCAGAAAGGTCTTTTCCTCCTGTAGAATGGGCAGATCAAGATGGATTATTGGCTATAGGTGGGGACTTATCTCCTAGCAGACTGCTTCTGGCCTATGGTTCAGGTATTTTCCCCTGGTATAACGAGGAGTCCCCTATTTTGTGGTGGGCTCCTTTCCCAAGACCTTTAATTTTCCCTTCCCAGATACATATTTCCCGTAGTTTGCGGCGAATTTTAAAGCAAAACAAGTTTAAGGTTACTTTTGACCAGGACTTTAAACAAGTGATTTTATCCTGTGCGCAGGTGCATAAAGAAAAAGATGGTGGCACCTGGTTGCTGCCTGAAATGATAGAGGCCTATTACAAACTTCATCTCTTAGGCTTTGCTCATTCTGTGGAAGTGTGGTTAAAAGGTAAATTGGTGGGAGGTTTATATGGAGTAAGCCTGGGCAGGGCCTTTTTTGGCGAGTCCATGTTTTACTTGGAGCCCAATGCCTCTAAGGTTGGGATGGTGCACCTGGCCAGGTTTTTGGCGAAAAATAAGTTTTACTTTATAGATTGCCAGCAAAAGACCACCCATGTGGTTCGTTTTGGAGCAGTGGAAGTGGAGCGAAAGGAATACTTTGTTTGGCTAAAAAAGGCACTTGCTCATCCCACGCTTAAGTCCTGGGTAAGTCCCAGTTGACTTAGCTTTTCTTTTAATTCCTGCCAGACCTGTTCTGGCGAAAGCTTTGTTAAGCATCTTAAATGTTCACACTCATTTTGATTACAGGGCTGACAGGATAGCCCCAGGCTAAGATCAAAGTGATTACCTTCAGGAAAGGTCCAGGCTTTGCCTGTTGCCCCTAAAATCACAAAACTAGGTGTATTTACAGCCACAGCTATGTGTCTGGGAGCAGAGCAATTGCCTATATGCAACCTGGCTTTAGCAATCAAACTGGCCATTTCCCTTAAAGTGAGTAACCTGGAGGGGAAAATAAATGCCCTTGGATTGGTGGTATAAATTTCCTGCACCAGTTCCTTTTCTCCAGGTCCGTATAAAAGCAGGATTTTACTTTGAGGTAAGTATTGGCAAAGGTATTGACTTAATTTAGCATAATATTTAGCTGGCCATCTTCTAGTTTTACGCCTATGCGTAGGATCTAAAGTAATTAAGATGTTTTTAGAATCAAATTTATTTTGTTTTAAAAAATCATCTGCCCACTTTAATTCTTCATCTTTTAAGTATAGCTTTGGTTTAATTATTTTAGGTTCTATGTTTAAAGCTCTTAATATACTCAATTTGCTATAAGCAGCATAACCTGGAAAAGAGTCTAAAAAATGAGTATAAAAAAGCCTGTTATACCAGGGAGGAGTAAAAGTTAGTTTTATTTTTGCTTTAGAGAATAAGCAGATAAATCTAGACCTTGGAAGTTGCTGGAAGTCAACAATTAAATCAAATCCTTTTTTAGCAACTTTATAGTAAAAAATAAAATCCTGGAAAGGGTTTTTTAATTTGTTTTTATCCAGAGTGATTATATCTGTAAGGTAAGGATTGTGTTCTAAAAGAGAGGCACATTTTTTTTCTGTATAAAAGTAGATTTGGGCCTGGGGGTATTGTTTGGCCAAAAGTTCTATGGCTGGTGTAGCTAAAAGTACGTCTCCTATCTGGCGAAGTTGACAGATTAAAATTTTACGGGGTGAAAAATTGGAAGGGACAAGACTATTTTTCATCAATAAGAGGTGAAGCTGAACTTAAGTCGTAAAATCCTCTTACGGCAAAGGACAGTGGATAGTGAGGCGCCTTATCAAGATAAATTTTACCGAAGTTTTCATCTTCGGGCATGTCCCTAAAGGGAATAAGGCCACTTGGAAGAGGAAAATTAAGAGGGCCAGCCAGAATTTCTTTTATTCTGGAACTATAACGATTTTGTAGATAATCTAAAAGGGTTTTGACCTCTTCTAAAGTAAAGGCTTCTAGGACAATTTCTTTACTTTTATCTGCAGGGTTGGCACTGGCTAAAATATTTTCCCAGGGATAGGAGCTTTCTTCTTCTGGAGACCACCTGGAGCGATAAAGGTAAACCTCCAGGTCCTTTCTGCCCTTAAAGGAGTGTAAGGTCATGCTCAAAGCATAACATCTTGAAGTGGGGGGTGGAAAGTCTGGCTCTATAACTTTAATGTTCATATTTTAACAGCTTATTAAAGGTTAATAACTTAAAATTTTTTAGCCAATTGTTCTGGAAGCTGTCAATTTTTTCTTTAAAAGGAGGAAAAAAAATCCAGGACCTTTTTTTCAACCTTTGCTTTGGTTTCCTGATGGGTGGGAAGTAAGTGATTGCTGGTAATATTTTCTGTTATTTGAAGCAGGGTGAGTTCCTTTAGAGGAGAAGAGGTTTTTTTTAGAAGGTAAAAGGCATTTTCTAAAGGTACGGTTTTATCTGTGGGAGCATAAATAGCCAGAAAGGGAGTTTTGACCTGCTTTAGATTTTTTTTAATGCGTTTTAAGTTTTTTAAAAAACTGTGTAAGGGTTTTAGGGCAGTATAGCCTTCATATCCTTGCCAGGGAGCAATCTGGCGTGATTGGGGATGAGGATTTCCAGTAGGGTAAAGGGGTTTTAGATATTTAAGTACAGGGACAAAAAAAAGCCTGTAATCTGAAGCCAAAGGAGGGAAAATTCTGGTTAAAAACACTGGAGCAGCAATAAGAATCATGGCAATAAAGTTATGTTTCAAAGCCAGATCCAGGGTTAAACTGCCTCCCATGGAAAAGCCCAAGACAAAGATTTTTTGATGGTCTTTTTTTAGCTCCAGTAGATTTTTTTCTGCTTCTGCATACCAGTCTTGATACCTGGAGCGAGAAAAGTCCTCAAGGGAAGTGTTGTGTCCAGGGAGTAGGGGGAGCCTGGTTTTAAAACCGGCTTTTTCCAGAGCACTTTGCAGCCCCTTTAACTCAAAAGTGCTTCCTCCAAAACCATGTAAAAGTAGACAGGCCTTTTTATCCATGTACTTCCAGGATTTGTTCTATTTTTAGGGAAATGCTTAAAAGGTCGTTATAATCACTAAGATAGGGAGTAAAGGCTATTCTTATTTTTTTGTCTTTAAAATCCTGGCCGTGATATTTACTTCCCTGACGCCAGATTTTTCCTTCCAGACTTAAATTACTGGTGTTGTCTCTCAAAAGAAGGCTTAAGTGGTTTTCTTCATTGCCAAAAAAATTTTGTGCTCTTACCTGTAAAGGAGGGCTTAAAAAAACAGGACGGGGGTTTTTCGGGCCAAAGGGTTGAAGTAAGGCCAGTTCTTTTAAAAAAGAAGGAGTTAGAGCGTTGAAATTGACTTCTGCATCTAAATGTAAAGTGGGAGTAAAGGTTTCTCCTGCTTCCTCACAAATGGTCTGGGTAAAGGCTCGGGTAAAAGGTTTTAGATTCTGAGGCCTTAATTTTAAACCTGCGGCCATTTTGTGCCCCCCAAATCCCTCTAGGTAGTGTTTTATCCTGTCCAGAATGGCGTATAAATTTACTTCTGGAATACTACGGCCAGAGCCCTTTAGATATTCTCCATCTTGAGTAAGGATAAGACAGGGGCGATAAAATTCCTGCACTATTCTGGAGGCAACTATGCCAATTACTCCTTCATGCCAGTGAGGGGAAAACACCACCAGACCAGGAGAGGGAAAGTTCTCTTGAGCCTGAAGCAGGGCTTCTTCCAGGATTTTCTCTTCTATTTCTTTGCGTAAGCTGTTTAATTGTTCTAGTTCTTCAGCTATTTTTCTAGCTTCTGTTAGTTCAGAAGTGAGCAAGAGTTTTAGCCCCAGATTGGGATCTTTTAAGCGGCCACAGGCATTTATCCTGGGAGCCAGGATAAAACCAATATCTCCGCTTCCCAGAGTTTTTTTACTGGTAAGCCCGCTTTTTTCTTTTAGGGCAATAAGTCCTGGGCGTTTGGTTTCGCCTAAGATAACCAGTCCGTTTTTGGCCAAGATTCTGTTAATTAAAGACAAATCCACCACATCGGCAATAGTGCCTAGGGCAACCAGATCCAGAAAATTACGTAGATCTAATCTTGGTCCTGGCAAGGTGCGGTTTAGACCAGCTGCCAGTAAAAAGGCAACTCCCACTCCAGCCAAGTCAAAGTAGGGAGTAGAAGTAAGTTTGGGATTTAAGATAAACCTGGCTGGAGGAAGAGTGAGTGGTGGATTGTGATGGTCAGTGATAATAACCTCTAAACCCAGATCCCTGGCAAATTCTACTTCCTGGGCCTGGGCAATACCACAGTCTACAGTAATAATTAAGTGAGCCCCTTGTTCTTTTAACCGCTTTAGCCCCTCTTTATTTAAGCCGTATCCTTGCTCTCTGGTGGGTATATAAGTAAGGCAGGAGATATTTTTTTGCCTAAAAAAGTCAGCCAAGAGGGCAGTAGCAGTGATACCATCAACATCATAATCGCCCCAGATAGCTATCCTTTTTTTTAGCTTGACTTCTCTGGCAATAAACTCAGCTGTTTTTAACAGTTCTGGCCATATTTCTAAGGGGGGTAAGTGTCTTAGACCTGGGCTTAAAAAAATCTCTAAATCTTTTTCTGTTTCAATACCACGATTAAAAAGCAAACGTCCCAGTAAAGGAGAGATATTAAGTGCTTTCCATCTTTTTTTTACTTCTTCAGGAATAGAATTGTTTTTTATTTTCCACTTCATGAATATTTATTTAGCCTTTGTATAACCCCTTTTCTTTCAGGTAATTTAAAAACTTTTTAGCTTCTGCAAATTCTGGGTTTAATTTTAATGCTTCTTTTAAATGCTCTACCACCTTTTCTATTTTATTTAAACCAAAATAGGCACGAGCAATATTGTAATGAAGGTGCTCATCATTTTTGGTCAATTCTAAGGCTCTGCTATAGTATTCTACGGCCTGGTCATACATATCCTGTTTTCTCAGATTAATACCAAATTCGTTAAATAGGTGTTTGTGCTCTTCTTCAAAAGCAGCATCCAGTTTTACCAGGCGTTTAAAGACATCATTGGCCTTTTCTTTCTCTCCTCTTTCCAGATAGGTTAAACCCAGGCCAAAATTGGCCCTAATGTTTTCTTCATCTACTTTAAGAGCATTTTTATATTCAAATTCAGCACTATAGGTTTCACCTCTTTTCCTGTGCCTTTCTGCTCGGGCAATGGTTTTGGTCAATTCGCGCATTTTGGGATATACTGTTTGAATGTAAAACTCAGGTTCAGGCGAAAATTTATCCAGGAACTCATCTTTGGGGATTTCTTTTTTGGGACCTGAAGGTACATAGTTTACATTTAAGGGTTGAATAGTAATTGTTCCATCTTCTTTTTCTTCTGCAAACCAGTAAGATTTTTGAATGGTTTTGCGCTGGGTAGTGCCTGTACCCACTTTCATCAAGGTCTGGGTGGAAAAAACCCCCTTAATTAATTCTTTTTTTTTGTTTTCCTGTTTGTTCATTCTTTTTTAAGCCTCACCTAATTCTTTTTTTATTTTTTTAAGTACTTGTACAGGGTCTTTGCTCCTGGTGATGGGTCTACCTATGACCAGAAAGTCTGATCCTTTTTGACTTGCTTCTTTAGGAGATAAAACCCTTTTTTGGTCATCGGAAGTTTTTTCCAGTCGAATTCCTGGAGTAACAAAAACTAAGTGGGGAAGGTGTTTTTTTAGAGTTTCCACTTCCCAGGGCGAGCAAACTATTCCATCTATTTTCCAGTTATTTCCTTTTTGCGCTAAGTCTAACACTACTTCTTCCAGGTTTCTTTTTTCTGGCCAAACCAAACTGTTTTTATCCAGGCTGGTTAAAAGGGTTACGCCCAGAAAGATACATGGAGGGTATATTTCTTTGGCCCTTAGGGCCTGAGTGATCATTTCCTTGCCTCCCAAAAGATGCAGGGTAAGCATATCTATTTTTAGAGTAAGTACGCTTTTGACTGCCCCTAAGACTGTGTTGGGTATATCAAAAAATTTTAAATCTAAAAATACCTTAAAACCCTGTTTTTTAACTTCCTGGATAAAAGCAGGACCAGCTGCAGAAAAGAGTTCCAGGCCTATCTTGACCCATTCCACTTCCTTTTTGGTTGTGGCTAGAAAATCCAGGGCCTTTTTAGGAGAGTCAAAATCCAGGGCAACTATAATTTTACTCATCTTTTATAATCTCTTCTATTAAATTTTCAGGCTGGTAACAAGGCTTTAGCTTTTCGGCAATAATAATGGACTTGAGTTGAGAATAAGCCTGCTCCAATTTGTCATTGATTATCCAATAGTCAAAAAAATGGGCCTCTTTTATTTCCTCTATAGCATTCTTTAGGCGCAGTTCGATGGTTTGAGGGTCGTCGGTTTGCCTTTTTTGCAAACGATTTTTTAGTTCTTTTAAAGAGGGTGGAAAAATAAAGATGAATACTCCCTTTTTGAGGTTTGCTCTGACTTGTTTGGCTCCTTGCACATCAATGTCAAAGATAATGTCTTTTCCCTTTTGCAAGGATTCCAGCACCTGATTTTTAGGGGTTCCATAGTAGTGGGCATGTACTTTTGCCCATTCAGCAAAAAAAGCATTGTCCCGCAACTGGAGAAATTCTGTTTCTGAGACGAAAAAGTAATCCCTTCCGTGGACTTCGCCAGGCCGAGGCTTTCTGGTGGTATAGGAAATGGAAAATTCTAAACTGGGAAAGTCTCGTTTCAAAAGGGAAATAAGGGTAGATTTGCCTGCTCCTGAAGGAGCACTTAAAATTATAAGCAATCCTTTATTGGCCATTTATTTATTCTCCTTCCTGAATTCTCTGAACTAGAGTTTCCGTTTGAATGGCAGAAAGAATGACATGGTTGGAGTCAGTAACAATTATGGATCTGGTTTTACGCCCCTGAGTGGCATCTATGAGTTTAAAGTTGTCCTTGGCTTCTTCTTTTAATCTGCGCATGGGAGAAGAATTGGGGTTAAAAACTGCCACTATTCTGGATTTAACCACACTATTGCCAAAACCAATATTTACCAATTGATTTTTATTGGCCATTTTTACTCCAGATTTTGGGCTTGTTCTCTTATTTTTTCAAGAATTCCCTTAATTTCTACACTGCGTTTACTTACTTCTATATTCTGGACCTTATTGGAGCAAGTATTAATTTCCCGAAAGCATTCTTGCAGATAAAAGTCTAATTTTCTGCCCACTTCTTCTTCTTTTTCCAGTTTTTCTATGGCCTGGAGATGGCTTTTTAATCTGGTTATTTCTTCACTTACATCTAAACGGTCAGCTAAAAGGGCCAGTTCGGTTAATAACCTGTCCTGCTGAGGTTGAGTATCCAGGTCTTTTAATAGTTCTTTTACTCTGTTTTGTAAATTGCAAAAGTGATTTTGAGTGTTTTCTTTAATAATTTCTTCAATATCTGCTAATAACCCTATCATTTGTTTTAAGTATTCAGTAATTTTTTGTTGTAAGTTTTGACCTTCTTCTTGCCTACTCTGATCCCAGAGGCTCAGGGTTTGTTTCAGGGAGTCTGTGAGGTCTTTTTGCAGTTCTGGCGATATTTCCTGCTCTTTATTTTTCCACAAATGAGGTAAAGATAAAAAGGTATTTATCTCAGGGACAAAGTTTACACCTTCACTTTGAGCCAGGCTTTTTAAGGTCTGGAGCATGGCCCTGGCTTGAGCGTGGTCAAAACTAAGGTTTAAAAGGTCTGGATTTTTAAAAACCAGACTTAAATAGACTTCAATTCGTCCTCTTTTGGCTACCTTTCTAATAATTTTCTCCCACTTAGGCTGTTCGGCTGTAAGAAAGTAGGGGGTTTTAAAGTTTATATCCAAAAATCTAGTATTAACGCTTTTTATTTCCCAAACCAGGGAATAATCTTCCTTTTCTAAAGAAAACTTTCCATACCCGGTCATACTTTTCATTTAGATGTACTCCTCATACTTTGGATTTGTTGTTGGTAGAGATTGCGAATAGCAGTTAAGTGATTTTTTATGGTTAAAGTGCGGTAATCAGGAAAGGTCCAGGGTAAATCCTGCCAGGTTTCCCTGGAATAAATGAGAGTGAGGTCGGCAAAGATTCCTTTGCCTAAGTAAATGCGATGGGTAAAGTTTTTACCTGTGGCTAATACCAACCGTTCAAAGGTGATTAGGCCTGGGTCCAGGTTAAAGATTCTTTTTTCTTCTCTTTGATACTGTTGTTCGAGGGAGTTGGTAAAAAGCTTTAGGTCAGGCAAGCTATCCAGGGGGACCAGGCTTTGAAAGGAAACTATTCTTCTATAAATGGGAGTGCCCAATTCTGCATCATAATAATGGGTTTGAGTAAAGGGTATGGGATCAGATAGATAATCTTCCTGTCCCCACTTTTGGCGCAGGAGTTCTAATAGTTCGGGCCAGAAAAGTTCCCACTTAGCACTTAAAATAGAGAGAAAAAATTTTCCTGGCAGAGGTTCTTTGGGAATGCTCATAAGGGTAAAACAAATAACTTATTGTCCTGAACTTGCCAAGGTCTTACTTGGATGAGTTTTTTGTTGGCCAGGGAAAGGGAAGTAGAAAAAAATACCTGTTGATAGTACTCACTGGTGCCTGAGTATTCATTTTCTTTTATGACCTGAAGAGAGGGTAGTTTAAGCAGTTTATGTAAAAAAAGTTGTTTTTTTTCTTCTACCAGGTCCCTTAACTTTTTGGCTCGTTCTTTTTTTATGGCAGGAGGTAGTTGCTGGGAAAAGGTGGCTGCAGGTGTATTGGGCCTGGGTGAATAGGGAAAAACATGAGCATAGCTTAAGGGAAGTCTTTTTACCAGGTTATAAGTTGCTAAAAAATCTTCTTCTTTTTCACCTGGAAATCCCACCAACAGGTCCAGACCCAGCCCAAAAACAGGCCAGATTGTTTTAATTTGTTCGATAAAACGCTCCAGATCTTCAGCCTTATAATGGCCCCTGCCCATAAGTTTTAGAATTTTATCACTTCCACTTTGCAAGGATATATGCAGGTGAGGGCAGATAAAGGGGCTTTCCCCTAGTACATCTAAAGCCCTTTGGTCCAGGTCCTTTGGCTCCAGAGAACTTATGCGCAGGCGAACCTTATGTTTTATAAAATCAAAGTGTTGCTTTAAAAAGAGAATTAACTCCCAGAAGTTTTTGACTTCAGTTAGGTCTCGTCCATATTGTCTTAAGTTTATTCCACTTAGAATAACTTCCTGAAAACCAGCCTCTACCAATCTTTTTAGTTCAGCTAAGATTTCCCGGGGATTTCTACTTCTAGACTTACCTCTGGTCAGAGGTACGATACAATAGGTACATCTGTGCGAACAGCCATCCTGTATCTTTAAAATGGCTCTGGCCCGAAAGTAATTGTTAATGGGTGGGAAAGAGAAGGGTTGTTTTTCTTGGGCAAAAAAACTCAGTTTTTGCTCCTGCGGGATAACTAGCTGCACTCCTTTCCACCTGCTTATTTTTTCTTTTAAGACTTGCGCAGCACAACCAGTAACCAGAATTTGAGTAGAAGGGGAAAGGTGTTTTAGTACTCCCTTGATTTGTTTTTTTAAGTCACTAATTGCCCTTTGGGTTACAGCACAACTATTAAAAATAACCAGTTCTGCTTCTTCTAAGGGGACAGGGGTTTTCCCCTGTTGTTGCAATAATTCATTGATTGCCTGGGTTTCATATTGATTGATTTTACAGCCCAGGGTTTTGATGTGAAAGGTTTTAAAATCCACCTTGAATAATACCTCCGCCAAGAACCTCTTCTTGAAAATAGACCACCAGGGTTTGCCCGGGAGAAGGCCTTTCTTCTGGTTCCAGGAATTCAAAGTAAAAATAACTTCCTTCTTGCTTTAAAAATCGGGTTCTTTTAGGTTTTTGCCTGTATCTGATTTGGACCCAAATCTCTTGAGGCCATTTTTCCAGGGGACAGAGAAAATTAAACTTACTGGCTATAACCCCTTGGGCCTGGAGTTCTTCTTTGGGTCCCACAAAAAGGGTATTGGAAGCTTTATCCTTATCCAGGACATAAAGAGGTACTTTATAGGCTATCCCTAGGCCCCGGCGCTGTCCTATGGTGTAGTTGAGCAACCCCTTGTGAGTACCCAGAAGGGTGCCGTCTAAAAGTTTGATAGGACCTGGTTCTCCCAGGCTTATATTTCTAGAAGTTAGAAACTGACGATAGTCTGCTGGGACAAAACAAATTTCATTACTCTCCTGGGCAGTCAAAATAAGAAGTTCTCTTTTTTTTATTTCTGCGTAAACCTGTTTTTTTTCCAGCCTGCCTAAAGGAAAAATCAGGTAGTTGAAATTTTTTCTAGGTACCAGGGCTAAAAAATAACTTTGATCTTTGGTCCTATCTTTTCCTCTGCTTAAGGGCGAAAGTCCCTTTTCTTGGAGGTTTACATAATGGCCTGAAGCCAATTTAGTACACCCCAAAGCTCTGGCCTTTTCCAGTAAAAGGCCAAATTTGATGCTGGGATTACACAATGAGCAGGGATTGGGAGTTAATCCCTGCTTAAAACTTTGAATAAAGGGTTGAATAACTTTTGTTTCAAATTCCTTTTTTAAATTCAAAATTTGCAGGGAAAAATCCATTTGCTTGGCTAAAGTGCGCAAGTGGTCTAATTGCTTTTTTTCTTGAGGAGAATCAAAAAAAAGACCGTGTATACCCATTACCTTATAGCCTGCTTCTTTTAATAAAAGCAGGCTATAAAGGCTGTCTATGCCACCGCTTAATAATACTCCTACCTGCATTTAGCTTAGAGGGGGAAGAGGAAGTTTGGGCAAAGCCTCTTCCAGTTTGGAAGCAAGAGCTAAAAGTTTTTCTTCACTTAACTTGGGGCCTATTATTTGTGCGCCTATGGGCAAATTGTCAGAGCTAAGCCCTATGGGTAAACTTAGGCCAGGAAGTCCAGCTAGATTTAGAGAAGTGGTATAAATGTCCATGAGATACATTTTTAAAGGGTCATTAATGGTGCTTCCCAGTTTAAAGGCAGGAGTAGGAGAGACTGGCGCCAGAATAAAATCACATTCTTTCCAGGCCTGAACAAAGTCTTCACTTAAGAGCCTTCTTACCTGGGCAGCTTTTTTGTAATAAGCGTCATAATAACCTGCAGACAGGACATAGGTGCCTAGCATGATTCTTCTTTGCACCTCATCTCCAAAACCTTGAGAGCGTGAAAGTTCATAGAGTTCCTTTAGTGTTTTGGCTTCTGCATTGCGTACTCCATACCTAACCCCATCAAAGCGGGCCAGGTTAGAAGAAGCTTCAGCCATAACCAGGATATAATAGGTAGCAATGGCGTATTGAGTGTGAGGCAAGGAAATTTCTTTGATTTCTCCGCCTAGGTTTTCAATTAACTTAATGGTGCTTTGAAAAACCTTTTCTACTTCAGGGTCTAATCCTTCTCCAAGGTATTCTTTGGGTAAACCAAAAGTAAATTTTGTTGCTGAAAGGGAAGTTATGCTTTGACTATATTTAGGTACAGGAGCATTTAAAGAAGTGGAGTCCTTGGGGTCATGGCCAGCGATTACTTCCAGAAGTAAAGCTGCATCTTGAACACTGCGGGTAAGTGGCCCGGCCTGGTCAAAAGAAGAGCCATAAGCTATCAGGCCATAACGGGAGACCCGTCCATAGGTTGGTTTTAAACCCACCAATCCACAAAAGGAAGCAGGCTGGCGAATGGATCCTCCTGTATCAGTGCCAATAGCTCCAAAACACTGTCTGGCTGCCACACTGGCTGCTGAACCTCCACTGGAGCCACCAGGTACTCTGCTCAAATCCCAGGGGTTTTTGGTGGGACCAAAGGCAGAATTTTCAGTGGAAGAGCCCATGGCAAATTCATCCATGTTTTGCTTGCCCAGAATAATGGCGCCAGCTGCTTTTAACTTCTCTACCACAAAGGCGTCATATACAGGCACAAAGTTTTCCAGAATTTTAGAGCCACAGGTAGTGCGCAAGTTTTTGGTGGTTAAGACATCTTTTATCCCTAAGGGTATCCCCCACAAAGGCTGATTGGGGTCAGGCCCTTGTCTATCCAATTGGCGGGCTTCTTCTAAAAGCTCCTCTTCTTCGCGCAGGGTGATAAAGGCGTTTATTTTAGGCTCTGTATTGGCAATGTGCTGTAAGCAAGTCTTGATGAGCTCTTCAACGCCTATTTCTTTTTTTTGTAGACTTTCTCTTATCTCTGTAAGGGTTTTATTTAAAATTTCCATTTTTTCTCCTTTAGATTATTTTAGGTACAATAAAGAATTCTCCATCTGTTTTAGGTGCATTTTTTAGTATTTCTTCTCTATCTAGATCTTTTTTAACTTCATCTTCTCTAAAAACATTTTTTAACTCTGCAGGAGAATAGAGGGGGTTAACCTCTTTTGTGTCTATTTCCTTTAATTTTTCCATATAATCTAAAATTGCTGAAAACTGTTTTTGATAAATTTCTACTTTTTCTTCTGGTAGTTTTAATCTAGCCAGAGTAGCTATTTGTTTTACTTCTTCTTTAGTTATTTTCATTACTTTTCTCCTCAAGAGTAGAATTTGTATCCTCTTCTGGAAGAGGAAGATTGTGTTTTTTATAATACTCTATTTTTTTTACTTTTCTGTTTTCTATTCTTTTCGCCCTGATGTTCTGGAGTAAATTTAAATCCGCAAGTTTATTTTCTCCTTGATAGAGACTGAAGAGAAAAAGATCTTCAGTGGCTTTTCCCTCTTCGTTCCAGGTAAGAGGAGCTATAGTCCAGTTAAAGTCCCTGGACTTATTACTAAGTAGCTCATTTACCTTATCTGCTGGGAGGTGGGGGTAAATGGGAAGGGAGGCAAAGAAACGTACAAAATCAAAACCTAATCCCACCCAGAAATCAGGCTCTCCTTGCACGCTTTCCTTAAGTAGCTGTTTAAGTTCACTTACTTCAAAACTGGGATTAGCAGACCACCAGGGGCTGGGATAAAAGGCTAAGGTTAAGTAAATTTTTTCTAAATCAGAAAGTTCATCTGGATTTGCCCATAAACTGGGGCCAAGGAAAAACAGACGTGGTTCGTTGTAAAAAAAGAAATAAGAAGCAATGGCTTTTACCCTGGAGAGATTGTCCGGGATAAAAACTGCTTCAAAATCTGGCTCTGGAAATGTTTCTAGCTTTTCTTCTTCTTGGTTTTTTTCTTCTACCTTTAAGAGTTGGGCGACCTTTTTCCCCCATTTAGGAGGTGCATCGGGTGGATAGCTAGTTAGTCCTCTTAATTCTCCGCCCTGTTGGTTTAATGCTTGATAAAAGACCTTGCTCATTCTTTGTCCATAGTTTTCTTCCGGGTATAAAATGGCAAAGTTGTTGATACCCAATTGTTCATGGGTCTGTTTAATTAAAATGCGTACCTGGTCTTCTGCACTGGGGAAAAATCGCCAGATTTCCTTTCCTTCTTTTTCAGAACTGGGAGAAAAGGTAAAAAAGAGTTTTTTCTCATAGAGTTTATTTTGCAGTACCCTGGCGATATTATCAGGAATAAGGGGGCCGCCTATGACTTTAGTCGAGGTTTGTAGAACTTGTTCAGGCCAGCTGGAATCCAGGGAATTAAAGATAATTAAATCTACTTTTTGCCCTTCTCCTAAAAGTTTCCATTGAGCTAAACTGGCTCCTTTTAAGATTTTCCAGCCAAAGCTGGCATAGGGACCTTCCAGGGGTAAAATCAGGGCTATTTTTTGTTCTGGAATACCCAGGGAATTTTCTTTTTCAGCAAAGAGATTTTGAAAAAGAGGAGAGCTAAAATTGGCTTTTTTCAGGAGAACCTTTAGTTTACTCCAGTAAAAGCTCCAGTCTGTGCTTTCTCTTTGGGCAAGGTTAAAAAAATAGACAAAGGTAATAATGTTTTGGGGAAATTTTTCTTCATTCCAGATTTTTGCTTTTAGACTTTCCAGGCTTTTCCCATCCTTATTGGCTAAGTAGTAATAGAAATCTTCTTCCAAAGTTTTTTTCTCTTCAATAGTTAAAGAATTATATACTTCTTCCAGAATGCTATAGGCATCTGCCAGGTCTTTTTCTGGTAGTTCCTGGAGAAGAAAAAAGCCCATTTCTCTTTTTAAAGAAAACGGAAGGTCTGAATCCAGACCCAGCCTTAATAAATATTCTTTAAACTCATCTATTCCCTGGGTCTCTTTTAGACTGAGGGCCAGGATTTTTTGATTTTCCCAGTCTTTTTTTTCTTCTGGATTGAGAGTAAATAATTGAAGCAGGCTATCTTGAGCTAACGGAAAATCTTTTACTTCCAGACTACTTTTAGCCAATCTTTTTAAAAATAGAGTTTTGCTTTGTAAGTCCAGGTTGGGAGTAGCGAGAAGTTTTTGATAGAGGACTTTGCTCTTAAGCCATTTTTCCTCTTTGTAAGCCTGGTCAGCTTCTTTTACTGGGTTTTTAGGTGTAGTAAGGTAAATATTTTTAGTACAACTGCTAAGTAAGATTAGCAAAAAAACAAGATAAGGTATTTTTTTTAACATTGTTTTACCTTCTTGATAGAAAATTAAAAGGGCCTGGAAATTAATTCCAGACCCTGGTTATAGGGAGGGGGAGGGAGTACTGTCAAGTAAAGGTTATTTTACTTCTGTATAATCTGCATCTACTACGTCATCATCGTCTTTGGGTTTATTGCTGGCATCTGCCCCAGCAGAAGCGTCAGCTCCAGGATTGGCTCCAGCTGTCTTCTGGGCATAGAGCTTTTCAGCCAGTTTGTGAGAAGCTTGCGCTAACTCTTCAGAAGCTTTTTTGATAGCCTCAGCATCATCTTGGTTCATTACTTTCTTTAATTCTTCAATCTTGTTTTCAATCTCACTCTTTAAGACTGGCTCTACCTTATCTCCTAAATCACGGAGGGATTTTTCCGTAGTGTAAATAAGGGTGTCAGCCTGGTTTCTAGCTTCAATAAGAGCTTGTTTTTTCTTATCTTCTTCTGCATGAGCTTCTGCTTCTTTGATGAGTTTTTGTATCTCATCTTCAGAAAGCCCACTGGACGGAGTGATTCTAATGGATTGTTCCTTTCCAGTACCTAAGTCCTTGGCGGAAACGTTTACAATACCATTGGCATCAATATCAAAGGTTACTTCGATTTGAGGTACTCCTCTAGGTGCAGGGGGAATACCGGTAAGTTCAAAACGACCCAGGGACATATTGTCTGCAGCCATGGGCCTTTCACCCTGCAGGACATGAATGGTTACAGAAGTCTGGTTGTCTGCAGCTGTGGTAAAGACCTGACTCTTTTTGGTAGGAATGGTGGTGTTTCTTTCTATGAGCTTGGTAAACACGCCACCTAAGGTCTCAATGCCCAAAGAAAGAGGTGTTACATCCAGGAGCAAGACGTCTTTTACATCTCCAGCCAAGATACCACTCTGAATGGCTGCACCCATGGCTACCACTTCGTCTGGGTTTACTCCCTTGTGTGGTTCTTTGCCAAAGAATTCAGCAACTTTCTTCTGGACCAGGGGCATACGGGTCATTCCACCCACCAGAATTACTTCATCAATATCAGAAGCCTTAAGTCCTGCATCAGCCAAGGCCTTTTTACAGGGTTCAATGCTTCTTTCTACCAGGTCTTCGACTAATTTTTCCAGCTTGGCGCGAGTGAGTTTGATATTTAAGTGTTTGGGGCCAGTTTGGTCTGCAGTAATAAAGGGCAAGTTGATGTCAGTCTCTAGGGAAGAAGAAAGTTCTTTTTTGGCCTTTTCTGCAGCTTCTTTTAAGCGCTGTAAGGCCATGGTGTCCTTGGAGAGGTCAATACCATTTTCTTTTTTAAACTCATCGACGAGATAATTGATAATTCTCTGGTCAAAGTCCTCGCCACCCAAGAAGGTATCTCCATTGGTGGACCTAACTTCTACCACTCCATCGCCTACTTCCAGGATAGAGATGTCAAAGGTACCGCCACCCAAGTCATATACAGCAATCTTTTCATTTTTCTTTTTATCCATGCCATAGGCCAGAGAAGCAGCCGTAGGCTCGTTGATGATTCTTTTTACTTCCAGGCCTGCAATTCTTCCCGCGTCTTTGGTGGCCTGACGTTGACTGTCATTAAAATAGGCAGGCACTGTAATAACTGCTTCTGTAATCTTTTCTCCTAAGAATTCTTCAGCATCTTTTTTCAATTTTTGCAAAATCATTGCTGAGATTTCAGGAGGACTGTACTTTTTATCGCCAATCTGGACGTAAGCATCTCCATTGGGGCCAGGAACTATTTTATAAGGACAACGTTCTTTCCACTTTTGGATTAGAGGATCGTCATATTTGCGTCCCATTAATCTTTTTATTGCATAGATAGTCCTTTCAGGGTTGGTGATGGCCTGACGCTTGGCAATTTCTCCAATGAGTCTTTCCTTATCAGTAAAGGCAACTACTGAAGGAGTGGTTCTACCACCTTCTGGATTGGTGATACACTTAGGATCTTTTCCTTCCATGTAGTAAACACAGCTGTTAGTGGTTCCTAAGTCTATGCCGATGATTTTTCCCATTTCTAAAGCCTCCTCATTTATTTGAAACTAATTATTTTTTCACTAGACAAAAACTAAGTCTTTTTTCCTTTTTGTAAAGAGCGTTATTCTGTTTTTTCCTCTTTCGGTGCACACTTTTTGCTAACAATAACCTTTGCTGGTCTGAGCAAGCGTTCGTGCAGTTTATAACCTCTTTGATACATCTGGGCTACACAGCCTTCTTCCATGTCTTCCCTTTCTTCCTGGGCCATGGCTTCGTGAATGCTGGGATCAAACTTTTCTCCCACCTCACCTACAGGTACCAGGCCGTGTTTTTTCAGGATATCCCTGAAAATTTTCAGGGTCATCTCCACTCCCTGGTGGAGCCCAGCACATTCTTTTTGGTTTTGACTGTGGGTAAGAGCTAATTCCAGGTTGTCTAAAACCGGTAAGAGCTCTTCTAAAAAGGCAGAAGTAGCAAATTTGCAAAATTCTTCTTTTTCTCTTTGCAAGCGTTTTTTTAAGTTTTCAGCTTCTGCCAGAGTTCTTAAAACTTTTTCTTCCTTTTCTTTTAATTGTTCACATTCCGGGCAGATTTTTTCTTTGAATTCTTGGAGAGTAAGTTTTTCTTCGCTTGAAGTTTGGGTATTGGTTTCTTTTTTTTCAGAAGCTTGAGCGGAATGTTCAGAAGATTTTTCCTTTACTTTGCTTTTTTTTTCTTTTTCGTCCTTCATTTTCCCTCCACACCTTCTAGTTAGTAAAATTCTTGAAATATTTTGGTAAGCACTTTGGAAATTAAGTCAACACGTGGAATTATATAGGTATAATCCATATGCATAGGCCCGATGACGCTAACTACTCCCTGAGTCCCTTCCTTGAAAGCATAAGGAGAAGAGATGACTGAATAGTCTCCTAAATTTTCTAGATCTTCTGAACCAATTAAAATATTTAGACCTTCTTCTATGGTTTTATCCAAAATTTCCAGTAATCTGGATTTTTCTTCTAAAAAGTGGAAAAGTTCTTTCATGGTATTAATATTTTTCATCTGGTCTTTACTTAAAATATGGGTAGTGCCTTCTACATAAAGTTGACGGTTAGAATCTTCAAAGGCTTCTTTGGCCACTTTCATTGCCTGTTGGTAAAGATTTTCAAATTTTGCCTGAGCGCTTTTCATTTCTTCTATAATTTTTTGCCGAACTATATATAGAGGAAGTCCTTTAAACTTTTCATTTAAAAAATTGCTAAACTTGATTAAATCTTCTTTAGTGATGTCTTTATTTACTTTGATAAGTTTATTTTGAATGAGGTTTTCTTCCAGAATTAAAATGGAGAGAACCAGACCAGGTTTGATGTACATAAATTCTATGCTTTTCCAGTGAGAAAGTTTTTTTTGTGGCGAAAGTACCAGACTTACTTGCCTGGAGACAGAAGAGAGTATCTTACTGGCACTGCTTAGGGTTTTTTCCAGGTCTGGCATGTTTTGGCGTAAGGTTAAAATTATTTGGTCTTTTTCCTCAGAAGTGAGCGGAGCAGGTGCATATACTTTGCTTAGATAAAATTTTAAGCCTTTAGCAGTGGGGATTCTTCCAGCTGAAGTATGAGGCTGATGAAGATAACCCTTTTCTGTAAGGTCAGCCATGATATTGCGGATGGAAGCAGAGCTTAATCCCAGGCGGGATTTTTTGGAGACAATACGCGAGCCCACAGGCTGACCTGTTTGTAAGAATATTCCTATCAGAGTGGCTAAAACTTGAATTTCTCGTTGGTTAAGCATAATTTTTTTGATTACCACAGATATAAAACAGATTTAAGTGTTTTAGTGGTAATTATGGAGTGTTGGAGTGTCAAGATTTGGAAAGATTTAGCCTTCTAAATGAAAGGAGAAAAGGTATTCTCTTAAGGCTTGAATCCAGGGTCTGGGAGTTATGCCCGTTAGTTGGGTAAACTTTCGAGTGCTTAGGACTGAAAAGGAAGGGCGCAAAGCCCTTTGGGGATACTCCTTGGAAGTGATGGGAATTACTTTGCAGGGCAGTCCAGCACAACTTATGGCTTCTTGAGCCAGTTCGCACCAGGAGGCTTGCCCTGAATTTACCAGATGGAAAATACCTGTACCTTGTTTTTCCAGCAGGTTTAAAGTATAGATAGCCAGATCTTTGGTATAGGTGGGGGAGCCTATCTGGTCGTGGACCACTTTTAAACTTTCCCTTTCTCTGGCTAGCCTTAAAATTTTACTCACAAAATTTTCCTTGTCTTCTCCAAAGAGCCAGGCTGTTCTAATGATAAGAAAATTTTGCTTAAGTATGTCAGTAATGGCCCTTTCCCCTTCAAGTTTGGTTTGTCCATAGACACTTAAGGGATGGGGTTTATCTTCTGGCTCATAGGGAAGGGTATGTTTGCCATTAAAGACAAAGTCTGTGCTGTAATGAATGAAATAGAGATTTTTTTTACTGGCCACTTGAGCGAGGATTTTGGGGAGATTGCGGTTTAGTAATCTGGCTTGTTCTTTCTCTTCTTCTGCCAGGTCCACCTGGGTATAGGCAACAGTATTAAAGATGTGCGAGATAGAATGTTCCTGGACATAAGAGCTTACAGCTTCTTCAGAAAAGATATCCAGCTCTCCCCGAAAAGGAGCTTTTACTTCCCATCCCCTTTCCTGGAGAACTTGGCTTAACTTTTGTCCTAAAAGGCCTGTTTTACCGCCCAAAACCAGGGCTCTTTTATCTTTTGGCATACCATTTCCGCATAAATTCTAAGTATTCTCCACTGAGGATACTTTCTATCCAGGACAAGTTTTGTGTGTACCAGGTTAGAGTCTTCTCCAATCCTTGCTCAAAAGTCAAGCTGGGGTAAAAGCCAAGTTCTTTAGAAGCCAGGCTAAAATCCATGGCATAGCGAAAATCGTGCCCTGGTCGATCCTGGACAAACTTGATTAAAGTGTGGGGCTTGCCCAAAAAATCAAGGATGGCCTTGACCACTTCTAGATTGGTTTTTTCTGCCTGACCGCCAAAGTTGTAAACCTTTCCAGGTTTTCCTTTACTTAAGGCCAGATCTATCCCCCGACAGTGGTCTTCCACAAAAATCCAGTCCCGAATGTTTTCTCCTTTGCCGTAAACTGGAATGGGTTCGTTTTTAGAAGCCTTTAAAAAGGTAAGGGGAATAAGTTTTTCCGGGAATTGATAGGGACCATAATTGTTGGAGCAGCGCGTAATAACCACTGGAAAGTTATAAGTTTTGTAATAGCTTCGGCAAATCAAGTCAGCTGAAGCCTTGGAGGCAGAATAGGGACTATTGGGAGCTAGAGGGGTATTTTCAGTAAACTTGCCTTCTTTGCCCAGAGAGCCATAAACTTCATCAGTAGAAATATGAATGAATTTTTTGATTCCTTTTTTTCTGGCACACTCCAAAAGATTTTGAGTCCCCAGGACATTGGTGGTAATAAAAGGGTAGGGATTATCAATGGACCTATCCACATGCGATTCAGCAGCAAAATTGATTATATACTCTATGTCGTACTTGTGAAGTATTTCTGTTACCAGCTTTTCCTCTTCTATACCGCCACGGATAAATACATAATTTTTTCCTGCTTTTTTTTCCAGCTCACTTAGATTTTTTAAATTTCCAGCATAGGTCAGTTTGTCCAGATTAACCACAAACAGGTTTTCATATTTTGCAAAAAGATAGTATAAAAAATTACTGCCAATAAATCCTGCTCCACCCGTTACCAAGATTTTCACTACTAACTCCCTGAAATAAATGTAAATATTTTATAAGCTAAGCAAAAAAACCGTTTAAAGCAAGAAAAATTTTCTTTACCTCAGAGAAAAATTTGAGTTACTAGGGTAAGAAAAAACAAGGGAGGTCCTATGACTTTAGAAGTAAGTGCACTCACTCCTCAGATTAAAGAAATTTTAGGCTCTATGGCTGAGGAGATAAGTCCTTGGTTTTTTGCCAATATGCATCCCTATTATTTTCGCTTTCACCCTGAAGAAGAGATAAAAAAACATATTTTGGCCATTATTTCCGGCCGACTCACTACGGATAAGGGTATTATTTCTTTAGAGAGCCCCTGTGGGACCAGATTTACCTTTATTACTCCTGGAGAAAATAAAAGTGCTTTAATAAAAATTTTAGAAGATTTTAAGGAAAAAAAGATTCAGACGGTCAGGATGTATACTTCTTTGGATGGAAGTATCTGTCTTAGTACTTTTCAAACCTATAAACAAGTAGAAGATTTAGAAATAAAAGAAGAGCTAAACCTTGAACTGGACAATTTTTTTAAAGAGAAGATTATCAAGCCTGAAGAGAAAGAAGAGTTTTCTTCTTTTATTTCCTGTGCCAATAGTGAATACTTGACCAGGCTGGAAAGAGGAAGGGTTGCCAGGCACTTTAAAATATTAAAAAGTTTAAGAGGAAAAGAAGAGGTATATTTAAATATAGAGCCGGAAGTATATGCTGAAGAAAGCCGTATAACTATTGCCATGAACAACCCGCCTAGCTATGGTCTGCTTTTAGAGATTATAAAAATATTTTTTAGGCATACTTTAAATATAAACAGGCTTTACCTGGATACTTTTTACAATAGAGAAAAAGATATTACCTCTTTGATTATAAGCTGCTACTTAAAATGTACGGCTAAAGAGCTAGAAAAGGATAGTTGCCTGTTAAATCTACAAGAGGATTTGAGTTTGGTAAAATGGTTTTTCCCTGATGAACTGGAATGGTTTGCTCAGGAAAAAAACTTTTCTGTAAAAAAGGTTTTTCTTTTACAGGCCAGTAGTGAATTTGCCCATCAATATCTTTTGAAAATAGACCCCTATGCCTATACTCAGGCCAGAATAAAGGCCAAGCTGATAGCCTATCCAGAAATTACAGAAGAGCTTGTAGATTATTTTTATGCTCGTTTTTCTCCTCAAGAAGAATCCAGAGAAGACTTAATGGCCGTAAGAGAGCTGAATCTAAAAAAGAGCTTGGCTGAACTTACTGATGAAATTGCCAAGAATGTTTTTGAAAGCATTTTACTTTTTTATAAGAATATTTTGCGTACCAATTATTTTTTTGAAAACCTTTTTGGGCTTAGTTTTCGTTTGGACCCAAAGGTTTTTGCTTCTTTTATTAAAGATGAAGAAATCCCCTTTGGTATTTATTATTTTTATGGAAGGTTTTTTATTGGTTTTCACATTCGTTATAGAGATATGGCCAGAGGTGGAGTAAGGGTAGTGCGTACCAAAAACCTGGAACACTACAAAATGGAGCTACATCGGGTATTTGATGAAGCGAGAGGGCTGGCTTTGGCCCAGCAATATAAAAATAAAGATATTCCTGAGGGTGGTTCCAAGGCAGTTATTTTACTTCATCCTTTAGGGGATATAGATTTGGCGGTAAAAGCCATGGCTGATTCTCTTTTGGATCTTATTGTTTCCAGTAAAGACTCTCCCTGCAAAGAAAATATTGTTGATTATCTAAAAAGACATGAACTTATTTACTTGGGTCCGGATGAAAATATATCTCCTAAACACATCAACTGGATTGTTCAAAGAGCCAGGGAAAAGGGATATTCCTGGCCCCAGGCCATTATGAGCTCTAAGCCTGTAGCTGGCATAAACCACAAGCAGTATGGAGTTACCAGCCTGGGCGTGGTGGTGTATATGGAAGAGGTTTTAAAGTTTCTGGGCCTTAATCCTTATGAACAGGAGTTTAGTGTAAAACTTACAGGTGGTCCTGCTGGAGATGTAGCAGGTAATGCCTTGAAGTTGATTATCCAGAAGTATGGCAGCAAGGCCAGGATATTGTCTTTAAGTGATGGGCATGGTTGTCTTTATGACCCATCTGGCCTGGATCATGAAGAGTTACTTCGTCTGGTAAAGGAAGAAAAACCTACCTCTGAGTTTTCTCCTGCTAGGCTTAAGTCTAAAGAGGCCTTTTTGGTCAAAGCAGATACTCCAGAAGGCGTAAAAATCCGTAATGAACTACATAATAAAGTAGTGGCAGATGTATTTTTACCCTGTGGAGGCAGGCCTGATACCATTAACCTTAAGAACTGGGCAAAATTTTTGACTCCTGAAGGTAAACCTTCAGCCCAGGCCATTATAGAAGGAGCCAACTTGTTTATTTCTCCAGAAGCCAGGGAGAAATTACAGGAAAAGGGCGTATTAATCATTCACGGCTCTTCAGCCAATAAAGCTGGGGTTATTTCTTCTTCCTATGAAATTTTGGCGGGATTGATTTTAAATGAGCAGGAATTTTTGGAATTAAAGGAGGAGTATATAAAAGAAGTATTAGAGATTTTGGAAAAAAGGGCCAGAGATGAAGCCAGGCTTCTTTTGTGGGAATACAAGTTGCGAAGTAAAAAGGAATTTTTAACTAAAATAAGTCTGGAAGTTTCCAGAGAGATAAATGAATTAAGTGATATTATTTCCTCTCTGTTAACCGAGAAGGTGGGAGATTTGAGTGCAGATGACCTGTTGCAGGAACAGGTTTTGGAATATTGTCCTTTTGTCCTGGTATCCAGGTATAAAAAAAGGATTTTAGCCGATACGCCTGCCAGATATAGGTTTTCCTTGTTAGGCTCTTATTTAGCTTCAAAATTGGTTTACAAAGAGGGATTATTCTGGGCTAAAAGAATAAAAGAATTAGAGGACCTTTATGGTTTCTTACGCCTTTACTTGCAAAAGAATAAGAAAATCAAAAACTATGTTCAAGAATTGGCCAATCCAGAAGTACGGGAGATTGTAGAACAAATGGGCAGTAATTATTTGGCCTTAAAAGAATTTTTACATTGATAAAAAATTTTCACCAGGGTAATTGAGAGGAAAAATCATCTTGACTACCCTGGTGAGTGAAGATAATTTCTTTTGAATCAGGGCGGTTAACTCAGTGGTTAGAGTGCCATCTTCACACGGTGGAAGTCCGGGGTTCAAATCCCCGACCGCCCACCACCTGTCCTTAGAGAGTTATCCTTGGAAATTGTACTTTTTGAGCCAGAAATCCCACCCAATACCGGCAATATTGCCCGTCTGTGTGCTGCCACCACTACTCCTTTACACCTAATAGAGCCTTTGGGTTTTAAGCTAGAAGATAAATATTTGAAAAGGGCTGGCCTGGATTATTGGCAATATCTAAACTTAAGAGTGTGGAAAAGCTGGAGTGATTTTTATCAAAACCAGGCTCCAGATAAAAGGCTGGTGTTTACCAGCGCCAGGCAGGGAGAAATTTACACAGAGTTTTCTTTTACTGAGAAGGATGTACTGGTTTTTGGGCCAGAGAGTAGAGGTCTTCCTGAATATATTTTAGCCCAAAGTCCTTTTCGCATAAGAATTCCTCTCTGGGGAAAGGTGAGGAGTTTAAACCTTTCCACTGCAGCAGGAATTGTTCTCTATGAAGCCTACAGACAGATAGGAGTGTTAAAGGAAGGATAGGAAGATTTTTGTTTTCTTCCTATCCTTCCTTATTTTTTAAGCCAATCCTTCTTTTTTGTTTTTATAGCGTTGCCAGAGATAAACCAGGAAAATAATAGTAATACCAATTATATCGCTACTTAAGTGAGGATGATAACAGAGAAAAGTGCCAAGAGCAAAGATAATCCATTCGAAAATAGTAGTATTTCTTACTAAATAACCCATGGTAAGGGCAGAAAAGGCTATTGTGCCTACAGTGGCACTAAAAAAAGCCATACCTATTTCAGACCAGCTTCCAGCAAGCAAAATGCCTGGCACATAAGCGAAAAGAAAAGGTACTACATATAACAACTTGGCAAATTTAAAGGAAGTCCAGCCTGTTTTCCAGGGGTCAGCTCCAGCAATGGCTGCTCCAGCATAGGCAGCTACACATACAGGAGGCGTAATATTGGAATCCTGGCTAAACCAATAGACAATCATGTGAGCAGCTATGGCCATGGTTGCGTCGTGTCCCTGCCAGATGGGCATCTGTTGCATGATTTCAGTAAGGGCAGGTACAGCTAACACTGCAGTAATAAGGTAAGAAGCTGTTACTGGTACGCCCATGCCCAGAATTAAAGAAGCCAAACCAATAAGCAAAATAGCAATGGGCAAACTTCCTTTGGAAAGAGAGATGATGATATCTGAAAATTTTAAGCCTATACCTGAAAGAGCAATGGTACCTACGATTATACCAATTACTCCTACTGTAGCACCAATAACCAGAGTGCTTTTAGCTCCAGTAATAATGGCCTCCCAGATTTCCTTAAGGCCCATTCTATGCTCTTTGTCAAACTGACTGATTATAATACAGGAAAGGGTGGCCCAGAAAGCAGAATTACCAGGCGAATAACCTAGTAACATCATTACAACGATAATTATTAGAGGTACAGATTTGTACCAGTGTTTTTTAAATATTTTTCCAGGTTTGGGTAACTCTCCCTCTTCCAAGCCTTTAATATTGTGTTTTTTGGCTTCAAAATGGATCATGGTAAGTACAGAAAGGAAGTAGAGAACAGCTGGAAAAATGGCCATTTTCATTATTTCTACATAGGGAGTATTGGTAAGCTCTGCCATCAAAAAGCCACCTGCACCCATAATAGGAGGCATAAACATTCCACCAATAGAGGCAGCAGGTTCAATGGCCCCAGCTACATGGGGTCTAAACCCTGCCTTTTTCATCAAGGGAATGGTAAAGGTGCCTGTGGAAACTGTATTGGCAATGGCTGAGCCAGATACAGAGCCAAAAAAAGCAGAGGCAATCACCGAAACCTTGGCTGGCCCGCCTACAGTTTTACCGGCCAGGGCCAGGGGCCATTCAATGAAAAATTTCCCCACTCCAGATTTTTGTAAAAAGGACCCAAAGAAAATAAAAAGAATTACATAAGTCACCAGAACATTGGCCATAACCCCAAAAATACCGTTTTGTTCCAAAAAGAGAACTGTGGAGAGCCTTTCCAGGCTAAAGCCCCTGTGGGCAAAAAGGGAGGGGAAATAGCGGCCATAAAGACCATAGATTAAAAAGAATATACCACATAAGGTCATGGACCAGCCCAAGACCCTTCTGCAAACCTCTAGAGATAAGAGTATGCCAATAATAGAAACTATAAAATCTAATTGAGTATATACTCCTGCCCGATAGTTTAGGTTTTCAAATTCCAGCATCCAATAACCAACACAAAAAGCAGCTAATAAGGCCAGACAAATATCAAAAAAAGTGGGTCGTTCTTGGTTAGATTTTCTCCAGAAAGGAAAGTAAAGGAAAATCATCACGTAAGTTATAAGTACATAAATTCCACGATTATACTGGGCAGAAATGGGCCTGATTCCAGAAGAATAAAAATAAAGAAGGACCATGATTAGTCCTAGGATAGAGGCAATAATGTGCCAAATACCCTTTAATTTTCTTCCGCTTCTGGATTCTTTGGAGATGATTTTTTTTAGTTCTTGTTTTTGTTCTTCAGCTAATTGGATGTCCTGTTCTAACAATTTTTCTTCGCTCATATCTACTCCACAAAAGAAAATTTTTAGATAAAAAAGACCAGGCTTAGATACAAGCCTGGTCAGAAAATAGCAAATATAATTTCTAAATTACTTTAAATCAGGCACTTTCACGCCCATTTCTTTCCAGAATTTAGCTGCCCCAGGATGAACAGGAATGGAAACGCCCCTTAAACCATTTTCTATGAACATTTCTTTGGCTGTCTTTTTGATGTTTACCATGTGTTTTAGACCTTCTGGAGAGTAAATGGCCTTTACACTGCGGTAAACTACATCTTCAGGGACATTTTGGTTGGCACACCAGTAAGCAGCATCCTGGAAGGAAAGTACTGGTTTGGTCTGGTTAGAATAGGTATTGGCTGGAATTTCTAAAGGGGTATAAAAGGGATAAACCTTGTAAAAACCTGTTTTTTCAGCGTCTTTATGAACATCAATGAGTTTGATTTTATCTCTAGTAGCAGCTTCAATAATGGCAGCTGTGGGATAGCCAGCAAAGACCCAGAAGGCGTCAATCTTACCATCATTAAAGGCTGCTGCAGCAGCACTATATCCCAGGAATTGAGGAGAGAAGTTGTCCCATACTCCAATGTGTCTGAAAAACCTTTCAGCAGCAGTAGCTGCACCAGAACCTGCATTACCTACAGCTACTCTTTTTCCTTTTAAATCCAGAGCAGAATTGATGCCTGAATCCGCCCTTACTACCAGCTGAGCAGGGGCGCCATAAAGGTAGGCTACGGCTCTGACATTAGTATATTGGTTGGTATCTTTGGGAAGTTTACCCACTCTGCCCAGGTAAGCGTCTCCAGAATAAACGATTCCAAAGTCAATGTCCCCCTTGTCCAAAAGTTTTAAATTGGCAGTAGAGCCTCCTGTGCCCTCTGCAGAAATTTCAATGTCTGCATACTTTTTTTGGACAAAAACAGAGATACCATTGGCAAAATATTGGAAGGTTCCACCTACAGGACCACCTCCAAAGGACAGAAAAGTTTTGGCCGATACAGGCAAATTAAAACTCAAAACAAGACCTAAAATAGCCGCTAAGCTAATAAACCATTTTTTAAACATACCCACTCCTTTTTTTGGTTTTTGGGATAAAACTTTTGGCCTAAACTTAAATCAAAGATGAGGGTTTTCGTCAAGAAAAGGATGTCTTTTTTTGAGTTAGAGTCAGATTAAACCTTTCATTATTTTCCTAAAAAGAAAAAAAGAAAAAGATACTATTCCATAAATGGATTTAAAGAAGTGGTAAAAGGAGGTATTTTTTTGATGAAGGAATTAGCGGTAGCGTGAGGGATTGTGAAAATATTCTTTTATTTGACTCTCACTAAAAAATATAAAAAAAAGGTCAAAATGTGTAAAAAAGTATGAGGTGGGGAGGGAGATGAGTAACTATATCGTTTATTTAGAGCAGTTAGAGGGTCTCTTTGCTGGTTGGCAGGAAAAGTATAAGCTTTTTGTCCCCCAGGAAAAAGAGGGCTTTTACTTTTTGGAAGAATATAGCCCTGAGGCTGAGATTTCTTTTGATTATGACCTCCTTTATAATCCTCCTAAGAGCTTTATTTTTCCTCCACGAGAAGACTTAATTGAATTTGACTTAAAAACCTATAAATCTAAACCTCTTTTGACAGCTAGCTCTCAGATTTTATTTGGTCTGCACCCCTACGATATCAAGGCCCTAAATCAGTTGGATCAGGTGATGGATATGGGAAGTGTGGATGTCAATTACAGGCAGCGTCGGGATAATACCATAATTATGGGCCTTACTCCTTTAAGGGTGTGTCCAGAAGCCTTTTGGGGCAGTGTAAATGCTTTTAATGTAGATTTTGGCTTTGACCTTTTCTGGACCAAGATTGGGCCAGCTACCTTCCTGGTAGAGGTGGGTTCTAAAAAGGGAGAAGAGCTCCTTTTTGTCAATGGAAGGGTAGATAAGGCTACTTCTGCAGAAAGGGAAGTGGCCAGGAGAAAGAAGCAAGAAATAGTGTCCCTTGTGCAAAAACAAAACAGGTTAAAATATTCCTGGGAGGAAGTTCCCAGGGTTTTGGAAAAGAGTTTTGATTCTTTTTTGTGGGCAGAAAAGTCCAGAAAGTGTTTGGCCTGTGGAAGTTGTAACCTCATTTGCCCCACTTGTTATTGTTTTGATATATTGGACGAAGTAGACGACAAACTAAATAAAGGCAAACGCTATCGTACTTGGGATGGGTGCATGCTGGAAAGTTTTGCTAAGATTGCTGGCGGGCACAACTTTAGGGGAAGAGCAGCAGAGCGCTATAGACATCGCTATTTTCGCAAGGGAAAATACATTTATGACATGTTAGGTGAATTGGGGTGTGTTGGTTGTGGGCGGTGTGTGCGAGTGTGCACAGCTCGCATTGCTAATCCTCTGGAAGTTTTCAATGTTTTGTGGGAGGCTCTAAGTTATGAAAGATAAATTTTCTCCTTATGTTCCCAGGGTGGCAACCCTAAAAGCCAAGAAAAAACTTTCTGACTTTGTAACTCTTTTTGAGTTTGCTCAGGACAATGGCAAACCTTTGGCCCACCGCCCTGGTCAGTTTATTCAACTTTCCCTATTTGGGATAGGAGAGGCCCCTTTTTCCATTACTTCTCCTCCAAGAAGTGATCATCACCATTTTGAAATAGCTGTGCGTAAGATTGGTACTGTTACTACAGCCCTGCATAACCTGGAGGTGGGAGCCAAAGTAGGAGTAAGAGGTCCTTATGGCTCTTATTTTCCCATGCATAAGTTTGTGGGGCAGGATGTACTTTTTGTGGCTGGAGGACTGGGCTTTATTCCCTTAAGAAGTTTGCTTAACTATATGCTCAGGCACAGAGATGAATATGGGCGGATAATGGTTTTGGTGGGCACTAGAAATCCCAAAGAGCGTATCTTTATAGATCAAATCGAAGAGATGAAAAAAAGAACAGATGTGGAAGTATTGGAGACAGTGGATAGCCCGGATGAAACCTGGAAAGGCAATGTGGGCGTTATCACCACTTTGCTGCCCAAGGTAAAAATAGAGCCAGAAAGCACCTATGTGGCCATGGTTGGGCCACCTGTAATGTATAAATTTGTCATCAATGAATGTAAAAAAATAGGCATAGATGAAAAGAGAATATATGTGTCTTTAGAAAGAAGAATGAAGTGTGGCTTAGGTAAATGTGGCCATTGCCAAATAAATGGCATTAACTGTTGTGTTGATGGTCCTGTTTTTTGTTATACTGAAATTGCCTCTTTAGAAGAGGCTATTTAAAGGGGATAAAAATGTCTAAGCCAAAAGTTGCTTTTTTTGATTTTGCTGGCTGTGAAGGAGATCAATTACAAATAGCCAATCTGGAAGAGAGAATTTTAGATATTGCTTCTCATGTGGAAATTGTAAGTTTTAGAGAAGTAAAGACAGGTCATAGTGATGATTATGAAATAGCTTTTGTAGAAGGCTCTATTACCAGGTATGAAGATGAAGAAAGGATTAAGGAAATTCGTTCCAGGGCCAAGATTTTAATAGCTTTGGGAGCCTGTGCCACTATTGGAGGCATAAACTGTTTAAAGAATTTTTTAAATGAGCAGGAATATAAAAATATGGTCTATGGACCCTGGGCAAGGTATTATTCCACCTATGCTGCCAGGCCTGTTTCTGCAGTAGTACCTGTGGATGGAGAAATTCACGGCTGCCCCATTGATAAAGAAGAGTTTGTAGAAGTGGTAAAAAGTTTACTTTTGGGCAAGAAGTACACACCTCCAGATTATCCGGTTTGCGTGGAATGTAAAAAGGCAGGGAATATTTGCCAGTTTGAGCGTGGTAGGTTGTGTTTGGGTATTATTACCAGAGCAGGTTGTGGAGGAGTGTGTGTCAGTAGAGGTAGCGTGTGCTGGGGCTGTAGAGGTCCTGCACCCAGTGCCAACCTGGATGCAGCCAGAGAAGTTATGGATGAACATGGCTTTAGCTGGGTGGAAGTAGAAGATAGATTAAGACTTTATTTGGGCCACTTTTTAAAGTTTAATTAGATAAAGGTGAAAAAATGGCTAAAGAAAAGGTAAAAGTAGAAGCAAAAGAGTCTCCAAAATCCAAGGACAAGACTTTAAAGGTAAAGTATTTAACCAGGGTAGAAGGCCACGGCAATATTGTGGTTAAAATTGATAAGCAGGGAAAAATTGAAAGTTGTTCCTGGGAAGTGCCAGAAGCTCCTCGTTTTTTTGAAGCCATGGTAGTGGGAAGGCCCTATCAGGATATTCACCACATTGTCTCTAGAATATGTGGAATCTGTTCTATTGGGCATCAATTGGCTTCTATTCAGGCTACAGAAGAGGCCTTTAATGTTCAGGTCTCAGAGCAGACCCTTATTTTGCGCAAATTAGCTTTGCATGCTGAAAACCTGCAAAGCCATCTCTTGCATATTGGCTATCTGGTTTTGCCGGACCTTTTGGGCGTAGACTCTGTGTTTCCTCTGGCTGAAACCCATAAAGAAGAACTGGTAAATATAATTGAATGTAGAAAACTGGCCAATGAGTTTAGTGCTACCATCTGTGGTCGCACTACGCATCCTCAACGCTTGTGTCCAGGTGGGATGGAAGCCATTCCTTCTGTTCAGGAATTAAAAGAACTAAAACTTAAATTGCAGAAGTCCTTAAATAATCTTTCCAGAATGGTGGAGCTTTTTGCCGCGCTTAAGGATAAGTACCCTGTTTTTAATCGTCCTACAGAATATATAGCCCTGGTAAGTAATGGAGAGTATGCCTTATACCAGGGAGAAATTGGTTCTTCCCTGGATGAGAGAAAACCCAATAGTTTTTATAACCAGATTACCAACGAGTACTGTATTCCTCAGTCCACTGCCAAGTGGACCAGAAATGTAAAAGATTCTTATATGGTGGGCGCTTTGGCCAGGTTTAACTTAAACTATGAATTGCTTTCTTCCCAGGCCAAGAGTGCAGCTTCTAAATTGGGATTGGTAGCTCCCTGCCACAATCCTTTTTACATTACTCTGGCTCAGTTAGTGGAATGTGTACATTCCACTGAAGATTCCATTTATCTTATTGATAGTTTGCTAAGCAAAGGGCTTAAGCAAGAAGCTCCTATAAAAATAACTCCCAGATGGGGAAAGGGAGTAGGTGCAGTAGAAGTGCCCAGAGGTATTTTATTCCACTCTTATGAATACAATGAGCAGGGAAGAATTGTAAAAGCAGATTGTGTTATCCCCACCAACCAGAACCATGCCAATATTCAAGAAGACTTTAATGTCTTTGCTCCTACTTTAAATGGCAAGTCTGAGGAAGAGATAGAACTGCTTTTGAGTATGCTGGTTAGAGCATATGACCCTTGTATTTCTTGCTCTACCCATTATCTTGAATTAAATCCCAACAAAGAAAAAATAGTTAAATTTATTTACGTTTAAAATAGAATATATAAAAGATTTTTTTTTGGAAGGTGTCTAAAGATTTTTAGACACCTTTTTATTTTTTAAATATATTAGAAAAATTCAACCTGGGTTGGTAGAATATTTTTTTATGGTTTATTTTAGGTAATGTTAAATAAAGTATACTCAAAATAATAGATTTAATTGATTTAATGAACAGTTCTATAAAAAATCATCCTTGATGCTGACATATTGGGCTTTTGAAAGAATGTTTGAAACTCATTTTTGTTCGCTAAGAGCAAAAGGGGGCACAGGTATACCAAAGAGGCAATGAAAGATTTGTGCCTTTATTTTATGCGGGGAAAATTTACATCCAGAAGTTATCAAGGTACTTATTGAAGCAAGAGAAAAGTAATTTAGCTAACAATTAGCTCCACCGCGTCGATTTGCTGTTCTTAATAGCGACAGATGGGTTTAGAGATTAGGCCAATATAAATTGGAGGTTTGGCATGAAAGGTGAGTTTACAGCAATTATAGAGCCTGCACCCGAAGGTGGGTATTGGGCTATTTGTCCTGAAGTGCCAGGTGCCAATGGACAGGGAGAGACAATAGATGAAGCAAAAGAGAATTTACGTCAAGCTATTGAACTCATTCTCAAAGATCGAACAGAGGATATTCTGCGTGGATTACCTGAAGATGCAATCCAGGAAAAGATTGTAATTGCATGAAACGCAAGGATTTAGAAAGAAAATTGCGCATAGCAGGGTGTTATCTTAAAAGGTAAGGTGCGTCGCACTCACTATGGATTAATCCAAAGACCGGGGTTATTGAAGCTGTTCCTCGGCATAAAGAAATCAAAGAACCTTTAACAAAGAAAATATTGAAAAATCTAAGTGCAGAATAAAGCGCCTAATAATTATACCGATTCGCTATTACACTGCGCTTAATAGCGACAGGTGAGGTTGGAGGTTAATTCATTTAAGATAAAGGATAAAAAGTAATGGCTAATGTAGAAGAAATTATTGTCATCAATTGAGTCTCTCTCCTAAGAAGAATTTTCGCGCTTAAGAGAATGGTTTTATGAGTGAGATTGGGAAAGGTGGGATAAAGAGGTGTTCCCCGTAAACACGGGGGTGAACCGAGTGGTTTGATAGAGCTTTACGAGCCTGTTTCGTTTTCCCCGTATACAGGGAGGATGAACTGCAAAACCCTCATAGTACTTCCCTGGAATTATTCGTAATTTAGATTCAGTCAATAGGTCTTGGGGATTATTCTTTTGACAAAATCTGTTTGCCTTTGAGCAAAATTTAAAATAGCCACACGGATTAAGTTGAGTGGGCAAAGTGGTGATGGAAAAGTTTACCTATTTATTATTAGTTTTATTTTTAGACTTTTTGTTTAAGGACCCAGAATACCTCTGGCATCCAGTAAGGTTGCAGGGAAGATTTTTAGCCTGGTGGGAAGCGCGAGTGCAAAAAAGGTCTGCCTTAAGACTCTGGGGTGGATTGGGGACCTGGGGAGTTGTTTTTTTTAGTGGCAGCATTGTTTATCTTTTAGGTAAGACCGGCCTGGGCTGGTTCTTTGATTTATATTTTGGCTATGCTGTACTGGCCTTTGGTTCCCTTTTTACAGAAGGCCTGAAGATTTATAATTTACTGACCAAAGATGAGCTTTTGGCCAGAAAAAAACTTGGTTTTCTGGTCAGTAGAGACACAGAAAAGATGCAGCCAGAAGATATGCACAAGGCCTTGATAGAGACCCTGGCAGAAAACTTTAATGATGGAGTGGTGGCTCCTTTTTTTTATCTGGCCTTGGGAGGGCCGGTTTTGGCCTGGATGTATAAAGCTGTTTCTACTGTGGATTCCATGTGGGGATATAAACAGGGTTATTATCAAAAACTTGGCTTTTGGGGAGCTAAGCTGGATGATATTTTGGCCTATTTGCCAGCCAGGATAAGTGCTCTTTTGTTTTATCTAGCTGGTTTTACTTTGCTTAAAAAAAGGATTGTTTTCAAAAATTTTTATCAGGATGCCCATAAAAGCGAAAGCCCCAATGCGGGCTGGCCCATGGCCATGGCAGCGCACTTGTTGGGAGTAGAACTTGGAGGAAAGGCCATTTACTTTGGCCAGGAAAAGGTCAAACCTGTACTGGGTGTGGCAGGAGCAAAGCCAGATAAAAGCAAAATTCAAGAATGTTTGCTGTTGTTGGTGCTTAGCTATGTGTGGTTAATCTTTTTGACTTTTTTAATTTGTCTTGCAGGAGATAAGCTCTTTTAATCTTTGCAAATTTTCTTTATCCAGACTTTCATCTTTACCCTTGGGCGTTTCTATGACCTTGGGTAAGTGAATAAAAGCAGAATCATTTAAAATATTTTTAAAACCTTCCAGCCCTATATAACCCTGACCAATGTGAGTGTGTTTATCCCTTTTGCTGCCCAGGGGGTATTCACTATCATTTAAATGCCAGAAATAGATGTTTTCCAGTCCTAAAGAAGTGTCTATTTTTTTGCGGGTAAGCAGGTAGTTGGCACTTAAATCATAACCTGCAGCTAAGAGGTGGGCACTATCTAAACAGCAGCCCAGATTAGAAGGAAAGTTTAACTCCTCTAAGACCTGTCCCAGCTCTTCCAGGTTTCCTCCCAGAAGACTGCCAGAACCACAGGTGTTTTCCAAAAGAATTTTCCCTGAATAGGCAAGTTTGCTGGCAAAATCCAGTAGTTCTTGCAGGGAGTCTTTTAAAAAAACTAGGCCCTTATCCAGTCCCTTTTGCCTGTGGCTTCCAGGATGAGTGATGATATATTCTATTTTAAGTAAGGTTGCCCTTTTGATTTCTTCTTTCAGGTTTTCCACAGATTTTTTACGCAAGGAAGCTTCTGGGCTAGCCAGATTGACCAGATAAGAGGTGTGAATGGCAATGGGATAGTTTCCCCATTGTTTACGCTTTTTTAAAAAGGTTTCAATTTCTTCCTCTTTTAAGGGAGGAATTTTCCACTGTCTTTGATTTTTGGAAAAGATTTGAAGGGCTGTGCCTTTTACCTTTTGTATTCTTTCAATAGCCCTGTTAAGACCACCCTGGATGGACATGTGCGCACCCAAGTAAAGCATTATTCTTCCTCTAATTTAAAACGAATGCGTAAAATTCCTGCGTCAAAACTAACAGAGCTAATTTTAAACTTACCTATTTCTCTGGTGGAACCAACATGTTCGCCAATGCAGGCTGCCTGATCATAATCGCCTATTTTTACTATTCTAATTTTGTCTTTAGCAGTACTGGGTAGTTTACTGGTATCTACTTGTTTCCTGGCTTCTTCTAAATCCAAAAAATAGGTTTTTACAGGCAGGTCTTTAGAGATAATAAGATTTACCTGTTTTTCTACTTCTTCTATTTCCTTTTCTGTAAGCATTCTGGAAAACTTATAATCACACTTGGATTTTTTCTTTTCAATATGGGCCCTAAAGGAACGGCCACATTGAAACATTCTGTCCATGGTTTGGTTTAAAATGTGCTCTGCAGTGTGCATTTTAGGGTTGTAATTTTTCACTAGAAAACTCCTATTTTGCTAAGCGATCTATAGTTGAACACTAGGCTTAAAACTAAGAGTAAAATAAAGACCAGTTTTTTATAACTTTGGGTTGAAATCCTTTGATATAAAAGTATTCCTGAAAATACTCCTAAGAGGAGAAAGAAGATGCCTTTTACAAACAAGGATAAGACTTCCCTGGTGATAAGTCCTGTTGCCAGGTGAATAGTACTTATGCCAAATCCAGCAAAGAAAAAATAACCTGTTAAGATAAATTTTATTTTATTTTTGTGCAGGGGTAAAAGGGAACTATAAACAATAACTGGAGGACCATTGGTGCCCAAACTTCCTCCCAGTATGCCAGCTAAAAATCCTGTGAGATAGGCCCAGTGCGGAGCCAGGTTTAGTTCTGGCAGGCGGATAAAAAGTCCATAGAGAGAATAAAAGAAGAGAATAAGTCCCAGGGCAACTTCCAGGTAAAAGGAAGGAAGACTTTTTAAAAGATAGACTCCTAGTGGAAGCCCTAGCAAAGTGGTTAAGAGTAGAGGAGAAACAGCTTTAAAGGAAAAATACTTACGCAAATTCCACATCAAAGTAGAGTTTATAATCAGGGCAAAGAGGCTTACCAGGGGAATTACTGTTTTTAGTGGATAAAAAAAACAGAGCAGGGGCAGGGAAATAAGTACAGAGCCAAAACCTGTAAGTCCTTGAATAAAGCCAGCACTAAAAATAATACTTACAAAAATAAGGGTTTGCATTAGAAGAGATAGTTTAAGGCCTTTAAAATCAGGGCAGCTAAAAAGCCGGCCAGGTAGTCATCAGCCATTATTCCTAAGCCACCAGCCAGCTTTTCCCCTTCTTTTACTGGCCAGGGCTTGAAAATATCCAGCAACCTAAACAGAAGAAAACCTAAACCCAGGTTGGTCCAGGTTAAAGGCACAAAGATAAAGGTAAGCAGTTGTCCACCTATTTCATCTATGACCACAAAAGAAGGATCCTTTTGGCAGAGATGTTTTTCTATTTGGCTACTTACCCAGGTACCCAGGAAAAACACGATTATTACGCCAAAGACAAGAACAAACTTTGTTGGTTTTAACCACAAAAGTAGAAGTAGAGTAAAAAAAGAGCCTACAGTTCCCGGGAATTTGGGGAAAAATCCCAGATAAAAACCTGAGGCCAGAAACAAGTTTAAATGGTAAAAGAGTTTATTCATTTTCTTCCAGGCCAATTATTTCTAGTTCTAAAAGATTTTTTACGGTTTCAGTTAAGGGAAGCCCTACCACATTGCTATAGGAGCCCTTTATTTCTTTAACTAAAAATCCACCTATGCCCTGAATACCGTAGGCTCCAGCCTTATCCATTGGTTCCCGGGTTAAGACATAGGCCTTTAAAATTTCTGGCGAAAACTTTTCCATAATCACTTCTGTTTCTACACTAAAAATGCGTTGTTCCCTTTGAAACAAAAGACACACGCCAGTAATTACTTCATGGGAAGTGCCAGCTAGCTTTTCTAAAAAAGCAAGTGCCTGCTTAAAGTCTCTGGGTTTGCCCAAAATTTCTTTATCTTTAACCACAATGGTATCAGCGCTTAAGATGGCTTGGTGGGGAAAGCTTTTACTTACTTCCTGGGCTTTGAGGAGGGCTGTTGCCTGGGCATATTCTTTAGGGGTAGAAAAGTCTTCAGGATTTGGCTCTTTTACTTTGCTGGGCTGGACATAAAAATGTATCCCCAAGGAAGCCAGTAAGCTCTGACGCCTTGGGGATTTGGAAGCCAAAACCAGGTCCTGTTTATTTCTAAAAGGGCCACGCAAAAACATCTAACCCAGGATTGCCTCTCTCAAACTTTCATCCAGAGTGGGATGGGCAAAAATGTATTTCCTGGCTTCTTCTCTGGTCCACTGGTTGGCCACAATAATAGTAGCCAGGGTAATGAGGTGGGAGACCATAGGGCCAATAGCTGATATGCCCACTATTTTATCCTTTTCCCACAATACCTTAATAAACCCTAAACCACCGCCTTTGGCCTGAACAATGGGATTGGCCAGAAGGGAAGCTTTGCTAATCTTATAGTCCTGGTTTAAGTCCTTTTCGCGTTTTCCTACCTGGATGATTTCTGGATAACCATAAATACAAGAAGGTACGAGGCGAGGTAAGTAGTCTTTAGTTTCTTTACCTGCAATAAGCCTAGCCACATATTCGCCCTGGTCGCTGGCTGCATGGGCCAGCAAATAAAGGCCGTTGATATCGCCAATAGCCCAGATGTTTTCTGCTGCCTGGAGCTTGGCATTGACCTGGATGAATTTTCTTTCCGTGAGTTTAAGGGGGATATTTTCCAGACCCAGATGGGCAGTGTTGGGTATGCGTCCTACTGCCACCAGGCAGGCATCTGCTTCTATGGATTTTTGGGGAAGTGTAAGCAGAACCTTTTCTCCCTGGACTTCTATCTTTTCAGCCCTTACGCCCAAATGGATTTCCCATTTTTCTTTTTTGAGCGTTTTCAACAGTTCTTTGCCTATATCTTCGTCTTCCAGGGGAGCCAGTTGGTTTAAGGCCTCAATTAAAATGATTTTACTGCCCAGCCTGGAAAAGAACCTTCCCATTTCTAAACCTATGGGGCCACTGCCAATAATGGCCAAAGTGGAAGGTACAGACTCTAAGTCCAGGGCTTGAGTGGAAGATAGAATGTATTTACCATCAAATTGAAGGCCTGGGAGGGCACTTTCTTTGGTGCCTGTGGCCAGAATAATGTTTTTGCCCTTTAGGGTGGAGGCGCTATTTTTTAAACTTATGGTCTGGGCATCAATTAAAGAACCTTCATCTTCATAGATGTCTACTTCCAGCTTTTTTAAGGTCTCAGCAATGGCCTTTTGGGTCGCCTTTACTAGCGTGTCCCTTCTCTTTAATAAGTTGGGCAGGTTTGGAGAAAACTCTCCTGTACCCAGTCTTAGCCTGCTAAGATGCTGGATAGCTTCAATGGGTTCAGTAGCTCCTAAAAAAAGCTTGGTGGGAATGCATCCCCAGTTAAGACAGGTCCCACCCAGGTATTTTTTTTCCACCAGGGCAGTCTTCAAACCCAGCAGGCCAGCTTCTTTGGCTGCAGCATAACCACCAGGTCCTCCTCCAATAATCACTACATCATACATTTTCCACCAACTCCATGTTTCTGGCTGCCTTTACTTCGTCTAAACGCCTTACCGGGGTTTTGCTGGGTGCTTGCAAGAGATACTCTGGATACTTTTCTGCAGTGTTTAGGATGTCAATAAGGTCGTCTACAAAACGGTCCAGGGTCTCTTTGCTTTCTGTTTCTGTGGGTTCAATCATCAGGCATTCTTTAACAATTAAAGGGAAGTAAATTGTAGGAGCGTGATGTCCTTTGTCCAAAAGGGCCTTGGCAATATCTAGTGCCCTTACTCCCTTTTTAGCCTGTTTTACGGCTGAAGCCACAAATTCGTGCATACAGGTGCGGTTATAAGGAATTTCCAGGTAATCTTCCAATTTTTTGCGCAGGTAATTGGCTGCTAGTACTGCGTGTTCAGAAACTCTAATTAATCCCTCTCTACCCAAACGCAAAATATAGGCATAGGCCTTTAGAATAACCCCAAAGTTGCCATAAAAGGGAGCAACATAACCAATGGAAAGAGGATAGTTGTAATTGAGGAAAAACTGACCATCTTCCAGCTTGACCACTCTGGAGATGGGCAAGAAGGGTTCCAGTTTTTTACTTACTCCTACAGGCCCTGCTCCAGGTCCTCCTCCTCCGTGAGGAGTGGCAAAGGTTTTGTGTAAGTTTAGATGCACCACATCAAAGCCCACATCTCCCACTCGCATTTTACCCAAAATAGCATTCAAATTGGCTCCATCATAGTAAAGTAGACCATCCACAGAGTGAATGAGTTTTACTATTTCTGGAAGATGTTTTTCAAAAAGTCCCAGGGTATTGGGACAGGTCATCATCAGACCAGCCACTTCTTCATCCAGGACCTCTTCCAGGGCCCTGGGGTCAATAATGCCATCTTTGGATTTAATGCTTACTACCTTATAGCCAGCAATGGCTGCTGAGGCAGGATTGGTGCCATGGGCAGAGTCAGGCACTATGATTTTGGTTTTTTTATTGCCTTTGTGTTGGTGATAGGCAGCAATAAGCATAACTCCTGTGAGCTCTCCGTGCGCACCAGCAAGGGGCTGCAGGGTAAAGGCGTCCATACCTGTGATTTCACAGAGTAACCTTTCTGTTTCATACAAAATTTCTAGAGCTCCCTGGGTGTGGTGCCCTGCACTTTTTAGCTGAGGAAGAAGAGGATGGAGCTTGGTAAATCCTGGTAAACTGGCAACTTCTTCCAAAAATTTGGGATTATATTTCATGGTGCAGGAGCCCAGGGGATAAAAATTGCTATCTACCCCAAAATTTTTGCGAGAAAGTAAAGTGTAATGTCTAACCACATCCAGTTCACTTACTTCTGGCAGCTTAGGTCTTTGGGAGCGGAGAAGGTTTTCTGGGAGATAGCTTTTAGCTTCTTTTTGAGCTGGTTTGGGCCAAACTCCTCTTCGGCCTGGTCTTGACTTACTAAAAATGGTTTCCATTTCTTATACCTCTTTGGTTTATGCTTTTAGAAGAGATTTTCCAGATAGCTGGCCATCATTTCCTTTAAAATGCCAATTTCTTCTCTGGTGTGTTTTTCTGTACAGGCCACCAGCAAACACTTTTCCAAACCAGGATAATACCTGCCTACAGGAAAGCCAGGCACAAAACCTTTTTCTGTTAGATGGTTTATTAAATCATAGGCAGGAACTGGTAATTGCAGGGTAAACTCATTGGCAAAGGGAGCGTCGTTCAGTAAGCTTACCCCTGGAATGGAAGTGAGTTTCTGGGCGGCATAATGGGCATTTTCAATGGATACTTCTGCTGTTCTTTTCAGGCCTTCAGGTCCAAGCAAAGAGACATAAAGCAGGGACTGAAAGGCACAAAGGGCCTGGTTGGAACAAATATTGGAAGTCGCCTTTTCTCTGCGGATGTGTTGTTCTCTGGCTTGCAGGGTGAGTACAAAACCAGGATTTCCTTCTGTATCTGTGGTTTTTCCCACCACCCTTCCTGGCATCTGCCGAATGTGTTCCTTTCTGGTGGTCATAATGCCCAGATAAGGACCTCCAAAGGAAAGGGGTAAGCCCAGGGATTGCCCTTCAGCAACTGCTATGTCTGCTCCCATTTCTCCTGGAGTTTTTAACACACTTTGCATAAGCGCATATACAGAGATGATGTTCAGGACTTTCTTTTCTCTGGCCAGATTAAAAAGTTCAGTGAAGTCATTTATCTGCCCAAAGAAATTGGGGTTTTGAACAATGACACAGGCTGTATCTTCATCCAGAGCTTCAGCCAGGGCCTTTAGGTCGGTTTTTCCCTGCTGTTGAGGTACGGTAATGAGTTCTAAGTTTAGGTTGAGAGTATAGCATTTTAGCATCTGGCGATAAATGGGATTTACCCCTTCAGAAATAACAATTTTTTGGCGTTTGGTCAGGCGTAAGGCCATCATCATGGCTTCATAAAGGGCAGTGCCTCCGTCATATAGGGAGGCATTGGCAAAATCCATGTCCATAAGCCTGGCCATGGCTGTTTGATATTCAAAGATAGCCTGGAGAGTGCCCTGGGAAGCTTCTGCCTGATAAGGTGTATAGGCAGTATAAAATTCTGAGCGGCTGGTGATGGCTTTTATAGCTGCCGGGATGTAGTGGTCGTAAAAGCCAGCTCCCAAAAAGGTGGTCAGGTGAGTGTTATTTTTTTGAGCCAGGTTTTCCAGGTGGTTGATTACTTCCTGTTCAGATTTTCCAGCTGGCAGATTAAAGCTTTTGGGCCTTAGTTCTTGAGGAATATCAGCAAAAAGTTCTTCAATACTGTTGGCCCCAATAGTAGCCAGCATCTCTTTTACCTGTTCTTCAGTATAAGGGATATAAGGCATTTTCTTTACCTTCTTTGTTTTTTAGTGTTCTTCTTCAGCTACTAGCTGGGCATAAGCATCAGCATCCAAAAGGTTTTCCTTTCCACCAGTGATTTTTACTTTACACAGCCAGCCTTCACCATAGGGGTCTTCATTTATCTTTTCTGGAGCGTCTTCTAAGGCAGTATTTACTTCCAGTACCTCGCCATCTACTGGAGCGTAAAGTTCACTGGCAGCCTTAACAGATTCAATGCTGCCCATTTCTTCCCCTTGAGTTAAGCTTGCTCCCACTTCTGGAAGCTCTACAAAGGTGATATCTCCTAATTGTTCCTGGGCAAAGTGGGTAATGCCTATGATGCCTGTATCGCCTTCTATTTTTATCCATTCATGGGTTTTGGTATAGAGTAAATCTTTAGGAATCATTTTATCCTCCTTAAAATTTGAATTTACCAAGTATATCCTTTTCTTAAATAAAGGGCAATTGTAAAAAAGAGGGGATTTTTGAAGAGTACAGAGTAAAATTAAAAGCTAAAAAGGGATTAACTTTCTTCTTTTAGGGCTTGTTTGAATTTTTCTATAACTTCTGGAGAGACAGAGCGCAGGTGTAAATCCCTTTGGGGAAAAGGTATTTCCACTCCGTGCTCCTTGAATTTTTTAAATAGAGCAAAATAATAATCACTAACTATTCCTGAATGGGCTTTTCTAATCTTTTCTGCCCTGGTCCAGATTACTAGAGTAAAGTTTAGACTATTATCGCCAAAACTTTCAAATCTGACTCGTACAGGGTGGTCTTCATCTTCAGCGGTTAAAGGGCAGGTTTTGCCCACTTCTTCAGCTATTTTGGCTATTTTTTCCGGGTCTTCTTTATAGGATACCCCAAAGGGTATGTGGACTCTGCGCCAGTCATCACTATGGGTCCAGGTGTTGACCCTTTTGGAAATAAATTCTGAATTGGGCACAATAATTTCCTGTCCTTCATAGGTTCTAATTACAGTGGAGCGGATGTTTATCTTTTTAACTTCTCCTATGGTCTTATCTTCTAGTTCTACCAGGTCCCCAATTTTTATGGCACGCTCACCTAATAAAATTATGCCACTAATAAAATTATTGGCAATGGTTTGTAAGCCAAAACCTACACCAACACCCAAAGCTCCAATTAAAATGTTTAACTGGCTTATATCAATGCCAATGGTTGAAATGGTGCTCAAGATTAATAAAATCAGTAAAACATAATAGGTAAGAGTGGTTATGGAATTGGCCAGGGCAGGAGAAATTTTGGTATGACCTAAAAGCCAATTCAAAATTTTTTTTCTGCTAAAACGAATTAGCCAGAGCCCTAAGCCCAAAAGCAGAATGGCTTTTAAGAGGCTTAAGGTGGTAATTTCTCCATCTTTAAATTGGAGCAAAGGATAAGTTAGAAAGGCATTTATTTCTTGTAACATATTTTTAGGCTCTATTTTATTTTAGAGACCAGATAATTAGCTAATACTTTTTAGTTTGGCAATAACTTCTTCAATTATTTCTTTAGGCGTGGAAGCCCCTGCAGTAATGCCAATTTTTTTATACTTTTTTATTTCCTGTTCTAGAAGTTCCTCTTTGGTTTCAATGTGGATGTGAGAGGTCACCTGACTTACCAGCTTGGCCAATCTGCGGGTATTGCCACTCATTTTTCCACCTATCACAATCATTAATTCCACTTCTTTAGCGATTTTTAAGGCTTCTTGTTGCCTTTCTTCCGTGGCATTGCAGATGGTATTTAAGGTTTTAAACTGGATTTTTTTGTTTTTGAGATAGGACTGGATTTCCTCAAATTCATGCTGATCTTGAGTAGTCTGGGAGGCCAGCGTATAAGTGAGGCTGGTGTTTAGGGTTAAGCTTTTCAGTTCTTCTAGACTTTCAAAAAGCAAAACTTCATTTTGGGCATAGCTAATTAGTCCCTTTACTTCAGGGTGTTTTTTTTCTCCATACAAGAGCAGGGGGTTGGTCTGGGTGTTTTTGGCAATAAGGATTTGAGCCTTTTTGACCTTGGGGCAGGTAGCATCCACAATATTAATGTTTTTGTTTTTTAATTCTGCCTCTAAGTAGGCAGGTAAGCCATGTGCTCTAATGAGCACAGTATCTTCATCGGTTATCTCCTGGGGAGAAGAGATAATTTTTACTCCTTTTTGAGCATACTTATCCAGTACCTGAGGATTGTGGATAATGGGCCCTAAAGTAGCCAGCTTTTTACTTTGGGTTAGAGCCAGGTCCAGTTTTTTTAGGGCCAGATCTACTCCCAGACAAAAACCAGTTTTGGAGGCCAAAAGGATTTCTCTAGTCATGGTAGGCTCCTTGTTCTAGTAAAAAAGCTATTTCTTCTATTTCTTCCCAGGAGGAAATTTGAGTTAATTTATGGCGAATTTTTTTAGCTGCAGGCAGCTCTTTGACCATTTTGGGAAGGATGGTTCGCATTTTTAAAGCAGAAAGCCCGGGTTTAAGGGTTTGGTAATAGTGGACAAACTTTCTTAAAAGAAGGGCGATAATTTTGTTCTTTTCTCCAGGGGATTTTTTTTGTTTTAAGAGTTTAAATTCAGTAAAAATATAGGGATTACGCAGGGCTCCTCTGGCAAACATGATATTATCAATACCTGTTTCTTCCAGACAGCGCAGTCCATCTTGGGCTGTAAAGAGGTCCCCACTGCCAATTACTGTGAGTTCTGGAATAGTTTGTTTTAAAATTTTTAATTTTTGCCAGTCAGCCTGGCCGGAAAATTTTTGTCTGGCATAGCGGGGATGCAGGGTAAACCAGCCTATATTTAGTTTGGCTAAATCTTCAGCCAGCAAGAGATAGACATCTTGATTTAGCTCATAACCCAGACGGGTTTTTACGCCTAAGCGGGAAAAGGGGACTACTTCGCCCATGACTTTGACTAATTCTACAATTTGCTTGGGTTCTTTGAGTAAACTTGCACCTGCTCCGGTTTTAGTTACTTTTTTTACAGAGCAGCCACAATTTAAGTCAAAATAGGTAAAACCCATTTCTAGCAGTTTTTTAGTGGCCAGCAGTATGTTTTTGGGCTTTGCCCCAAAGATTTGTACAGCTAAAGGAGTGTCTTTTAGATTGGTTGCCAGGAGTTTATAGGTGCCAGGTGTATTATAAATAAGCCCGGTAGCACTGACCATTTCAGTAAAGGCAAAACTACACCCCATATCTCTACAAACCAGGCGAAAGGGCAGGTCAGAAAAGCCTGCCAGAGGTGCTAACCAGGGAGATTTAGTGGGCAGAGAGTCCTTCATGGGAAAATTAAATAATTTTTTCTATTCTTCCAGGTTTTAATTCTTTTAAAAGGATTTGGGGAGATAGGGATAGGATGACCAGGTCGATAAGTGTGCCTTCAGGATAAAAGGTAAATACCTTGGCTATTAACTTTAACCCTTCAACTTCCAGTAAGGCCTTTTCTTTAGTATAATATCTAATTATTCTTCCCTTTACTACCTCGCCTGGCTGGTGTTTTTCCTTAAACCTGGCCACTCTCTTCTTTTGCAGAGGCATATCCTTTTTTCTCTTTATAGATAAGATAAAGATTGCGGCTGTAGATAATCACTCCTGTAGCCTGCCCCAGAATAAAGACCGGGTCTTTGCGGTAAAGAGAATAGGCCAGAAGCATAATGCCACCTATAAGGCTAAAATACCAGAAATAAACCGGGATAATACTTTTTTTAGCTCGCTCGCTGGCAATCCATTGAACTATAAAACGAGCAGAAAACATAGCCTGGGCTAAAAAACCAATAATTAACCAAATCTTTTCAGCCATTATTTTTTTATTTCCTTTATTTGAGGTAATACCCTTCTTTTACGCATCCAAAGAACTCCAAAACTGTCAAAAAGACCTACCCAGAGACGATTGTTAATAGTGTACTTGGTTTGTCCTTTGGTGCGAGGACGATGATTTACAGGTATTTCTACAATTTTTTCAAAACCTTGTAAGCGAATTAAAGTGGGGAGAAAACGGTGCATTCCCTTAAACAAAAAAATGTTCTGCACACATTCCTTGCGCATGGCCCTTAGGGAACACCCCACATCTCTAATTTTGTCTTTGGTAATGAAGTTGCGAAAGCCATTGGCTATTTTTGAGGCGATTTTTCGTAAAATACTATCCTGTCGTTTTGCTCTATAGCCATTTACCACATGGGCCTGGTGCTCTTCCAGAAAACTTACCAAACGAGGTATATCTTTGGGGTCATTTTGGCCATCTCCATCCAGAGTAACCAGAATTTGCCCCTGCGCTACCTTAAAACCAGTGTACATGGCTGCAGATTGGCCATAATTTTGGTCTAAATCCACAAACCAATGATTGGCCTTTTCCTGGGTAAGCTGGATTAACTTTTCCCTGCTTCTGTCTGTGGAGCCATCATTTATCCAGATGCACTCCCAGGGCTGACTAAAGTCTTTGAGGGCTGCATTTACTTCGTTGGCTAAAATAGGGATATTATCTTCTTCATCTTTGATGGGGATGATTATGCTTAAATAGACATTATTTTTGGTGTTCAAGGATTAATTCTACCTCCTCTTGAGTTAAACCAAAATTTTTGGCTAAACTTTCGATACTTTCACCAGCTTTATGGCCCATGATAATTACTTGCCTTAAGAAAAGAGGAGAATTGGTAAACTTTTCTGCCTGTAAAATCAACCTTCTTAATTCCTCGCTGCGGGCAGAGAGCTTTTCCTCTAACTTTAGTAATTCTTCCTGGCGTAAGGCAAAGCTTTCCACCAGTTCTTTTTCTAACTGGCTGCTAAAGGAGAGCTTTTGAATAAAATCTTCCTGTTTTTGCTGGAGTTCTTTGAGAAATTTTTCTGATTTTTTAAGGCGTAAAAAGAAAAATATGACCAGAATTAAAAGAATTACTTCCAGAAAGGAAAGTATAAGCAAGATAAATTCCCATTTGTTCATAAACTAGACCTGGAGATCTATGATCTGTCCTTTGTCTTTAAGTTCAGGCAGCTTGGATTTTTTTTCTTTCTGGGAAGAGGTAAAGTTGGGAGTATGGGCAGAGTCTTTTTCCTTGTCTGGAGATACCTTGCTTTGGGCCTTAGCCTTTTCAGTTTGAAAAATTTTATTTTTGGCTTCTTCTTGTTTTTGTACAACTACATCAGCCAGGATGTTTTGACTGCCCTGGGGCCCATTTTGAGCCTGATGTTGCAGGTGTTGTAAATGGGGAAGCTGAGAAAATAGAACAGGCAAATCAATAGGGGTAACCATCTTTAACTCACTATGTACTTTTCTATTAAAACCTTTTGGAGTTGTCCGTTGTTTAAATATTGATTAACTACATTTAAAATATCTTTTTTTACTTTTTCCAGGTTTTTAGGATTCTGGAGAAAGCTAAGTTCTTTATTGTTTAAATAATAGTAAATAGCATCTCTCAGGATTATTTTTTTCCTTTTGGCTTCCCACACCAATCTGCCATCAGTGGAAGCAAAACTGAGTTTTATTTCCAGAAAATGAGGGTTCTTTTGGTTATCTGTCAGTTCTACAATAAAACCATCCAGTTCTACCAGTTGTTCTTCTGGTGGTGGCGGAGCTTTGGGCTTTGCTTCTTCTTTTTTTTCTACTTTTTTAGGCGGAGGCGGGGGAGGTGTTGCTTTTTCTTTACTTAATAAGAAGTAACTTCCTCCTCCTATGCCTAAAATTAAAAGGATTCCTCCTATCAAAAACCATTTATTTTTCCAAAAAGGCTTTGCCTTTTCTTCTGCCTGCTCTACATCTTCAACTGGCTTATCTTCTTTTTCAGGTTTTTTTTCCTCTGTTTTCTCCTCTTCTTTCTCTTCTTGTAAAAAAGGAGCGTCATCTAAATCTAACTCTACTTTCTCTCCTTGGGTTTCAGTACTACTGTCTATGTCTTCTAATTCATCTAGGTCCAGCTCTACTTTTTCTTCTGGCGAATCTTGTTTTTTTTCTAAGATTTCTTCATCTAAGTTATCAGGCATATTTATCTATTTTCAAAAATTTTATCTATTTTTTGTTGTAAGGTTTCAGCGGTAAAGGGTTTTACGATATAGTTGGAAACCTTGGCCTGAACTGCTTCAATAATATTTTCCTGCTGAGCTTCTGCTGTGACCATTAAAAAGGGAAGATCAGCAAATTCTTCACTGGCGCGTACCTTTCTTAAAAGCTCAATTCCAGTCATTTTAGGCATATTCCAGTCACTAATAACAAAATCAATTTTGTCTTTATTAAGGATATCCCAGGCAGTAGTGCCGTCATCTGCCTCTACTATATTGTTGAAGCCCAGTTGTCGAAGAATGTTTTTTATGATTCTGCGCATGGTAGAAAAGTCATCTACGATTAAAATCCGCATATTTTTGTTAACAGCCATGTTTTCCTCCTCAAGGTTGTTCAAATCGTTCTTTAAATTTTTTCTTTAGCTTTTGTAAAGCCTGAGCGTGCAATTGGGAAACTCTTCCTTCTGTGATTTCTAAAATATTGGCAACTTCTTTCATAGTCAACTCTTCTACATAGTAGAGGGAAAGGACCAGTTGCTCTTTTTTAGTCAATTCTTTGATGAGTTTGGCAATTTTGTCAACCAGGTCCTGGTTAATGACTTTTTCTTGAGGTTGATAGGTAAGTTCCTCTGGGGTGCTTAAGTTTTGCTGAATAGCATCTAAGCTAATTAAAATCTGATTTTGCAAGGCTACAAGCAGTTGTTCTATTTCATCTGGTTTAAAGCCTGTTTCTTCTTCTATTTTTTTTCTGGCTTCCTCTGAATTTAGATTGAGATTGTTTTGATTTTGTAGAATATGTTCTATTTTTTTTATTTTAGAGCGCATATTGCGGGAAAGCCAGTCCATTTTCCTTAACTCATCTAGCATAGCTCCTCGAATACGGTTTTCTGCATAAGTCTCAAAAAGAATTTCTTGATGAGGGTCAAAATTTTTTAAGGCCTCTAATAAACCTAGAGTACCAGCACTGATCAATTCTTCTAATTCCACATGATGGGGAAGTTTGCTCTTAAGACGCAGGGCTATTATTTTTACTTTTGGAGCATATTTTTTGACTAAAGATTCTTGCTCTCTTAAAGAGAGTTGAGAAAACTTTCGTGGAGCTACACTGGTTTGCCAGGGATTAGCCTTCCTGAAAGAGGAGTTTTTTCCAGAAGAATTTAATGTTTCCATCAATTACTCTTTTTTTAGGCCAATTGTAGATAGCAGTAGCTATGTTTTTTAACTGCCGACTGCTATTTAAGGTTTTATTTAAATAAAAAGGCTCCTGATTTTGTACATGTTTTTTTATCTTTGCTTCCAAAGGAATTATGCCCAAAAGATTTAGAGAAATACTTCCTAAGAATTTTTCGCAGGCCAGGTATAATTTTTTAAAGGCTTCTTTACCATCTTTTTCACTTTTGGCCATATTTACAATTACTTCAAAGCTATTTACCTGGTGATGATTTTTTAGCACCTTAATTAAGGCATAGGCATCAGTTAAAGAAGTGGGTTCTGGAGTTAAAATAATGATTCTTTTTTCAACTGCCAGGTTAAAATAAATAACATGGTCGTGAAGTCCTGCTCCAGTGTCCACAATAAGATAGTCCACTTTTTTTTCTAAAGGGTCAAAGGCTTCTAAAAGTTCTAGTTTTTGTCCCTGGCTTAGTTTGGTGATTTCTGGTACCCCTGAGGCTGCAGGCAGAATGGAAAAGCCAAACTCTGTGGGATAAATTATTTCTTCTATTTCTTTTTCTCCACTTAAAAGATGGGCCAGGTTAAAGGGAGGATTTAGTCCCAAAAGCACATCTACGTTGCCTAAGCCCAGGTCTCCATCCAGGAGAAGCACTCTTTGGTTTAGTTCAGCCAGAGCACAGGCCAGATTTACAGAAATGTTGGTCTTGCCTACTCCACCTTTACCTGAAGTAACAGATATGACTAAAGGAGAAAAACTCATTTTTTACCTTCCTTAAAATTCCCTTTTGAATAAGTAGCGTAAAATTTTCCCTGCATCTGCTTTAAAAAAACTGTTTTTTAGATGAGCCCCATAACTGACCAGAGAGATGGGAATGGGGTAGTCAAAGCTAAAATTTAACATGCTACCCAAGTTACAGGCTTCATCTACTCTTGTCCAGATAATACTGGAGATATGCTTACTGCCTACTTGATTCAAAAAAGAGCGTAGATAATTTTCCTGATAGACAGGGCTTAACACCAGATGTAAGTGGGCTAAAGTTTTTATTTTTTCAAAAAAATTCTTTAAGTCAAGAGAGTTATGGGGTAAGTCTAAAAAGATAAAATCATAGGACTCGTGTTTAGAAGAAGGCAGTTCTTCTAAACTACAGGGTTGAAAATCCAGGTCAATTAACTGGGCGTAGTGTTCTAAAAGTAGTTTTCCTTCCAGAGAGCTGTTAGGTGGATAGGCAAGGAGTATTTTTTTATTTTTTCTTTTTAAAGCCAGCACGCTTTTAAGTAAAGAAGAGGTTTGGCCACTGCCTGGGGGGCCTAAAAAGAGATGATATTTTTTATCCAGAAAGTGTTCTGGCCAGGGTTTTACCTTTAAGTGGTTTTTTAAGAGAGTTAAAAGAGAATGTCCCTGGTTCAGTTGCAGGCTTAATTGGAGAAGAATGTTTTTTTTCACGCCTTGTTTTTCTAAGTAGTTTAAGGCTTGTAGATACTTGGAGGGAACTTTTAACTGTTCTTCTGGTTTTAAGACCGTAAGTAAGGAGTCCCTGAAGCTTTCCCACTCTGAGTAAAATTGTTGAAGCAGGTCTAAGTCAGGAGTTTTACTGGCTGTCCTGGCTGCAGGAGTCTCTAGGGCAGCCACCACTTCATAACGAGAGGAGCCATTTTGTCCAATACATTCACTACTTAAAATAACTGCTTCCGGCCCCATTTCTTTTTTGATTTGGGCCATAATTTGGGAAAGATTTTTGCCTTGAAAGGTTTTAACTTGCATGGTCCAATCTCACTTGAGCTATGGTTTCCAGTTGAATTTCTGGTGGAATTTCTGCCTGGGAAATTACCGGCAAGTTGGGAATAAAACGCACACAAATTTGTGCCAGATGGGGTCTTAGAGGAGGAGAGACCAAAAGCACTGGTTGACCATCTTTAACTATGGCCTTTTCCAGGGTCTTGATAATCTTTTGAATAATTTGATGAGCCAGGTGGGGGTCCATGGTTAAAAAGGCCCCAGTATCGGTTTGTTTGATATTTTCTTGAAACAGGGATTCTATTTCCTGATCCAGAAGGATAATGGGTAGAGTATTGTCTTTGGCCAAGTAGGGACTGACAATGTTTCTGGCCATATGTTGGCGCACATATTCTGTAAGCTGAACCGGGTCTTTGGTTTGTTGACCATAGTCAGCCAGGGTTTCCACTATGGTCAGCATGTCTCTTATGGAGACGCCTTCTTTGACCAGGTTTTGCAGGACTTTTTGCACCACACCCAGGGACAGGATATTGGGTATCAAATCTTCCACAGCTTTGGGAGCGCGTTGAGCCAGGGTATCCAGAAGGTTTTGCACTTCCTGGCGTCCCAGGAACTCATGTAAATGTCTCTTAAAAAGTTGAGTTAGATGAGTGGTTATAACTGTAGCAGGGTCAACTACGGTATAGCCAGCCAAGAGTGCTTCTTCTTTTCTGTTTTTGGGTATCCATAGGGCTGGCATTTGAAAGGCAGGCTCCACTGTTTCTATGCCTTTAATGCGGTGTTTTATATCTCCAGGGTCAATGGCCAAGTAGTGGTCAATTAAGATTTCTCCTCGCCCAATTTCATTGCCTTTTAAGAGCACTCTATATTCACCTGGCTTTAACTCTAAATTGTCTTTTAGATGCATGGAAGGAATAACCACTCCCATATCCAGAGCAAATTGACGCCTTAAGGCCCTGATGCGGGTAAGTAAGTTCCCGTTTTGCTCTTCATCTACCAGAGGAATGAGTCCATATCCTACCTCTAAAGCCAAGGTATCCAGAGGTAAAAGAGCAGATACCTCTTCTGGAGTGTCCAGAGAGGTTGCCTGGCTTTTACTTTTCTTTTTACTTTGACTTTCTAAAAGGGCCTTTTGCTTGTTGGCTATGGTGGAAAGCATAAACAAAACAGAAGCTAAAAGGAGAAAAGCAAAAGTGGGCATGCCTGGAACTAAACCAAAGAGAAGCAAGATGCCACTGACCAGCTTTAAGGCCCTGGGATGCATGGTGAGCTGGCCTAAGAATTCTTCACCTAACTGGGCTTCAGCTGCTGCTCTACTGACAATAATACCTGCAGAAGTGGAGATAATAAGAGAAGGAATCGTGGAGACCAACCCATCTCCAATGGTTAAAAGGGTATAGGTTTGGGCAGCTTCCATCCAGTTCATTCCCTTTTGCAGAACTCCAATAAAAAAACCACCTATGATGTTGATAAGGGTAATGAGCATTCCTGCTTTTACATCTCCAGAGACAAACTTGCCTGCACCATCCATGGCACCGTAAAAGTCAGCCTCTTTCCGAATGGCTTCCCTTTGTTGTCTGGCTTCTTCTTCGTCAATAATGCCTGCATTTAAGTCAGCTTCAATGGCCATTTGTTTACCAGGCATGGCATCTAAGGTGAATCTGGCAGCAACCTCGGCAATACGGGTTGTACCTGTGGTAATAACCATTTTATTTAAGGCAAAGAGGATGAGAAAAATAACTATGCCAATAACGTAATTTCCACCTACTACAAAGTTGCCAAAGGTCTGGATGACCTTGCCTGCAGCCACAGTTCCCTGGTCGCCATTAAGTAAAATTAGTCTGGTAGAAGCAACATTTAAGGCCAGTCGCATGAGGGTGGTTATTAAAAGTAGAGAAGGGAAAATGGAAAATTCCAGAGGAGTTTTCATAAACATGGTGGTAACTAATACCACCAGGGAAAAGGAGATATTAAAGGCCAGCATTACATCTAAAAAAATAGTGGGCAGGGGAATAAGCATGACAAAGAGAATTATTACTACTCCAGCAGCTAGTAAGAAGTCTCCTTGTCTGGAAAAGCGAGAATAGTCTATGTTGAGGGTAGGTGTTTTTATTGCCATTTTTTTGACTTAAGGCTTTATTTCCTTTTGCGATATTTATAGAGCTGGGCCAAGACAGCTGCTACAGCTCGGTAAAGTTCTTCAGGGATCATCTCCCCAATTTCTACACTTTTATACAAAGCCCATGCCAAAGGCTTATTTTCTTTGATGGGCACATTATGTTTACGGGCCACTTCCTTGATTTTTTCTGCCACCTTGTTTGCTCCTTTGGCCAGGACAATGGGAGCAGGGGCTTTAAGGGGATTGTAGGCCAAAGCCACAGCAATATGGGTGGGGTTGGTAATAACCACGTCTGCTTTGGGTACTTCCTGTAGCATGCGCTGTTGCATGACCTTAAGCATTTTTCGTTTTTGTTTGCTTTTTATCTGTGGGTCACCTTCAGCCTGTTTGCGTTCATCTTTTACTTCTTCCTTGGTCATTTTTAGATTTTCCTCATAATCCCAGCGGGTGTAAATGAGGTCAGCCACTCCAATAAGGAGCATGGGGACCAGGGCATACCCAGTGACCTTAAAGCCTGTGTTTAAAATATAAGCAGCAATATCAGATACTGAAGCGTAAAAAAGAGGCAAAATATTTTCTGTTAATTCGCTTTTTAAAACCAGATAGGGAGCAAGACCTACAAAAAAGGCCTGTAAAACACTTTTAGTTAAATTGATTAAGGTTTGGATGTTGACAAAAATTTTCTTTAATCCTTGAATAATATTAAAATTTTTAAATTTAGGAGTAAGGGGCTTGGTGGTCCAGAGTGAACCCACCTGGGCTCTGGTTACAAGTAAAGAGATGAGAAAAACAAAAAACATTATGGGTAAGACCATAAGGCCAATTTGTTTGGAGGAATATAGGAAGATGTGATATACGTTTTCCCTGGTTAATTCTAAAGAAAAACTTTGCCTTAAAAAATAAAGGTAGGTTTCTCGTATATTCTTATCTAGAAATTCAATTAAAAATCTTAAGATGAGCACCCCAGCCAAAATGGATACCGCTTTGCCCAATTCTGTACTGCGCGGGACATTACCTTCATCTCTGGCTTTTTTTCTGCGTTTCGGGGTTGCTTTTTCCGTACGAGAAGGATCTTTTTGAGGCATTTTAGATTCCCTTTAGAATGTAGAAAAAATATTTACCTAAATCACTTAAAAATCCCTGCATGTAGAGAACCATAAATTCAAAGATAAAAGCTAAAAAGATAAAGCCAACAGCGATTTTCAAGGGAAAGCCTACAAAAAGTACGTTCATTTGAGGAGCTGCTCTGGAAATAAGGGCCAGGGCCAGATCTACCAGGAAAAGGGCAGCCATTACCGGCGCCGCAATTTTGATGGCAAGGACAAAAATTTGACTGGAAAAGATGAGAATGTTGTCTACTAACTCAGGTGCTAAAAAAATACTTCCAGGAGGAACCAGTTTGAAACTGTCAGCAAGCCCTTTAAGTAACATAAGATGCCCATTTAAACTTAAAAAGGTGAGGATAGAAACCATATAGAGGAAATGGGCAGTTACAGCTTCAGATACGCCAGTAACTGGATCCACCACATTGATCATGGCAAAACCCATTTGAAAGCCAATAAGTTGTCCTCCTGTTTGAATGGCAGCAAATAGGAAACGCACAGCCAGCCCCAGGGTGAGTCCTAAAATGCTCTCACCTAATAAAATTAGAAAAATATCAAAGGGATGTGCAGGAAAGTAAGTGCCTGGGAATTTAAGGTAGGGCCAGAGGAAAAAACTTAAGATAAGGGCAATTAAGGCTTTGACCCTAGCGGGAATGGTCCCTGCACCAAAAAAGGGTAGAAAAAAGATGATAATACTTACCCTAAAAAGGGTAAGTAAGAAACTGAAAAAAATTTGAGAATTAAAGTTGAAAAGGTCCACATTTAGGAATTAGCAAAATGTGGACCAGTGGTTTTAATTTAAAATATAACGCAAGGGATTTACAGGTACTCCGTTTAGGCGTACTTCGTAGTGAAGATGAGGACCAGTGGAACGGCCAGTATTACCCATATAGGCTATAATCTCTCCTCGTTTAACCTTTTCTCCATTTTTTATAACTATCTTTAATAAGTGGGCATAACGGGTGGTGATGCCATTGCCGTGATCCAGTACTAAGGACAATCCATAGGCACCATTTTTACCTGTAAAAATGGCTACACCTTCAGCAGGAGCAATAATCGGCGTACCTTCTGGTCCAGATATATCTAAACCTTTGTGGAACTCTCTTTGCCCGGTAAAAGGAGAAATACGATAGCCAAATTCTGAAGAAATCCAGCCCTGAGTGGGCCAGATAGAAGGAGTGCTGGCCAAAATTTGTTGTTTATCCTGCACCAATTCTAAAAGTTCTTTTTGCCGAATGCTTTCCAGTTTGCTTTGAGTGGATAGTTGCTCCAAGAAGTTGTGCATTTTACGAGCCAGGGCTTCCTGTCTATAGGCAGGTATATGGTCAAAGGTAAAAGAACTTTCTGGAGTTCCTCCTATGGCTTGCATCATGTTGCCGTCATTTTCCACATTCATCATTACTCTTAGTTTTCTATCCAGTTCGCTCATGCGAATTACATCTGCTTCTAATTTTTTTATTTTTTGAGCCAGATTAAGCAACTGGACATTTTGTTTTTCCAGTTTGGCCACTGTTTGAGCATAGCGTTTTTGGAGGTAAAAGTAATTAAGGGAGCGATAGGCAAAATAGACATTAAGGCTTAGGGCAGCAATAATAAGAAAACTTAAAAAGAAAGCACTTCTTTTACTTATGCAGATTTTTTTACTTAAACCTTGAGAGCTTTTAAAAATTAGAATTTCATATTTGGATTTAAACATGGCTTTGACCTTATTTTTTAGTTTATAGACAAGTAGTTATTAAAAGTCAACTTGCCACCGCCTTATACCCTGGACAATATTTTTGTAAAGTCTAGAATTAGGGGCAATTTGGGCGATTAAATCCTGGTAATAAGTCCGTTTGGTGTTGTTGGCTGAAGGACAGTCATTTTTCCATACAGGAAGAGACCAGCGTTTAGCTGCTTCAACAATGGTTTTTTTGTCCACAGCTAAAAGGGGTCTTATAACTATTAACTTTCCCTGAAAAAAGGGTTCTTTGGGAGAAAGTCCATCTACTCTTCCATTTTGAATCAGGTTCATGAAAAAATTGGTGGTTAAGTCATCCAGAGTATGTCCAAAGGCCAGATGAGTAAGATTATATTGAGCACAGAGCTCAAATAAACGCTTTCTTCTCTGCCAGGCACACAAAAAACAGGGGGATTTTTTTTGGTTTTTATCTGAATGAGCTTGCAGGCCAAAGTCTCCTATTTCTACATGGGCAGGGACTGGATTGGTTTTTAACCACTGTAAAAGGGGCTCGTGGCTCCTGGAATTAAAGCCAGGGTTTAAATGTAAAATCATCAGGTCAAAGGAAAAGGGAACGATTTTTTGGCGCAAGATAAGGGTTTGAACCAGGGTCCAGGAATCTACACCACCAGACAGGGCTATACCTATTTTGGCCCCGGGAAAAAGCATTTTCTGGCTTTGCATAAGCTTTCCACACAGTCCCAGGACCCTTTTTTGGGAATAGTGAAGTTTGCGTAATCGGCTCATAGTACTTACTTAAAAGGTTACAACTAAAAAAGAGTTATCTATCCGTCAAGTAATCTTCTTGACAAGTAAGAATCTGAATTTATAGTTGTTTTTTAATCATATTTATTTTCAGTTCCTCTTAACCCCAATTCCAACTTTCCAAGGAGCAGATGCATGCTGGAAGTGAGAAATGTCAATCTTTTCTACAACAAATACCAGGTCCTTTTTGATTTAAATTTTAAACTGGAACAGGGAGAAATTTTGGGATTTTTAGGCCCTAATGGAGCTGGTAAATCCAGCACCATGCGGATTTTAACAGGTTATCTAACTCCCTCTTCAGGAAGTGTACGTTTTCTGGGCAAAGAAGTAAGTAAGTCTCCCCTTTTTTTACGGGAAAACCTGGGTTATCTGCCAGAGACCAATCCTCTTTATCTGGAGCTACGCGTTAGAGAGTACTTGAAATGGGTAGCAGAGCTAAAACAGGCGGCTGAGCCTCAAAAAGAAGTGGATAGGGTTATGGAACGCTGTGGCTTAAAAGAGGTGGAGAAAAAACTTATTCGTCACTTGAGTAAAGGCTATCGCCAGCGAGTAGGATTGGCCCAGGCTTTAATAGGAAATCCCAAGTTGATTATCCTGGATGAACCTACAGTAGGTTTAGACCCTACCCAGGTAAGAGAAATTAGAGAGTTGATTCGAGAACTGGGAAAAGAAAAGACCATTTTATTAAGTACGCATATTTTGTCTGAAGTAGAACTTATTTGCAAACGGGTCATTATCATTAACCAGGGAAGGATTTTAACTGAAGCTAGCTTAGAAGACCTGATTAAAGAAGGTACAGAAAGGTACTTTTTAAGTCTGGAGAGTTCTTCTTATAAAAGTGAACTAAGGGCAGATTTAGAAAAGGTCGTAAGAATAACTGCAGAAGATAGAACAGAAAAGGAAGTTCATTTGGAGTTTAAGGCCCAAAATAAAGAAGATATAAGGTTTGTAGTGGCTGACTTGGTGGCCAGTTATGGAGGTAAGGTCTTAGAATTTAGGCCCAAACGTTCCAGCTTGGAAGAAATATTTGTTAATCTTGTTTATAAGGGAGAGCAGAAATGAGAGCACTAACTTTGGCGAAAAAGGATTTAATTATTTTGTTTCGTTCTCCACTGGCTTATATTATTTTAAGTTCTTTTCTTTTTTTAAGTGGCTATTTTTTTGTTAGTTTGGTCAGTCAGTACCAGCTTTTTAGTTTACAGGCTATGCAACTTTCAGGCATAGAAAATTTTACTCCCCAGGAATGGATTATTCGTCCTTATCTCCAAAACTCAGGCATTATTTTACTTTTCTTTATTCCTTTAATTACCATGCGTTCTTTTAGTGAAGAGAAAAAGTTAGGTACATTTGAGTTGCTTTTAAGTTATCCAGTAAAGGAATGGGAAGTGGTTGTGGCCAAGTTCTTTAGTGTGGCAGTGTTTTTATTGCTGGCCCTAGTTTTAAGTGCTTGTGGACCTTTGTTGTTATTTATTTATTCTGAGCCAGAGGTTTTAAGTACTTTGAGTGGTTATTTGGGCTTGTTTTTACTTAGTTGTAGCTTTGTAGCTTTGGGCTTATTTTTATCTTCTTTAACTGAGAATCAAATCGTGGCTGCATCCTTGAGTTTTGGAGCTTTACTTATTTTATGGCTTTTGGCCTGGATTAAGGATGTATTGCCTAAAACCTATCAAAGCTGGATAGAAGGCCTTTCTTTGCTTTCCCATTTTGAGTCCTTTGCCAAAGGAGTTCTTACTGGAGTGGATTTGATTTACTTTTTTTCTTTTATTGTGGCCTTTCTGGGATTAACTTTTCTAAGCATAGAAAACCAGAGGTGGAGAGCTTAAGATGAAGATGAAAAATAAAGGTCAATTACTATTAACTGTTTTGCTTGGACTTTTTATATTGGTAGGTATCAATGTTTTAGTAAAAAAAATAGATTGGCAAATGGATTTAACCAAAAATAAACGCTATTCCTTAAGTAAGTCCAGTCAAGATTTGCTAAAAAGTATAAAAGAAAAGGTGGATGTACTTTGTTTTTATCGACCAGGAGAGAGAGGTAAAAAACAACTAGAAGATCTTTTGCGTTTATATGCTAAAGAAAATAAACTTTTTAATTATGAATTTATAGACCCGGATAGAGCACCTGGACTGGCCAAAGAATATGAAATACATCAATCTGGAGAGGTAATTGTAAAGTTTAAAAATAAAAAGGAGAAGTTATTTTTACCCGATGAAGAAAAGCTAAGCAATGCTTTAATGCGATTAAGTAGTGAAGAAAAGGGTAAGATATATATAGTAAGTGGACATGGAGAAGCCAGCTTGTTTGCTGGAGGTGATAGAAGTTTAAGCAAGCTTAAAAAGATTTTAAATGAGCAGGGACTTAAGGTAGAGGAAATAAGTTTGGTAAAGGCTGGTAAGGTACCGGAAGATGCCTTAACTTTGCTTATTGTAGGAGCAAAAAAGGATTTTCTGGAATCAGAACTTTCCATACTTAAGGAGTATCTGGATCAGGGTGGTAGACTGCTGGTAGCCCTTATGGCTGAAGAGAAAAACAATCTCTGGGGTTGGCTGGAAAGTGAGCTGGGAGTACAACTTAAACAGGGATTTGTTTTAGACCCGGTAGGTAAGCTGGTTTTAGGAAGTTTTATGGCTGCAGTGGGGCAGGATTATCCCTATCATCCCATTACTGAGGATTTTAATTTTATGACTGTATTTCCCACTGCTTTAGCTTTGGAAATAAAGGCAGGCAAGGGCAAGGCCTCTCCTTTGATTAAAAGCAGTGAAGGCGCCTGGCTGGAAACAGATTTAAAGCGCCTTAAAAAAGGTGAAGCTCAGTTTGATGAGGGGCAGGATGTACGAGGTCCTTTAAACCTGGCAGTGTGGTTTGAGGAAAAGGATAAAAAGGATAGAAAAAAAGAAACTCGCATCCTTGTTTTTGGAGATGATGATTGGCTTACTGATAAATATGTGGAGTTGGGAGGAAATAAAGAACTTTTAAGCAAAGGGTTAAGCTGGTTACGTTCCAGAGAAAAGCTCCTTTCTTTGTCTAAGCCTAAGGTAGCCAATTCCTTTTTGTTTTTAAGTCAAGGGGAAAAGTTAACTATTACTGTGGTGCCCTTGCTGGTTTTACCACTATTGTGTTTGCTTTTGGCAGGATTGGTTGCTCTAAGAAGACGCTCTTAGGGAGGAGTTATGAAACGCATCTTGTGGTTATCAGGCATAGCTCTTGGCTTGTGGTTGGGGATTTACTTATGGCCTCACGTAGATAGCTCTAAAGAAGAACAGATTCAGTGGCCTAATCTGGTTTCTTTAAATATTAACCGTATTATTTTTAAAGATTTTTCTTTACTTAATCAGACTGGAAAGTGGAAAGTTAGGGTAAAAGAGCAGGATTTTCCAGCCAATAAAGAGGAAGTAGAGAGTTTACTTAGATTTATTAGCCAAAATAAACCCAAGCGGGTTTTGGATAAAATAAATAGCGATAAATGGTCTCAATTTGGCTTAAACAAGGACAATAGTTTGGTAATTGAAGCTGAAGAAAAACAAATCCAACTTATCCTGGGAGGAGAAAATCCCAGCCAGGATGGAGTCTATGCCCTGAGTAATATTTTGCCCAATACCTTGCTTCTTTTGCCCTTTGATTATGAGCAAGAATTGAAAAAGAACCCTAAGGATTTTTATCAGTTAGCTATTTTTTCCTTTGCTGATGAAGACCTCAAAAAAGTTCAAATAGAAAAAAAGGGTCAGCCCTATCTAGTTTTGAAAAAAGGAGAAAAGGAAGATTTTCAATTTCTTTACCCTGAAGAGTATAAAAAAGAAAAGGTTAATTCCTCTGAAGCCACTAGTTTATTCTTTAATTTAGCTACCCTAAAAGCCCAGGACTTACTTTATGTGGACCCAAAAAATTTGAGCCCACCTCTTTATACCTATACCCTGGAATTAAAAAATTTAACTTCTCTTTCTTTGCAAATCTATTCCTATGAGGATTCTAACTATCTATTAAAATTAGATAAAAATCCCTGGTATTATTTACTTGACCAGGCAGGCTTAAATGGGATAAATAAAAAACCTTTTTTGTTGAAGGATAGGCACTTTTTGAATTTTGTCCAAGAAGACGTGAAGAGAATAGAGCTTGCTTCTCCAGAAAAAAGTTTGGATATTGTTTATAAGGACAGGGAAAAGGTGTGGAAGGTGGTTGGTTCTGGAGAAGAATTTAGTGGAGCCAGTCTTTATCTTTGGGAACTGCAGGATTTAGAATATTTAGACATTACTGGTAAACTTCCATCTGATTTATCTGTTGTTTTAAGTCTTACCCTTAAAAACAAGATGAACAAAGACTTAGTAGATGTAGAATTCTTTTCCACCAAAGATAAAGATAAGTTTTGGGTAAAAATTGCTGAAGATAGATATTATTTGGTGCAGACCGATTTGGTGAAAAATTTAACTTCTAAATTAAAAGAAAATTAACAGGGAGAGGTTTTAAATGGCTAGAATTACTGTAGATGATTGTTTAAAAAAGGTGAATAATCGTTTTTTGCTTATTCATATGGCTATCAAGAGAATAAAGCAATATAAAGAAGGTTATAAGCCTCTGGTAGAAAGTAAGAATAAAGAAGTGGTTACAGCATTGAGAGAGATTGCTGCGGGAAAGGTTTTGGTTGCTGAAGAAGGAAATCAGGATAACTAGTTTTGGCTATGAGTAAAAGAGATTATTACGAAATTTTGGGTGTATCCAGAGATGCTACAGAGGAAGAAATAAAACGAGCCTATCGCAAACTTGCTTTTAAATATCATCCAGATCGCAACCCTGACGACCCTGAAGCTGAAGCCAAGTTTAAGGAAGCTGCTGAAGCCTATGAGGTTTTGCGAGACCCTGAAAAGAGAGCCCAGTATGACCGCTTTGGGCATGCTGGAGTAAACGGCTCTGGTTTTGAGGGGTTTAGCAGTGCAGAGGATATTTTTAGCACCTTTAGTGATATTTTTGCTGAGTTTTTTGGATTTGGCGGTGGAAGCGGTTCTCGGGCAAGGCCTGGGGCTGACTTGCGTTATAATTTAAAGATTTCTTTTCGAGAAGCAGCCAAGGGTACAGAAGTAGAAATCAAAATCCCCAAACGGGATAGGTGTGATAGATGTTCTGGCAGTGGAGCAGAGCCTGGTTCTTCTGTGGAGACCTGTAGACAGTGTGGAGGTAGAGGACAGGTTTATCGTTCCCAGGGTTTTTTTAGGGTATCCATGCCCTGTCCCATGTGTAATGGTCGAGGAGAGGTTATTGCTAATCCCTGTAAGCGTTGTAAAGGCCAGGGAGTTGTGCATGTAAATAAAAAGATTCAGGTGCGCGTGCCTGCAGGTGTGGATAATGGGACCAGACTTAGGATTAGAGGAGAAGGCGAACCTGGAGAATTTGGAGGCCCTCCAGGAGACCTTTATGTGGTAATTTATGTGGAAGAAGACGAAGTTTTTAGAAGGCAGGGACAGGACTTAATTATTCAGCAGGAAATCAGTTTTGTGCAAGCTGCGTTGGGTTGTAAAATAGAAGTCCCAACTTTAGATGACCCCATAGAGTTGCAAATTCCCAAGGGAACCCAGTCTGGTAAGGTGCTGAAGATAAGAGGAATGGGCTTGCCCGCCTTAAACAGTGCCTATCGAGGTGACTTGTTGGTAGAAGTCATTGTAAAAACGCCAACTGATTTAACCAAGAGACAGGTAGAGTTGTTAAAAGAATTTGAGGCCATAGAAAAAGAAAAAAAGAAAAGTAGAGTAAAAAATATTTTTCGCAAGGTCATGGGTGAATAAAATGGGCTTTTCCCATCTAGATGAGCAAGGTCAGATAAAGATGGTCAATGTGGGAGAAAAACAGGACTCCAGAAGAATAGCCATTGCCGAAGGTTTTATACGCTTAAATGCTAAGACCTTAAGGCTGTTAAAAGAAAAGGCCCTGCCCAAGGGGGATGTGCTTACTACCGCCAAGATAGCTGGGATTATGGCTGCCAAGAAAACAGCAGAGCTTATTCCCCTTTGTCATCCTTTAAAGCTTACTTTTGTGGATGTGAGTTTTGAAGTACTCGAAGAAGAGCAAAGAATTAGGATAGAAAGTAAAGTGGAAACAACAGATAAGACTGGAGTAGAAATGGAAGCCTTGGTTGCTGTCAATGTAGCCATGCTTACTATTTACGATATGTGTAAGGCTGTGCAAAAGGATATTATTTTAGAAAAGAGCAGGCTCTTATACAAAGAGGGGGGTAAGAGCGGTATTTTTAAAGCAGATTAATTTTTACTTTTAATCCTGCCATACTTCTTCTTCCAGTTCAGCACTCCATTTAAAGTTTTTTAGATCAAACCAGGTTCCACCTAAGTATTTATCTCCTAACCAGGCCACACTTTGAAACTTGTTTTTGCGCATTTTTTCTAGAGTTTCTTTAAGTTCTTGTTTTAAATCTTCTTTAATGGTGATTTCTTTGCTGATTACCTCTGCCTCGCATTGGGTCATGACTTCTAAAATTATTTTCTTATTCTCTTTACCAGACAAGTCTTACTTTTACTCCTTGATTATGCATATATTTTTTAATCTCTGGAATAGACCATTCTCCATAGTGAACAATAGAAGCAATGAGAGCTGCAGAAGCTTTTCCTTTACTTACTGCCTCTACCATGTGCTCAGGATGACCTGCCCCTCCAGAGGCTATGACTGGGATACGGACATTTTCAGCAATGAGCCTGGTTAAGGTCAGTTCATATCCTTCTTTGGTACCGTCAGCATCAATGGAATTAAGGCAGATTTCACCTGCTCCCAGTTTTTCCACTTCCTGGGCCCACCAGAGGGCATCAATCCCCATGGGCTTTCTGCCGCCGTGTATGACCACCTCATACCCTGAAGGTATTTGCGAAGATACAGGGACCTTTAAAACATCCATGCCTACCACTATACACTGCGAGCCAAAGGCTTCAGCACCTTCACTAATGAGGGAAGGATTTTTCACTGCTGCAGAGTTAATGGAAATTTTTTCTGCTCCTGCCAGAAGAACTGCTCGCATATCTTCTATAGAGGAGATTCCCCCTCCTACCGAAAAGGGGATAAAAATTTGAGCAGCTACCTTTTCCACCACCTTGAGCATGATGGACCTGCCTTCATGGGAGGCAGTTATATCGTAAAAAACTATTTCATCTGCTCCTTGTTCATAATAGATTTTGGCAGTTTCTACAGGGTCGCCAATGTCCACATTGTCTTTAAACTTTATTCCCTTGGTGAGTTTTCCATCTCTCACATCCAGACAGGGGATTATTCTTTTACTAAGCATAATTATTTTGACCTCACATAATTGTAGAAGTTCTTTAAGAGGGTTAAGCCAGGTCTTCCGCTTTTTTCTGGATGGAACTGCACTGCCCAGAGGCTTTCTCTTCCCAAAACAGAGCAAAATTCCAGACCATAAAAGGAAGTACCTAGAATAAACTCTTTTTCTGGAGCGGGATAATAGGAATGGACAAAATAGAATTCAGCTTCTGGCTTAATACCTTCAAAAAGCAGACAATCTTTTTTTAAGGTAACCTGATTCCAACCCATATGGGGAATGTTGATGGGAGAGCCATCTTCTTCAGTTAAATCTTCCTGAAAGCGTAAGCACTTTCCTGGAATAAGGCCCAGGGTATGGGTCTTATTTTCTTCACTAAAATCTAAAATAATCTGACAGCCCAGACAGATACCCAGAAGAGGGATATCTTTAGCCACTGCTTCTTTTAGTACTTTGTCCAAGTGAGTCTTCTGTAAATGTTGCATGGCAGAGCCTGCTGCTCCTACGCCTGGAAAAATAATTCCCCTGCTTTGCAAAATATCTTGAGCAGAAGCAGTTATTTTATTGGGAATTTCTAGATAATCCAGGGCCCTTTTGACACTAGTTAAATTACCTGCTTTGTAATCAATAATAGCTAACATCTTTTTTCCTTTAGTAAGTTAAAAATAATTGGTATTATCTGCGTAATCTAAAGAAATTTTTAAAAAGGTTTTTTCCAGGGAATAAAAGGCATCCACCAATACAGGGTCAAAATGCATGCCTTTTTGGGAGAGGATGTAACGTACACATTTTTCATGCTCTAAAGCTTCTTTATAGCACTTTTTACTCCGCATAGCATCGTAGACATCTACTATAGCCATAATTCTGGCACTTAAGGGAATATTTTCTCCCTTTAAGCCCTTGGGATAACCTGTACCATCAAAGCGTTCATGGTGATATAAAATTATTTCCATGGCCAGAGTTAAAAATTGGGAGTTGGGAAACTTACTCTTGGCTCTATTGATAATCTTAGCCCCATAAAGGCAGTGTTCTTTAATCAAATCAAATTCCTGAATAGAGAGCTTACCTCGTTTAAATAAAATATTTTCTGGCACAGCTACTTTACCAATATCATGAATAACTGAAGCTTTTATCAGGTTTTCCAGGTATCTATTAGTAATAATTTTCTTATAAGGAGAATGTTTTTTTAAGTATAAAGCCAGATTATAAACATAGAGTTTGGTCCTTTCCAGGTGTTTACCTGTCTCCAAATCCCTTCCTTCTGCCTGATAGGCTAGAGCTTCGATAAGGGCTGTATCTTCTTCTATCATCTGCTTTTTTTCTTTGTGATTCCTATAGAAAATAAAGGCAAAAAGCAGGGAAGAAATAATAAATATAGCCAGCATCGCTATAAGTAAAAGGTCTTGAAACTGTGCCAGCTGCTTTAGTTTATGCAGGTAAAAGGTCTTATCTAAATCCACTCTTAAGTATAAAACTTTATCTCCAAAATAAAAAGGAAGATAATAAATTATACTATCCTCCTTTTCTGTATAACTAAAGGTTTGTTTTTTTAAAGCCAGGTGATAATTTTTATCTTCCAGGTATAACTTGTTGTCTGGATTTATCTGGGTACTTGCTAGAAGAGAGCTGTCTACATCAATAATAAAAACATCTTTTGCTTTTAAGTATTCCCTTATGCTTGTAGCCAGGTTAGGCCAAAAAAGGTCAGGCTTATTGGTGGCAAGAAGGTAGTTTTGCTTAAAGCGGGAATTTATGTTTTGAGTAAACTCCAGGCCCTTTTGACGAAAAAAATTATTTTTGATTCTTTGGGTAAGCAAATTTTCTAAGCTAAAACAAATCCCTATAAGTAGAGCTAACCAGAGTAAAAAGGAAAAAACTAGCTTGATTTGAGGCTTTTTAGGCATAGCTTTTAAGGTAGACTAAAAAAGAAAAAAGGTAAAGGGAGTATTTTTTAAAAAATATTAGTTTCTCCTAACTTTTTTCTTTACTTTTTGCTAAAAGAGTTTATTAACTTTTTTAAGACTTAAGTTCAAAGTAAACAAAGGAGTAAGGTTATGTGGGAATACACAGATAAGGTAAAAGAGTTTTTCTTAAATCCCAAGAATGTGGGAGAAATAGAGGATGCAGATGCAGTGGGAGAAGTGGGCAGCATTGCCTGTGGAGATGCCCTTAAGTTGTATTTGAAAATAGAAGATGGGAAAATTGTGGATGCCAAGTTTAAGACCTTTGGTTGTGCCAGTGCCATTGCTTCTAGTTCTGCTCTTACTGAGCTTATCAAAGGAAAAACCATTGAAGAAGCCAGAAAAATTACCAATAAGGATATTGCCGAGTTTTTAGGCGGGCTGCCCAAAGCCAAGATGCACTGTTCAGTAATGGGGCAGCAGGCTTTAGAAGCAGCCATTAAGAACTATCTAGGAGAAGAGGTAGAAGAAAAGCAACTGGAAGGAGAGATTGTCTGTGAGTGTTTTGGGGTTACAGATGAAGAGATTCGCAGGGCCATTAAGGAAAATGATTTAAAAAGTGTGGAAGACATTACCTATTACACCAAGGCTGGTGGAGGATGTGAAAATTGTCTACCTCAATTGGAAGAGATTTTAGCAGAAGTGCGTAAAGAACTGGAACAAGCTCAGGAGAAAAAGCCCAAAAAATTATCTAATGTACAGAAGATGCAAAAGGTGCTTAAGGTACTGGAAGAAGAAATAAGACCAGCTTTGCAGCGAGATGGTGGTGATATTGAACTTATAGATATTGAAGGAGATAAGGTGCTGGTATCTTTAAGAGGAAAGTGTACCAGGTGTCCTTCCAGCCAGTTAACTCTTAAGGACTTTGTGGAAAAGAGCTTACAAGAGAAGGTTTCACCTCAACTGACAGTGGAGGAAGCAAATGAATAAGGTGGTTTATCTGGATAATAATGCTACCACCAGGGTAGCTCCGGAAGTACTGGAGGAGATACTTCCCTTTTTTAGCGAAAGGTATGGCAACCCTTCCAGTATGCATTCTTTTGGTGGTGAAGTGGGAAAGGAGATTAAAAAGGCCAGAGAAAAAGTTGCGGCTATTTTAAACTGTTCTCCTGAAGAAATAATTTTTACTGCCTGTGGTACAGAAAGCGATAATACTGCTATTTTTTCTGCTTTACGCAGTTTTCCAGAAAAAAGGCATTTAATTACCACCAAGGTAGAGCATCCAGCCATATTGAGTTTATGTAAGTACCTGGAAAAAAAATTGGGCTACGAAGTTACCTATCTGGGAGTTAATGCCCAGGGTGAGTTGGATCTGGAAGAATTAAAGGCAAGTATTAGACCAGACACTGCCATTATCAGCGTTATGTGGGCCAACAATGAAACAGGAGTTGTTTTCCCCATTGCAGAAATTGCTGAAATTGCCAAAGAAAAAGGTGTGTTGTTCCACACTGATGCAGTCCAGGCAGTGGGTAAAGAGGAGATTGATTTGAGTAAGCTTCCAGTGGACATGCTTTCTTTATCTGGTCACAAACTGCACGCTCCCAAGGGAGTAGGTGCCCTTTTTGTTCGTAAAAAAACTCCTTTTCAGCCTTTTATGATTGGAGGCCATCAAGAACGAGGCCGAAGGGCTGGTACAGAAAACACCACTGGCATTATAGGTCTGGGTAAGGCCTGTGAGCTGGCTGCAAATAATTTTGAGGAAGAAAGAACCAGGGTAAAGGCTTTGCGCGACAAACTGGAACAGGGATTGTTAAAAATTCCGTATACCCGTTTAAATGGCCATAAAGAGAAAAGACTTCCCAATACCTGCAATGTTTCCTTTGGTTATGTGGAAGGAGAGGCTATTTTGCTTCTTTTAAATGAGTTGGGGATTTGTGCCAGTTCAGGCTCTGCCTGTACTTCAGGAAGTCTAGAGCCTTCCCATGTCTTACGGGCTATGGGAGTTCCTTTTAATTATGCCCATGGGTCCATTCGTTTTAGTTTAAGCAGGTATAATAGCGAAGAAGAAATAGAACTTGTGCTGAAAGAAATGCCCAGGATAATAGAAAAGCTACGCAGTATTTCTCCCTTTTCTCCTGAGGAAATGGAAAAGGAGTTGAAACAGGGAAAAGATAACTGGGGCCAATGTGCCTGTCATTAGGGAAGAAAACTTTTAGGGTGAAAAAATGATTTATTCCAATGTGTTAGAGTTAGTGGGTAAAACCCCTCTGGTTTATTTGAATAAATTGACCCGGGGTCTGCCAGCCAGGGTAGCAGCCAAACTGGAATATTACAATCCAGCGAGTTCAGTGAAGGATAGGATTGCCAAAAATATGTTGACCCGGGCCCTGGAACAGGGGTTAATTGAGAAGGGTAGTGTTATTGTGGAGCCTACCAGTGGAAATACAGGGATAGGGCTGGCTCTGGCCTGTCAGGTGCTGGGTCTAAAGTTAATTTTAACCATGCCTGAGAGTATGAGTATAGAGCGACGAAAGTTGCTTAAGGCCATGGGAGCAGAATTGATTTTAACCCCAGCTGAGGAAGGAATGGCTGGAGCAGTGAAAAAGGCCAAAGAAATTGTTGAAAGAGAGCCCAGGGCCTTTATGCCCATGCAATTTGAGAATGTCTTTAATCCAGAGGTTCACTACCTGACCACAGGAGAAGAAATCTGGCAGGATACAGAGGGCAAAGTGGATATTTTTGTAGCTGGAGTAGGTACTGGCGGTACCCTTACGGGAGTGGGAAGAAAGCTAAAGGAAAAAAATCCAGCCATAAAAGTGGTGGCAGTAGAGCCCTTAAACTCTCCGGTGCTTTCTGGTGGTAATCCTGGACCTCATAAAATTCAAGGCATAGGTGCGGGATTTATCCCCAAGGTTTTGGATTTAAAAGTAGTTGACCAGATTGAAAAGATAGCAGATGAAGAAGCCTTTTTAATGGCCAGAAGGCTCATTGGCGAAGAAGGCATCTTAGCTGGCATATCTTCTGGTGCTAATCTGGCCGCTGCTTTAAAACTGGCCAGATTGGAAGAAAATAGAGGAAAACTTATAGTCTTTGTAGCTTGTGATACTGCTGAACGCTACTTATCAACACCGCTTTTTGGAGAAGAATAAAATGGATAAAGAAGTATTTCAAAGGGTTGTAAAGGAGTTAGTAGAAAAAGAGTATTTTCCCAAGAGTAAATTGTCCATAGAAAGCAACCAGCCTCTTCCTTCCATTGCAGTGCTAAGGGAGGTGGTGGAAGATTTGCGAGCAGTTCTTTTTCCTGGCTATTTTGGTCCCTGTCATATCGACGAAAGAGCCAAGGAATATTATCTGGGCGCAACTCTGGACAGGGTGTACCGAGCTTTAAAAAATCAAATCCTCTATGGTGGCTGTTTTGTCTGTGGCGATGAAGACACCACCTGTATTAGTTGCGAAAAAGAAGCTGAGGAAGTAGCCATAGCCTTTATTCAAAAGTTACCAGAGATTAGAAGTTTACTGGCAACAGATGTACAGGCTGCCTACATTGGTGACCCTGCGGCCAAAACTCCAGGAGAGGCTATTTTTTGTTATCCTTCAGTGAGAGCTCTGACCAATTATAGAATTTCCCATGCCTTACATGAACTGGGGGTTAAAATAATTCCCAGGATTATTACTGAATTGGCGCATTCAGAAACTGGTATTGATATTCATCCTGGCGCCACCATTGGCAAAAGTTTTTTTATTGACCACGGTACAGGCACGGTTATTGGAGAGACTTGTATTATTGGCAATAATGTGCGAATCTATCAGGGAGTTACCTTGGGAGCCAAGAGTTTTCCCAAAGATGAGAAAAATGTTCTTATCAAAGGTCTTCCCAGGCATCCTATTGTGGAAGATGATGTAATTATTTATGCTGGTGCTACCATTTTGGGCAGGGTAACCATTGGCAAAGGCTCTATTATTGGCGGTAATGTATGGATTACCCATGATGTGCCTCCAGGTACCATTGTAAGACAGGCTAAAAGAGAAAACTATAAAATTACCAATGGGGAGGAAGAATAAAGAAAAGGAATGAAAGAAGAAATTTTAGAATTTGAAGACCAAAAAGTCCTGGTGGACTTGTTTGGTCCTTTGGGTTCGCACTTGGAACTAATCCATAAGACAACTGGGGTTTTTCTGGAAAATAAGGGAAATACACTTATCTTGCGGTCAGAAAATAAAGAGGACCTTAGTTGGGCCAAGAGGTGTCTTCTGGAGTTGTACCAGTTGTTGAAAAAAGGATATAAAGTTTATCCTGCTGATGTAGAAGCTTCCTTAAAGGTCCTGGCTAAAGATAACAAAACAGATTTACATCGTTTTTTTAAAGAAGAGGTTTTAACCGTAGCTGGGAAAAAGGTCATTTCGCCCAGGACTCTTTCCCAGAAAAGATACCTGGAAACCATTAAGAAAAAGGATCTGGTGTTTGCCATTGGCCCTGCAGGCACAGGTAAAACCTATTTGGCTGTGGCTGTAGCTGTGGCCTATTTTTTACAAAATAAGGTCAAAAGGATTGTTTTGACCAGGCCAGCAGTGGAAGCCGGGGAGAAACTGGGATTTTTACCCGGGGATCTGGTGCAAAAGGTAAATCCCTACTTAAGACCTCTTTATGATGCCTTAAATGATATGCTGGATTTTAAGAAAGTACAGGAAATGTTAGATAGTGGCCAGATAGAAGTGGCTCCTTTGGCCTTTATGCGTGGACGCACTCTCAATGATGCCTTTATTATTCTGGACGAAGCTCAAAATACTACTTCTGAGCAGATGAAGATGTTTTTGACCCGCATGGGCTTTAATTCCAAAATGGTAGTTACTGGAGATATTACTCAGGTGGACCTGCCAGAAAAGGTTACCTCCGGGCTTATTCAGGCCAGTCAAGTTTTAAAAAACTTACCTGAAGTAGGGTTTATTTATTTTGACCAAAAGGATGTAATCAGGCATTCTTTGGTGGGAAAAATAGTAGAGGCTTACGAAAATTTTGCTCCCAATGACAATGGAAATAAGTCTTAAGACCAATCTTCTTTTTTTAGTGCATTTAAGTCCCAGGGAAATAAAAGAGGGATTTTTGTTCTTGATGGATAAGTTTGCCTGTTCTTCCAAGGGGATGGAAGTTATTCTGGCGGAAGATGCCTTGCTGGCAGAACTAAATGAAAAGTTTTTGCAGTGCGTTGGACCTACCAATGTACTTAGTTTTCCAGCAGAAAGGGAAGATTATCTGGGAGAATTGGTGATAAGTATCCCGGCAGTGGTCAGAGAATCCTTTCTTTATGCTCAAGAGCCAGAGGAGCACTTCTGGCGATTGGCCATTCACGGTTTTTTACACCTGCTTGGTTTTGAGCATGGGGAAGAAATGTATCTTTTAACTGAAGAATTGGTGCAGGAGATAAATGCCTAGATACAAAGTGCTGGTGGTCCTTCCCTTTTATGGAGGGTCCTATCCCATAGGTAAGTTTGCTGCAGAAGGTTTAAGGGAACTGGGACATCTGGTGGAGGTCTTTGATTCAGGTCTTTTTTATTCTTCTTTGCAAAATTTAAAGCAACTTAGAATCAACTCCACCAGGTTGGAGCAACTGGAACAGGGGTTCATTCAAGTAGTATCTGAAGCTATTTGGGCTAAAATAGAAGAATTTGAACCAGGTTTTGTCCTGGCCTTAGCCCAGGCGCCTCTTACCCGCCAGGTCTTACTCAGGCTGAAAAAGGAAAATATCCCTTCTGTAATGTGGTTTGTGGAGGATTTTCGTCTCTTTACCTATTGGCGAAGTTTTGCTCCTTTGTATGATGTTTTTGCGGTGATTCAACAAGAACCTTTTTTTTCTGCCTTGAATAACATAGGCGTAAGCAATCACCTCTATCTCCCTCTGGCGTGTTTGCCTTCTTTTCATCGGCCTCTGGACTTAAATATTGTGGATAAGAAGCGTTATGGCAGTGAGCTTTCTTTTATGGGAGCAGGCTATCCCAATAGAAGAAAGGCCTTTAAGGAATTGGTAGAGTATGATTTAAAGATCTGGGGCACAGAATGGGAAGGAGAGCCCTTACTGGAACCTTTTGTGCAAGAAGGCGGAAGAAGGGTCAGTTCTGAAGAGGTGGTAAAGATTTTTAATGCCTCTAAAATAAACTTAAACCTGCATTCCAGCCTGCAGGACCAGGAGTTGGTAAGTAAAGGGGATTTTGTTAATCCCAGGACCTTTGAAATAGCAGGGTGTGGTTGTTTTCAACTGGTGGACAGGAGAGAACTTTTGCCTGCCTTGTTTAGTGAAGAAGAAGTTATTACCTTTGAGTCTCTGGAAGACTTAAAGGAGAAAATTAACTATTTTTTACCTCGGGAAGAGGAAAGGCATGAAATTGCAACCAGGGCCAGGGCAAGGGCCTTAAGGGAACACACTTATGCCCACAGAATGCAGACACTGGTTTCCTTTTTAGAAAAGAAGGTGAGCTTAAAGCCTCTGGATGAGCTTAAACTGGAGACTTCTTCTTTACCTGAAGAGGTGAGGCTGGAAATAGAGCGTTTTTTACGGGAAAAGGGATTAAAAGTGGATAGTTCTCTTGCAGATATAATCCATACTATTAAACAGGGGCAAGAAGAGCTTACTCCCATTGAGGCAGCTTTTTTGTTTTTGGAAGAGTGGAAAAAACAGTACTTGGGCCCTAAAAAATAGGTCCAGATTACAACCTGGTTGACAAGTGCTTAAAAAAAGAGAAGAAATTAAAACCAAGGAGAAAAAATGTATCAGCCTAAAACAAGAATTTGTCCTGAAGGTGTGCCCTATCTTCTTGTAACTGGTTTTTTAGCCTTGCTTTTGGCCCTTTGGGAGTGTGAATTTTTAAGCTTTTTGGCCTTTGTGCTTTTTGTTTTGATTTTGAATTTTTTTCGCGACCCTCATCGGGTTATTCCTCCAGAAGCCAATGTGGCTGTAGCTCCTGCTGATGGGAAAATTATCAAAATCGAGCCAGCAAAGTGTCCTTTAACAGGTGAAGATAGGCTTTTAATCTCTACCTTTATGAATGTTTTCAATGTGCATATCAACCGTTCTCCCATCAAAGGCCAGGTGCAAAAACAAGTTTACATTCCAGGCAAGTTTTTTAATGCTTCTCTGGATAAGGCCAGTAAGGATAACGAACGCAATTTAATCCTCTTGCAGGATGAAGAAGGTAAATTGTGGACAGTGGTACAGATTGCTGGACTTATAGCCAGGCGTATTGTTTCCTTTGCCAAGCCAGAGGAAGCCCTGCAAAGAGGAGAGAGATTTGGCTTGATAAAATTTGGCTCCAGGGTTGACCTTTACCTGCCTTCCTCTTATGAACCAGAGGTAAAGATAGGAGATAAGGTTTTAGCTGGCGCTACCATTTTGGCTAGAAAAAAAGATGGATAAGGATAAACCCAAATATAAATCTCTGTACATTTTACCCAACCTTTTAACCACAGCCAGTTTGTTTGTGGGGTTTTGGGGAATACTTTTTTCCCTGGAGGGAAAATTTGAGCAAGCTGCCTTGGCCATTTTGATTAGCTGTTTTTTTGATGGTATAGATGGAAAAGTGGCCAGATTGGCCAAGGCCAGTTCAGATTTTGGTATTCAATACGATTCCCTGGCAGACTTAGTGGCCTTTGGGGTGGGGCCTGCGGTGCTGGTCTATCTCTGGCAGACCCATATTTTTGGGCGAATTGGATTGGTGATTAGCTTTTTGTTTCTGGCCTGTGGTGCTTTGCGTTTGGCCCGCTTTAACATCCAGACCAAATCCCTTTCTAAAAAGTTCTTTTTAGGTTTACCCATACCTGCAGCTGCCTGTACTTTGGCTACTTTTGTCTTTTTTAGCAGTTATTTGCCCGCCTTTATAACTCCCAGATGGCTGGCTGCCTTGACTCTGGGTTTGACTTTTGTTCTGGCTTTGACTATGGTCAGCAGCATTAAGTATGCATCTTTTAAAGATATAGAAATGGTTAAAAATCATCCCTTTACCAGTACGGTAATAGTTATTTTCCTTTTTGCCCTTATTGCTTCTGAACCCAAATTCTTGGGATTTCTTTTCTTTTTAGCATATCTTATTTCTGGTTATGCTTATTCCCTTTTTTACCTACGCCTAAGAAAGGCCAACCTACGGGAGTTCCCCCAGGAACTCTCGTAAGGCACTTAACCCCCCACATAAAAATTTTTTTCTCTTTTTTTAAGTTTAACTAAAACAAACAGGAGGATTCCTTTTATGGATAAGGTCTATATTTTTGATACCACATTGCGTGATGGAGAGCAGTCTCCAGGCGCTACCATGAATTTGCAGGAAAAGGTGAGATTGGCCAGACAACTGGAGCGTCTGGGCGTGGATATTATTGAAGCAGGTTTTCCTGCTGCCAGTCCTGGAGACTTTGAGGCCGTGAGGGAAATAGCCAGGGCAGTAAAGGAAGTGCAGGTTGCAGGCCTTTGCCGGGCAGTGAAAAGGGACATTGAACTGGCTTATGAGGCTGTTAAGGAGAGCAGTAATCCCAGGATTCATACCTTTATTGCCACTTCAGATATTCATTTAAAACACAAACTCAGGAAAAGTAGAGAAGAGGTTTTGGAGCTGACCAGAGAGGCTGTTGGGTTTGCCAGCAGTTTGTGCCCCAATGTGGAATTTTCTGCAGAAGATGCCTCTCGTTCAGATTGGGACTATCTGGTTCAAGTCTTTAATGTAGCAGTTCAGGCTGGAGCCAAGGTCTTAAATGTACCGGATACAGTTGGCTATACCCAGCCTGATGAATTTGCAGAGCTGATTAAATATTTAATAGAGCATGTAAAAAGAGGTCCAGAAGTTATTTTTAGTGTTCATTGCCATAATGATTTGGGATTGGCTGTGGCCAATACCCTGGCGGCTTTAAAAGCAGGAGCCAGGCAGGCTGAGGTGACTTTAAGTGGTATAGGAGAAAGGGCTGGCAATGCTGCTTTAGAAGAAGTGATTATGAACCTTAAGGTCAGAGAGGACCGCTATAAACTTCTTACCAATGTAAAAAGTGAGCAGATATATCCTTCCTGCCGTTTACTTTCCATGATTATTGGCCAACCCATTCCACCCTATAAGGCCATTGTGGGTGCCAATGCCTTTGCTCACGAATCTGGTATCCATCAGGATGGCGTATTAAAGCATAAGGCCACTTATGAAATCATGACTCCAGAGAGTGTGGGCAAAACTTCTTCAGATATTGTGTTGGGAAAACATTCTGGCAGGCATGCAGTAAAGAAAAAACTGGAAGAACTGGGCTATCGTTTGAGTGAAGAGCAATTGGACCAGGTGTTTATGGCCATTAAAAAATTGGCGGATAAAAAGAAGCAGATTTTTGAAGAAGATGTGGAAGCTGTGGTTTTGGAAGAGATTTTTAGATTGCCAGACAAGTATAAGTTGATTTATTTAAGTGCCATTTCTGGCAATATGGCCATTCCTACAGCAGTATTAAAAATGGATGTAAATGGGGAAGAGAAAAAACTTGCTCACTTTGGTGTAGGACCAATTGATGCGGTTTTTAATACCATTGGGCGAATTGTAGGTAGAAAGCCTAAACTTTTACGCTACTCTGTCAATGCCATTACTGGTGGAACTGATGCTCAAGGAGAAGTTACAGTAAAAATTGAAGAAAACAACCTTACTTCTGTGGGCAGAGCTTCAGATCCAGACATTATTGTAGCCAGTGCTAAAGCCTACATCAATGCTTTGAACAGGTTGGTAAAAAAAGAGGAGGAAAAGAAAAATGGGTAAGACTCTGGCGGAAAAGATTTTGCAGGCCCATACCCAGGAAGAGATAACAGGCCCAGGGCAAATTGTACAGGTAAAGGTGGATAAGGTATTGGCCAATGACATTACTGCTCCTTTGGCCATAGAATCTTTTAAAAAGATGGGTGCCACAAGGGTCTTTGCTAAAGATAGGGTGATTTTGGTCTGTGATCATTTTACTCCCAACAAGGATATTAAGTCTGCTGAGCAGGTAAAAAAAGTTAGAGAATTTGCTGCAGCTCAGGAAATCCTTCACTATTATGAAGGAGGAGAAGCCGGCGTAGAGCATGCTCTTTTGCCAGAACTGGGGCTGGTGGGACCAGGAGAAATAGTGGTGGGAGCAGATAGTCATACCTGCACCTATGGTGGGCTGGGTGCCTTTGCCACTGGTTTGGGCTCTACAGATATAGCTTATGCCATGGCCTTTGGAGAAACCTGGTTCAAGGTGCCAGAGACCATCTTGGTAAAGGTTAGGGGCAAGTTAAATCCCTTTGTTACTGCCAAGGATATTATTTTAAAGTTAATTGGACTTATTGGCGTAGATGGGGCCCTGTACCGAGCTCTGGAGTTTCAGGGTGAGGCCATTGAACTCTTGGATATTGAAGGTCGTCTCACCATTGCCAATATGGCCATAGAAGCAGGAGGCAAAGCAGGACTATTTGCTGCTGATGAAAAGACTTTGGCTTATACCAGGGAAAAAGGAAGGGAAGATAAACCCCTTTTCCCAGATAAAGAGGCTAGGTATGAGCAGGTAGTGGAAATAGATGCCAATGGGTTGCAGCCTGTGGTGGCCTGTCCTCACCTGCCGGAAAATGTAAAAGAAGTGGAAGAAGTAAAGGGAATAAAAATTGACCAGGTAGTCATAGGTTCTTGTACCAATGGAAGGATTAGTGACTTAAGGCAGGCAGCTGAAGTCTTAAGGGGTAAAAAAGTGGCCAAAGGCGTGCGCTTGATTATTTTGCCTGCTACTCCCAATATCTTTAAACAGGCTTTAAAAGAAGGGTTGTTGGAGATTTTCCTGGAAGCAGGAGCAGTGGTTGGACCTCCTACCTGTGGCCCCTGTCTTGGAGGGCATATGGGCATTTTAGCTGGAGGAGAAAGGTGCCTTGCTACTACCAACCGCAATTTTAAGGGGCGTATGGGCAGTTTGGAAAGCGAAGTTTATCTTTCCAGTGCTTATGTGGCTGCAGCTTCAGCTCTTACAGGGGTAATTACCCATCCCAAAGATATTTAAGGAGGCGTTATGATATTTCAGGGAAAAGCACACAAGGTAGGTGATCACATAGATACAGATGCCATTATTCCAGCTAGGTTCTTAGTAACCACAGACCCAGAAGAATTGGGCAAACACTGTTTGTCTGGGTTAGAAGAAAACTTTATCCAGAAAGTGGCTAAAGGAGACATCCTGGTTGGAGGCAAGAATTTTGGTTGTGGCTCTTCCAGGGAGCATGCACCTTTGGCCATTTTGGGCGCAGGTATTCCTGTGGTAATTGCCCATAGTTTTGCCAGGATTTTTTACCGTAATGGTTTTAATATGGGCTTATTGCTTTTAGAGGTAGGCGAAGAAGTGGAAAAAATTTCTGAGGGAGATGAACTAAAAATCGATACCCAAAGAGGGGAAATTGAAATAGTAAATAAACAACTAAAAATAAAGGTAAACCCTGTTCCAGAGTTTATGCAAAAAATAATTAATGCAGGTGGACTTATTAATTTTGCTCAAGCCAGGATAAAAGGAGCTTAGAAATGGAATTGGAAATTTGTTTATTGCCAGGAGATGGCATTGGCCCTGAAGTGGTAAGAGAAGGGGTAAAGGTTTTAAAGGCTGTGGCCCAAAAATTTGGGCATACTCTTAAGCTAGAAGAAGCTTTTATTGGGGGCGCAGCAATAGACAAGTATGGTGAACCCTTGCCAGCAGAAACCCTTAAAAAGTGTAAGGAATGTAAAGCGATTTTACTGGGTGCTGTAGGTGGTCCTAAATGGGATAATAATCCTCCAGAACTCAGGCCAGAAAAAGGACTTTTGGCTATTCGCAAGGAGCTTGGCCTTTTTGCCAACCTCAGGCCAGTAAAACTCATTCCCCAGCTTCAGGAATCCAGTGTGCTTAGAAAGGATATTGTAGAAAAGGGAATTGACCTTTTGGTGGTAAGGGAGCTTACTGGAGGTATTTATTTTGGCACGCCCAAAGGGATTTTTGAAGAACAGGGCCAGTTAGTAGGCATAAATACCATGCGTTATACAGAAGCAGAAGTGGAAAGGATAGTTAGGCTTGCCTTTGAACTGGCTTTAAAAAGGAAGAAAAAATTAACTTCTGTGGATAAGGCCAATGTCTTAGAAGTGTCCAGGCTCTGGAGACAGGTAGTGGAAAAAGTCAAAGTTGACTATCCAGAAGTGGAAGTGGAGCACTTATATGTGGATAATGCAGCCATGCAACTGGTAAGCAGGCCTTATAGTTTTGATGTTCTGGTTACAGGGAATCTTTTTGGGGATATTTTATCTGATGAAGCTGGCGTAATTACTGGTTCTTTAGGAACTTTGCCCTCTGCTTCCTTGGGCAAGGAATTTGGCTTATATGAACCCATTCATGGCTCTGCTCCAGATATTGCCGGGCAGGATATGGCTAATCCCATTGCCACCATTATGTCTGTGGCCATGCTTCTGGAATATTCCTTTAACCTTTCAGAAGAGGCCGGCGCTATTTACAGAGCTGTTGAACAAACCCTTGGTTTTGGTTATAGAACCAAAGACATTTTAAGACCAGGTCTTAAAAAAGTAAGTTGCTCTCAAATGGGCGATTTTATTGCCATGCAAGTTTAGCAGGGGATAGCCCCCTGCTAACTAAAAGGGAAAAGATATGTTTTTAGAAGATGCGTGCACTAAAATTTTAGATAATCTCTGGGAAGGAGCCTATCTTTTAGATGAGGACAGGACCATTGTTTACTGGAACAGGGGAGCAGAAATTATTACAGGCTATACACAAAAAGAAGTTGTGGGTAGGCACTGTCGGGATAATATTCTGGTGCATATTGGAGAAGATGGGAGAGAGCTTTGTAAAGAAATATGTCCAGCTTTAATATCTTTACGAAAAGGCGTAACTAAACAGAACAAGGCTTATTTACAACATAAAAAGGGTTATAGAGTAGGAGTAAAAATAAAAACTTTTCCTGTTTATATTCAGGATAAAAAATATGTTTTAGAATTATTTCAAGAAAGTTATGATGATTATTTTGTACTCAATCACTTTGAAAAGCTAGCTCAAAGTAGCCTGTTAGACCCGTTAACTGGCCTTCCCAATCGTCGTTATTTATTAACCAAGCTAGAAGAAAATATTAATTTGTTTAAACGCTATAATTTTTCTTTTGGTGTAATATTTCTAGACATAGATAATTTTAAATTGATAAATGACACCTATGGTCATGGAGCAGGCGATGAAGTGTTAAAAGTGCTGGGAAAAACCTTGCAAAATCTGGCCAGGAAAGGAGATGTCTTTGGCCGCTTTGGTGGGGAAGAGTTTTTAGGCCTGGTCATAGTGAAAGGCCTTAAGGAATTGCAGTTAGTAGCCAATAGGTTAAGGGTAATCGTGGAGCATAGCAAGGCTTTTTATCAGGATAAAGTTCTTCGCTTTACAATTTCAGTAGGAGCCACTCTGGTTTCTCCAGAAGATACTTCAGAAAGCATTGTGGAGAGAGCAGATAGGCTTATGTACCTGGCCAAAAAAGAAGGTAAAAATAGAGTGGTAGTAGGTTGATTTTAAGATTTTCCACACTTGCAGCCTGCACAACCACATCCCTTTTGGCCCTTAAAAATTTGCCAGAATCTTTTACCCAAAAAAAACACACTCAAGCCAATAATCACTGCTAAAATAATATGTTCCATCAAGTTCACCTCTTTTTGTAAAATTAGTTTAAACTAACTTTTAGTTAAGTTTTTAAATACAGGAAGTCAAGGATTGAGGTTTTAATTTTTATTGAGTGTTAGGTGAGTAGGTAGAAGAGTATGATTGGTTTTCTTTTAGCTATTTCAGCTAACTATTTTTTTGGTTTGATTTAAAGGTGATTGTTTGCGATAGGTTAGGGAAGAAAATTAAAGAGTTCCAGGTTGATGTCGCTTATGCTTTAGGTGGCGTAGGTGAAGCAAACCCAAAAAAAATAAATAAAAAATATGAAATGAAATAAAAGCCCCACCAATGAGCGGGGCTTTTGGGTAACAGTTGTGTGCTAGGTTTTTGTAATTTTTGTCTTTTTATAATTCTTTTCTCAAATTTTTACTGATAGTTACCATGTTTTTTAGAGCAGGAATAACTTCTTCCCACTTTCTGGTCTTAAGTCCACAGTCTGGATTTATCCATAAAAGTTCTTTTGGAAATATCTTTAAAGCTCTTTCTATAATTTCTCGTATCTCTTCTTTTGTTGGAATAGCTGGAGAATGAATATCATAGACACCAATTCCTATCTGTCTATCCCAGTTTTTATAGTTTTCGAAAGCTTCAAGTATTTCCCCTTTACTTCTTGAAGCCTCTATAGAAATAACATCAAAGTCCATTTGATATATATAATCTATAATTTCGTTAAAATCAGAATAGCACATATGAGTATGAATTTGAGTTTCTGGCTTGGCTCTGGAACAAAGCTTAAAAGCCTTTATTGCCCAGTTAAAATAATTTTTCCAGTCTTTTCTTTTTATAGGCGCTCCTTCTCTAAAAGCAGGTTCGTCTATTTGTATTATTTTAATCCCCACCTTTTCTAAATCTTTTACTTCTTCCCATAGAGCTAAAGCTATCTGATAGGCTATTTCTTCCTTAGAAATATCCTCCCGGTAATAACTCCAGTTCAAGATGGTTACTGGGCCTGTGAGCATCCCTTTAACAGGTTTTTGAGTAAGAGATTGAGCATAGGATATTTCTTCTAAGGTTAAAGGGGAGGTTCTAAATACATCTCCATATATTATCGAAGGACGGTAGCCTCTTGTACCATAAGAAAGAATCCAACCATTTTTGGTGGTAGCGATGCCTTCCAGTTTTTGAGCAAAAAATTCAACCATGTCTGTTCTTTCAAATTCTCCGTGAACCAGTACATCAAGTCCGATTTTTTCCTGAAGTTCTATTGTTTCTTTAATTTTTTCTTTTATGAAGAGTTTATATTCCGCTTCTGAGATTTCTCCTTTATTAAATTTTGCCCTCATTTTTCTTACTTCTTCTGTTTGTGGAAAAGAACCAATAGTTGTAGTAGGTAATAAAGGAAGTTTTAGAATGTTTTTTTGAATGTATATCCTCTTTGTATAAGGGGTTTCTCTTTTAAAATCTGTATCAGAGAGTTTTATAATTTTTTGTCTTACTTGTTCATTTTTCCCTAATTCTTTGTTCAAAATCTTTTCATTTTTTTCAATAAATTTTAAAGTATCTTGATTGCCCTCAATTGCCTTTTTTAGGATGTTAAGCTCTTCAAGTTTTTCTTTAGCAAAAGAAAGTTTTTCTTTAAGAGAAGAAGCTAAATGCTTTTCTCCTTCTAATGATATAGGAAGGTGGTAAAGTGGGCAGGAATTAGAAATTATAAGGTTTTTGGAAACTTTAGAAAGTTTTTCTATCAGAATAAGTTTTTCTTTAAGATTTGCCTTCCAAACTTGTCTTCCGTTTATAATTCCTGCTACGAGATATTTATCATCTGGAAATCCAAATTTTAAAATATTTTCAAGATTTTCAGAATTTGATACTAAGTCGAGTCCGATTCCCTTGACAGGAAGTTCAATAAGATTTTTGTATTCAGAGACACTATCGTAATAGGTAAGAACACATATTGCTCCAGTCTTTGATAGTTCTTTGTAAGCTTCTTTTATTAACTTCCATTTCCATGTTTCTAATTCCATTACGAAAGCAGGTTCTTCAATTAGTATTAAATTTGCTTCGAATTCAAAAATTTTTTTTAAAAGGTTATTATATACTGGTATAAGTTTTTTAAAAAAATTTTCAAAAATGCTTTTTTCCTCAATTTTATTAAGATTTGATTCTCTTTCGTTATTGATATAAACTTTAGAAAGAGTTAAAAAAGTAAAAGGTCCTATGAGTTTAGGCAGGGTGTTGTATCCTTTATTTTTATAAAATATGAAATCTTCTAAAGGAAAATTTTTAAAAAGAAAAAAGTTATTTTTTTCTATTTCTGGTACGAGATAGTGATAATTTGTGTTGAACCATTTCGTTAATTCCAGTGCCTTTTTCCCTTTAGCCATTTCAAAATAGGTAGATAACCCTTGGTAGGGTTTGAATCTTTTAGGTATAGCTCCTAACATTATTGTAGTATCGAGCATAAAATCATAAAGAGAAACTTCATTGCTTGGAAAAATATCTACTTTTTGAGTATATATCTTGGCTATTTTCAATTTTAATTTTTCGACTTCATTGGATAATTTTTTTTCGTCAATCAAATTGTTCCAGTAACTTTCAATAATTTTTTTAAATTCACGATTTTCACCTAATTTGGGAAAACCAAAAGCCAGAGTTTTCACAATACATTACCTCCGTTTATAAAAGATTTGATAGAAAATGGAAAAGTGCTAAATTAAAAAGACTAAAGAAACTAAAGAAGTAGATAGTAGAAAAAGGTTTTCATTGTTTCACCCCCTCGAGTTTTTTAACTGGAGCGGTATTCCGGCTTCCGAATCATCCTACTTGCCACACCTTCCCAGGGTTATTTTTAATCCCCAGTGGCTTGTCGGCTGAGTTTTTGAACTTAGCCCAAGTGGCTTTCGTCCTCGGTTACGGCTGCGGGGCAGCGGAGGAGTTTCACCTCTCTTCCCTTACATCCAGTCATTAAGTACTACTTTTTATTATTTTTAATAAAAAAATTATTTTTTTCTATCTATAAAAATTAAATTTATATTAAAAAATATTAACTATTTATAATATTTTATTTATAAAATAAAATATTATAAAAAATTTTTAATGAAAAAATACACGTTTAATTTCTAATAAGTATTACCTTTTTAAAGGTGTTTAAGAGATTAAATTCAAAGTGTCAATGGCCAAAAAATTTAATCCATTTTCGGACAACAAAATTGACCCACCTGCCCACTCCCTAGTTTTCCAATTTTTCTCTCAAGCGGTAGCTCT